>NZ_JBIIAW010000090.1:0-12278 GCF_044239695.1 Pseudolysinimonas sp. | reverse complement strand
CGCGACGATGCCGATGAGCACGGCGTAGTACACCAGCAGGGGGACACCGAACAGATTGAGCTGCGCGACGTCGGTGAACCCCGCCGGGAAGCCGAACCGAGGGGTTCCCGAAGTGGTCACGATGACCAGGCCGCTGGCGATGAACAGCATCGAGAGCGTGGCGATGAACGGCGGGATCTTCACCCCGACGATCAGCAGTGCGTTCACGGCGCCCAGGACTGCGCTCATGGCCACCCCGGCCAGGATCGCGAGCGGCCACGGGGCGCCCGCGTTCATCACGAAGCCGGCGGTGACCCCACCGACCGCGAACACGGATCCGATCGAGAGATCGAGCCCGCCGCCCACGATGAGCAACGTCGCCGCACTCGCTCCGATGAAGTAGATCGACGACGACCGCAGGATCTCGACCAGGTTTCCGGGGTTCAAGGCGATCGGATTGATGATGCTGGCCACCGCCATGAGCGTGATGATGATCACGATCAGGCCCAGCTGCTGCCCTGCGCCCACACGGCGAAGGATGCCTTTCATGTGCTGACTGCTTCCTGCACGAGATCCACTCGGCGGTCGGTTGACGAGAGGAGGCGCGGGCGGGACCCCGCCGGCGCCGACGACTCACTCCGCGGGGAGGTTGTCCTTCGTGTACCAGGTGCTGGTGGTCGGGATCGTCTCGGGCACGTCCTTGCCCTCCGACAGATCCTTGATCGCGTCGGCCGACTTCGTCCCGGCCTCGCACCAACCCTGCTCGCCGACGCCGAGCAGGGTGCCCGCCTCGATCGCAGCCCGGTGATCCGGAGTCAGGTCGGCGGCGACCACCTGCACCTTGCCGGTGAGTCCGCGTTCCGCGATGGCGGTGATGGCGGCGGCGACATCGGTGCCCTGAATGGCGAACAGCGCCGTGATCTCAGGGTGCGCGGTCAGCATGTTCGACCAGATCTCCGGGGACTTCGTGGCATCGCCGTTGTTGTACTCGCTCGCGACGACCGTCATCCCGGGGAAGTTGTCCGCGGCGTAGTCCTCGAAGCCCGTGAGCTCCTGCACGTGCGGCGTCGTACTCGCCGAGCCGGAGAGCACGCCGACCTGGGCATCCGGCACGGTCGACCCGAGGCCCTCAGCGATGATCTGGCCGAGCTCGTAGGCATCGGTGCCGACCTGGGTCTGCTGACCGGTGCTCGGGTCGCCGGCGTTCTGCGCGACCACGTAGATGCCGGCATCGCGCGCCTGCTTGATGACCGGCGTGAAGAGTTCCGGAATCGTCGGGAACACGACGAGCGCGTCAGTTCCGTTGGTGATCGCCTGCGAGATCAGGTCGATCGCACCCTGGTTGTCGACCGCGCTCCCCGCCGTTCCGACGACGTTGACCTTCCAGCCGAAGGACTCGCCCTCCTCGATGAGGCACTGGGCGACGGTGTCGAAGGCGGGGTAGAACGGGGCCGGGTTGACGTACGTCACGGTCGCGACCTCGCGCAGTTCGGTGGAGCCGCTCTGACCGTCGTCCGTCGATCCGCCGGAGACCGCCCCGCAGGCGCTCAGGGCGAGGAGTGCCGAGAGCGCGAGCGCCCCCAGGGTGATGGTGCGTTGGGTGGTGTGCATGGTGACCTCTCTGTCGTTGCGATGGGTATTCAGGGATGGATGGAGTTCAGGGAATCGACGAGCGTCCGGACGATGAGCCGTTGGCCGACCGCGTTGGGATGCACTCCGTCGGGCAGCAGAAGCGTGGTCTCGGCGGCGCGGCGGAAGGCCGCGTGGAGGTCGATCGCTTCTGCCGATTCGGCGAGCACGAGATCCGCGATGACCTGCACGTCCTCGGCGTACCAGGTGATCGCCTCGACATCGAAGGGCGCCCACTGGGTCACCCATTCGTCGATGGTCGGTGGTGGCGTCATCACGACGTGTCGGGCTGCGAGCTCGACGCGCACGAACCTCGCCAGCACGCCGAGGTTGCGGGCGGTCTCCTGCGGGCTCGTGGTCATCGTGCGCAGCGCCCCGTGACGACGTGCGTCGTTGGTCCCGATCATCTGGATCACCCAGTTCGGCCGCTCCCGCGCGATCAGGTCGAGCCGATGCAGCACCTCACCGGTGGTATTCCCCGTGATGCCGTGATTGCGCACGACGACTCCCGGCACCGCCGTCGCCAGGACGCGATCGAGGATGTGCGCCCACGAGGTGGCGTCATCGGTGATCGAGTCGCCCACGGCGACGATGACATCGCCGTGTCGGAAGGGCAATCGACGCACGCCCGCGGCGAACTCCGCGTCGGCGAGCAGCTCGTCCGCACAGGTGGCCGCTTCGCGCTCGAGCAGTTCGCGCTGTTCCCGCAGCGCCTCCGGTGACGCGTCGGCGATGCGCGCCGAGATCTCGAGGAGATCGGCGGCCCGGAGTCCGGCACGTGCCAACATCGGAAGTTTCTCGAGGTGGAAGAACTGAGCGATCAGGCGAGCCCGGGCGGTCTGCGATTCGGACTCGACACTCATCGCGCCACCAGCCCGTCGATCGCCGACGCCAGCACCGACAGGGCGGCCTCGGCCGAGGGCGCTCTGCCCGTCATGTCGAAGGCACCGTGAACGAGAGCGGGGAACTCCAGGAGTTCCACCTCGACGCCGGCACGCGTGAGCAGGTTCGCGAACGCGACCCCCTCGTCACGCAGAGGGTCGAAGCCGGCCACCACGATCACGGCCGGAGGGCTCCCCGCGGCGTCCGCGTTGAGCGGAGACACCCGGTGATCGCCGCGCTCGGTCGGGAGCACGTACTTCTCGATGGCCCAGGCCACGTCGCTCCACTCGACGTAGAAGCCGGACCCGTTCACCACCCGCGAGGGGAAGGCGTCCTGCGGCTGATCGAGGGCGACCACGGGATACACGAGCACCTGCCCCGTGATCGCCTCTCGACCGAAGTCACGAGCGACAACTGCCGCCAGATTGCCGCCCGCGCTATCACCCCCGACGAGCACCGGCGTTGAGGCGCCGCCGAGCTGAGCCCGATTCGTCAGCATCCACTCGGTAGCGGAGCGAACGTCGTCGAGCCCGTGGGGGAAGGGGTACTCCGGAGCGAGCCGATAGGAGGTCGAGACCACGCTGAGCCCGCACCGGGCGCAGAGGGCGCGGGCGATCGCATCCGCCGTCTCGATGCTGCCGGTCACCCAGCCGCCACCGTGAATCCACAGCAAGGCGCCCACCGGCTCGGCGACCGGGCGGTAGATGCGAGCCGCGATCGGGGCGGCCGCGGAGGGAATGAGGATGTCGGTGACCGAACCGACCTCGGCACGCCGCGATGGCGGTGAGAAGCGGGCGGCATCATCCTCATGCTGCTGGCGAGCCCGAGCGATCGAGACACTCCCCTGTCCGGGCCGGGAGTCGGTCGTGGTCGAGGTCGCGTCGAGGAGCGCGAGGATGTCCGGTGCCACGCCGGAGCGGGTCGCGCTCACTCGACGATCGATCCGGTGATCAGTCCGATGATCTCGTCGCGCGAGGTCTCAGCGGTCGCGCGAACGCCCGCGACGCGGCCCAGTCGCATCACCTGGATGCGGTCGGCGAGTTCGAAGACGAGGCCCATGTCGTGGCTGACGATGATCACGGCGTTGCCGCGCTCCTTCACACCGGCGATCATCTCGGCCGCTTGCGCGGTCTCGCGCACTCCGAGAGCTGCGGTGGGTTCGTCGAGCAGGACGATGCGTCCGCCCGTGCGCAGGGCTCGGGCGATCGCGATCATCTGGCGCTGCCCCCCGGAGAGCATGCCCACTTCCGACCTGACCGACGAGACGGTGACCTTGAGCTCGTCGAGGAACGCCCGCGACTCCCGCTCCATCCGCTTGCGATCGGCGAAGGGCCCCCGGCGGGGGATCTGGCCGAGGAACATGTTGGTCGCGACATCGAGCACTTCGACGAGGGCCAGATCCTGGAACACGGTGGCGATTCCGGCCGTGCGGGCGTCGGTCGGCATCTGAAAGTGCATTTCCGCGCCGTCGACCTTGATGCTGCCGCTGTCGGGTCGGTACACCCCGCTGATCGCGCGGATGAGACTCGACTTGCCGGCGCCGTTGTCGCCGACCACGGCGAGGATCTCGCCGGCGTGGGCTTCGAGATCGACCTGGTCGAGCGCGGTCACGTGCCCGAAGGTCTTGGTCACAGCGCGGAGCTCGAGAGCCGGGGTGCCGGCCGTCATGAGGGCCGCCTGGCGTCATGAGAGGGGTGTGACCGCATCGTCGCTCCATCGGGATTCGCAGTGCCTCGCTCCTCGGCGCGGCTGTCACACAGTAATCATTCGCCCACCGAATAGTCAACATCGGGATGTTGGGGTGTCCAGTCCGAATCATTCGGTTGACGAACCTTCAGGTCTGCGACTACCGTTCCGGTGTGGCCACCTTCCGTACCGTCGCGGGACCCGACGGGTCGGCTCGACACCGCATCCTGAGCGCGATCCGCAGCCACGGGCCCTTGACGCGGGCCCAACTCGCACGCGCCACCGGGCTCGCTCCGTCGACGGTGACCGAGGTCGCCCAGACCCTCGGGTCCGAGCGTGTGCTGATCGAGACCGAAATCGTTCGCTCCGAAGAGCGACGCACCGGCCCGAAGAGCCGGGCGCTGGCCTTCGAGCCCTCGCTCTCGACCACCGTCGGCGTCGATTTCGGCTTTCGCACGGTGCGCGCGCTGGTCGCCGACGTCGCCGGACGCCCTCTCGCCAGCGGCCGGGCCGCGCTGCCCGTCGACTACGACGCCGAGCGGGGACTGAGTGTCGCCAAAGGCCTGATCGACGAGGTGGTCGGTCGAGCCGGCGTCCCGATGCCGGCCACCGCAGGAGTCGCCATCCCGGGACCCGTCGACACTCAGCACCAGCGGGTCGTCGGATCCTCCATCCTCCCGGGATGGTCGGAATCGGATGCGGGAGACTTCGAGGCCGCCTTGGGCCTGCCGGTGATCATCGAGAACGATGCGAACCTCGCCGCGCTCGGCGAACACACCTTCGGCGCGGGCACCGGCGTGGCGAACACCATCACCATCAAGTTCCACAGCGGGATCGGTGCCGGCATCATCCTCCACGACCGGCTGGTCAGCGGAGTCCGCGGCGGAGCCGGTGAGATCGGTCATGTCGAGATCGATCCCCAGGGTCCGCTCTGCCGGTGCGGGAAGCGGGGATGTCTCGACACGTTCGCGTCGGTACCCGCCATCCTCGCGTCGATGAGACCGCAGCACGACGTCGAGTCGGTCGCCGAACTGCTGGCCTTGCTAGCGGCCGGTGACGCCGGGGCCAAGCGTTGCATCAGCGACGCCGCACTCACTGTGGGGAAGGTCGTCGCCACGGCGTCACTTCTGCTCGCCCCTGAGCGGATCATCATCGTCGGGGCGATGGCGCGTGCCGGAAGCGTGGTGACCCTCGCGATCCGCGACGTTCTCGAGCGGGAGGGCATCCCTCAAGCGCGATCCGTTCCCGACGTCGTCCTCGGCGAGCTCGATGACCGCCACACGGCGATGGGAGCCGTCGCCCTCGGGCTCAGCGCGCAGGGCTGGCTTCCCGAATCGATCGCGCCTCGCGTACCCGATAGGGGGTTCGTGTCGGCGGGCTGACCCGTTCGACCCGAGCTCCGCCAGGCACACGCTTTTCTGTCCGTAGCTGAGCTTCGGGGACGCAGCGAGAGCTGCCCGGCGGAAGGTCGCTCGCGTATCCGCCGCAGTCGTGACCCGGCAGTCGACGTTCCCGGTTAGCTTGGTCGCGTGAAGCCATCGCCGTGGACACGCATCGTGTATTGGGCGATCGTTCCTGCGGTGATCCTCCTTGCCATCAACGTGATCTATGTCGAGATGACGCGACCACGCGGCCCATTCGGGCAAGGTGAACGCCGCATGGTGCTGCTGAACAACGCGATCAACTACCTCTTCGCCGAGGTCTTCCAGGTCGTTCTAGCGCTCTTCCTCATCGCTATCGGCGGGATTCTCTGGAAGGCGTCGCGGCATCCTCGCGGAACGGCAACCGAAAGGGCGTTGGCGATCACGCTTGGCGGGGTTTACGTCTTGTCAGCCATCTGCGCCGCTTTACTTACTCCTCAGATGCCGGATTTCAGCGCGCTCTTCGGGCTCGGGCTCGTTCTCGTCGTATTGACGTGGGTCGCCCTCGTTCTCGCGATTCAGCTGCTGCTGCGCGTGCGGGCCGCGGCAGACGCACCTGATCGTGCGAGGAACGACGACAATGGCGACCAGCTGAAGCGGCGCAAGATCGGCGGAGCATCAATGCCGAATCGGTAGCTGAGGCGGGACACGCGTCGATGACGCCGGCTACCGGAGGGACGCCGGGGTCAGGGATGAGTCTGGAACCCTCACCCAATCGGAAACGTCTCGGACAGTGCGTCTCGCAGTCTCTCGATCGACTGCTCGTTGTGCCAGTGAAGCGCGAACGGTCTTCCGAACCCGGGCAGCATCGTCAACTGGGTCGCGGCGGGATTGCCTTCAGCGGTCGTCCATTCGATCGCCCAAAAGGTCCCAAGAGATCCGATACCCGTGACCGACGTACGCGGAATGCATTTCGTAGAGAACAAGTTGCGCACGAGGAACTCGTGCTCCGTCACTTGCACGCCGCCGATCGCAGCACGCACCCCGAGCGCAATGAAACCGGCAGCCTGCACCAAAGCCAGCCAGGCGTTCGGCACCAAGGGTTGGATCGCTGCCATGACTGCGAACACGAGGGCGGGAGGAACGAAGATGGCGATCCAGCCGAACCGGATGAGCCAGTGAGCGTAGACCCGCATGCGGCCATCCTGGCGCAAAGGCACCGCTCCCGCAGGCCGCTCTTGAGCCTGCAGGGGTCCGCCCTCGTAAGCCCGACATCGGTAGCTGAGGCGGGGCACGATCCCGCGACCTCACGATTATGAGTCGTGCGCTCTAACCAACTGAGCTACTCAGCCAAGGGCTGCCCTCGTCGCCGCTTGGTGCACCGGCGAGAGCGCCGAGCCCCGAGTCAGGATTGAACTGACGACCCCTTCCTTACCATGGAAGTGCTCTACCACTGAGCTATCGGGGCGTGACCTCGAGCGAGCCGAGGCACCAGGAGACTTTAGCATCCGTGCGCCGGGGTCAGCGCGCCGTGGTCAGCGGCCCGGCCGCAGGTCCCCGGGCGTCATCCCGAACCGGCCGCGGAACACGCGGTGGAAGTGCGTCGGGTCGCGGAACCCGCAGGCCGTCGCGATCTCGGCGATCGACCGGGCACGCCAGGCGACGGCGCTGAGCCGCTCGTGCGCGAGGTCGAGCCGTTCGGCCAGCAACCAGCCGGCGAAGGTCTCGCCGGCTGCACTGAACTCGGCCTGTACGGTGCGTGCCGAGATGCCGAACGCCACGGCGACGTCGTCGGCGCGGAGGTCGGCTGCTGCGAGACGAGTGCGGGCCACCGCCTTGAGGTCGTCGAGCCGGCGGCTGGGCTCGACGGATGCCCCTGCCATCACCCCGAGCAGCGCCCGCACCGGCGCGGCCATCGCCGCGGCGACCTCCGGGCGACCCGCCTCGATCTCGGCGCACATCAGCCGAGCCTGAACGGTGAGCGCCCGGCCGGTCGCGGTGCGCGCGATCTGCTCGTTGATGCGCAGTACGTCGGCCCGCGACGGCGCGAAGCCGGCGCGTTTCTCAATCCGCAGCGAGAACAGCCGGAACCGCGCCCGGTCGGCGAAGTCGACGAGGAACGGCGACTCGCTGTCGAGCAGGATCGGCATCCCGCGCCCGAGCGCCCAGGAGCGGTCGAGGTGCGAGACGGCGTGCGCACCCGAGGTGCTCAAGTTGAGGTAGACGGCCTCATCGGGGCGCTGTTTCACGAGTGCGGAGCCGCGTCGGCCGACGTGTCCCGGCGCCCACATGTGGGCGAGCACGTCGCCGTCGACCGGGTACGAGTCGAATGCCGCGTCGAAGACCCCGGGGCCCGACCACTCGGTGCGGATCCCGAGGTACACGTCGCTCAAGGCATCCCGAAAGTAGTCGAATCGCTCCGACTCGGGCACGTCGGTCGTGCGCGCGTGCACGACGGGGGCTTCGCTCATCGTCATCGATTCTCGCCTCCGGCCAGAGACCGGGTTTCCGGACGCTGCCTATCCTGCTCGCGAAACATCACCCACTCAAGGAGGAGTACCCCATGTCCGACCCCACGATTCTTCTCGTCCACGGAGCCTGGCACGGCGCGTGGTGCTGGGATGCCGTCATCCCGCTGCTCGAGGCAAAGGGCCGCACCGTGCACGCGATCGACCTGCCGACGGTGCACGCGCCGAACAAGGCCGAGCTCGGTCTCGCCGACGACGCGCAGGCGGTGACGGATGCCGCGGCCGCCATCGACGGACCGGTCGTGGTCGTCGCGCACTCCTACGGCGGCGTGCCGACGACCCAGGCGCTGGCGGGAGCGGAGAACGTCGTCCACATCGTCTACATCGCCGCGTTCGCGCTCGACGCGGGCGAGTCCCTTCTCGGCGCGGTCGGCGGGGAGGCGCCGAGCTGGTGGATGGTGGACGGCCCGCTCACGACCGCGGGCAACGACGCCGAGCCGGCGGAGAGCCTGTTCTTCAACGACCTGCCGGCCGACGTGGCGAGCGCCAACGTCGCGCGGCTGCAGTCGCAGGCCACGAAGCCCTTCGGCGAGGCGATCACCGAGGTCGCCTGGAAGACGATCCCGTCGACCTACCTCATCACCGAGCAGGACGTGATCTTCCCGCTGTTCGCGCAAGAGGCGCTCTCGGGCCGGGCCGGATCGACGGTGCACCGGCTCGACACCGGCCACTCGCCGTTCCTGTCGCAGCCGGAGGCCACCGCCGCGATCATCGACGCCGCCGGGCGCTAGTCCCACGCGGGGGCGGTCGCGTGGGCGACCGCCCACACCGCGAAGGCGGCCCCGTCCGTGGTGATCGTCGACCCGTCGGCGGTCGCGTTGCCCTCGGCGACCAGCAGTTCCGCTCCGGCCAGGTCGACCCCGACATCCACCGAGCCGGCCGACCGCGTGGCGACGACGACGAGGGTCTCTTCCGGGCACTCGCGCGCGAACGCGATCGCCTCGGCGGAGGCGTGCAGCCAACGCAGCCCGCCTTCGGCGAGCGCCGCGTGCGAGCGCAGCCCGGCGAGGCGCGCGTACAGGTCGATGCGGTCGGCCGCCGCCTCGAGCGCGTCCCACGGCAGCGGGGTGCGGGAGTCCTCGCCGTCGAACCCGGTGAGGCCGAACTCGTCGCCCTGCCAGATGACCGGCAGCCCGGGCATCGTCATCGCCAGGCCGACCGCGACCGGCACGGTGCCCTCGCGCGCGTCGTTCACGAAGCGCGGGATGTCGTGGGTGTCGAGGGCGTTCATCGTGCGGGTGCGCACGCGCCACGGGAACCCGGCGACGAACTCACGGTGCGAGGCGACGGCATCCGCCCCGTCCCAGTCCTGCGTCTCGCCGACGATCATCGACAGTCCGCCGCCGGCGGGACTGCCGGGGGAGCGCAGCCAGTTCCATAGGGGGCGGGTGAAGTTCGCGTACGTCATCGCGCCGTGCCAGGCGTCGCCGGCGAAGTCGGCGGCGGCATCCCCGGTGAACTCCCCGAGCAGGAGGGTGTCGGGATTCACGTCGGTCATCGTGCGGCGGATGATGCGACGCACCTCGGGGTTGAGGTCGTCGGTGCGGTACCGGCCGGTCATGTTGGCGACGTCGATGCGCCACCCGTCGAGGTGGAACGGGGCGCCGAGCCACTTCGCCACGACCGAGTCGGGCCCTTCGATGAACCGGCGGCGCAGCTCGGCGGAGTTCCAGTTGAACTTCGGCAGACTCGGCACGCCGAGCCACGACACGTAGGTCAACTGCTCCTCGTCGAGCCAGTAGAAGAACTCGCTCTCCGGAGCGCCCGGGTTGCCATACGCCGCGCGGAACCACTCGTGCGCGTCGCCGCAGTGGTTCGTCGTGAGGTCGCCGAGCACCCGCATCCCCCGGGCGTGCGCGGCTTCGACGAGCGACACGAGTGCCTCGTCGCCGCCGAGGAGCGGGTCGACGTGCTCGAACGACAGGGCGTCGTAGCGGTGGTTCGACCGGGCCGGGAACACCGGCGTCAGGTAGACGATGTCCGCGCCGAGACCCTGGATGTGGTCGAGCCTCTCCTCGACGCCGGCCAGGTCTCCGCCGTAGAACTGCGCGGCGGTGTGGCGGCGGTCGGGATCGACCGGGTCGCTCCAGGCGGCGGGTTCCGCCCACTCCGGCAGCTCCCTCGAGGAAGCGGCCGCCGAGCGGGCGAACCGGTCGGGGAACACCTGGTACATCACCGACCCCGCCGACCAGGCCGGGGGCACGTCACCGGCGACGAGGCGGAAGTCGTCGGCATCCCGCGGATCGAGCCGGTGCAGGCCCCGCGCGTTGAGCCAGTGCGCGCTGCCGTCGCCGCGGTCGAGCCGGAAGCGGTAGGGGTGCAGGGGGTTCTCGACCGTGATCGTCGCCTCCCACCACTCGACGTGCGGCATGCCCCCGCGGCGGGTCGCCTCGACGAACCACGGCTCGCCGTCGGGGCGCACGCGCACCCGCACCCTGGTCGCGCCCCAGTCGCTCGGCACCCGCACCCGCACCCGCACGACATCCCCGAGATCCGGGTCGAGGTTCGACACGTAGAACGCCGAACCGTCGTGGTGGGGGTCGGCGTACAACGCGGCGGGCAGGGGCTCGGTCACGCTCGCACGCTACCGGGCCGATGTTTCGGCCAGGTGACCGCGATTAGGGTCGAAGGATGGCCCTCGCGCAGACGACCGACTGGTGGCGCACCGCCGTCATCTACCAGGTGTACCCCCGCAGCTTCGCCGACGCGGACGGGGACGGCATCGGCGACCTCGCCGGCATCACACAGCGCCTGGGTGCTCTCGCCGAGCTGGGGGTGGATGCCGTCTGGCTCTCCCCCTTCATGACCTCGCCGCAGCACGACGCCGGGTACGACGTGGCCGACTACTGCGACGTCGATCCGCTGTTCGGCACCCTCGCCGACTTCGACGCGCTCCTCGCCCGGTCGCACGACCTCGGCATCCGCGTGGTCGTCGACCTCGTGCCGAATCACTCGTCGAGCGCGCACCCGTGGTTCCAGGAGGCGCTCGCCGCCGGCCCCGGCTCGGTCGAGCGGGCGCGCTACCTGTTCCGCGACGGACGCGGCGCCGACGGAGAACTGCCGCCGAACAACTGGCAGTCGGTCTTCGGCGGCCCGGCCTGGACCCGGGTGCCGGATGGGCCAGCGGAGCGGGGCGACCGCGCTCGTCCCGCGGAAGCGGCGGGCGCCGCAGGAGCGGCGGCGCCCCAGAAGGCACAGTGGTACCTGCACCTGTTCGACTCGTCGCAGCCCGACTTCGACTGGACGAACCCGTGGGTGCACGAGCGGTTCCGCGAAGTGCTGCGGTTCTGGCTGGACCGCGGCGTCGACGGCTTCCGGGTGGATGTCGCGCACGGGATGATCAAGAGCGACGGCCTGCCCGACTACCTGCCCGACCCCGACGGCGGGAGCATGGGCGGCGACGCCGCCGACGTGCCCTACTGGGCGCAGGATGGCGTGCATCCCATCTACCGCGACTGGCGCAAGGTGCTCGAGGAGTACGGCCCCGACCGCGTGCTGATCGCCGAGGCCTGGGTGCGGCCGCTGTCGAAGATGGCGCACTGGGTGCGGCCGGACGAGATGCACCAGGCGTTCAACTTCGGCTACCTCGAGACGCCGTGGGAGGCGCAGGCGTTGCGCGCGATCATCGACGACTCCCTGGAGGCGTTCGGGGCGGTCGGCGCGCCGAGCACCTGGGTGCTCTCCAACCACGACGTCATCCGGCATCCCTCCCGCCTCGCGCTGGTGCCCCCGCCGCCGCAGGGCGACGGGCTCGGACCCGACTCGCCGCGCAAGCCGGACGAAGTCGTCGGCCTGCGGCGCGGCCGTGCGGCGACGGCGTTCATGCTGGCGTTACCCGGCTCGGCGTACGTCTATCAGGGCGAGGAGCTCGGCCTGCCGGAGGTCGTGGAGCTTCCGGATGCCGCCCGCCAGGATCCGACCTTCCACCGCACCGGCGGCAAGCTGTACGGCCGCGACGGGTGCCGCGTGCCGATCCCGTGGGAGGCGGATGCCGCCGCCGCCGGGTTCAGCCCGACGGGTGAGACCTGGTTGCCGCAGCCCGAGGCATGGGGCTCCTACGCCCGCGACACGCAGCGCGGGGTGCCCGGCTCGACGCTCGAGCTCTACGTCGCCGCGATCGCCGCCCGGCGGGAGCACTCCCTGGCGACCGGGGAGATCGAGTGGCTCGACACCTCCGACCACGTGCTCGCGTTCCGCTCCGGCGATCTCACGG
>NZ_JBIIAW010000089.1:0-12312 GCF_044239695.1 Pseudolysinimonas sp. | reverse complement strand
AGGCGGGGATCCCCGTGATCCGCTGACCGAGCACGAGCGTGTGGATCTCGTCGGTGCCCTCGTAGGTGCGCACCGACTCGAGGTTGTCGGCGTGGCGCAGCGGCGAGTAGTCGAGCGTGACGCCGTTGCCGCCGAGGATCGTGCGGGCTTCGCGGGCGATTCGGATGGCCTTGCGCGTGTTGTCGAGCTTGCCGACCGAGATCTGGTGCGGCTCGAGCGTGCCGGCATCCTTGAGCCGTCCGAGCTGCAGCGCCAGCAGGAAGCCGGTGCTGATGTCGACGGCCATGTCGACGAGCTTCGCCTGCGTGAGCTGGTGCGCCGCGAGGGGCTTGCCGAATGCGATGCGCTCATCGGCGTAGGCGGCGGCCTGCTCGAACGAGTCGCGCGCGGCCCCCATGACGCCCCACGAGATGCCGAAGCGCGCCTCGTTCAAGCACGAGAACGGCCCGGACAGCCCCCGCGCGCCGGGCAGCATCGCCGACTCCGGGAGGCGCACCCCGTTCAGTTCGATGTCGCATTGGATGGAGGCGCGCATCGAGAGCTTCGGCTCGATCGGGGTGGCGGTGAAACCGGGGGTGTCGGTGGGCACGACGAATCCGCGCACGCCGTCATCCGTCTGCGCCCAGACGATCGCGACGGCGGCGATCGAGGCGAGTCCGATCCAGCGCTTGCCGCCGTCGAGAACCCAGTCGGCGCCGTCACGCCGGGCGACCGTCGCCATCGTCGCCGGGTCGGAGCCGGAGGCCGGCTCGGTGAGTGCGAAGCAGCCGATCGCCTCGCCGGCGGCCATCGGCGGCAACCACTGCTGCTTCTGCTCCTCGGAACCGAACTTCGAGATCGCGCTCATCGCCAGCGACCCCTGCACCGACACGAAGGTGCGCAGGCCCGAGTCGCCCGCCTCCAGCTCGGCCGCCGCGAGACCGTACTCGACCGCGGATCGGCCCGCGCATCCATAGCCCTTCAGGTGCATGCCGAGCAGCCCGAGGCGCGCGAACTCGGGGACGAGCTCGCGCGGGAAGTGGGCCGCCGCGTACCAGGCACCGATGTTCGGGCGCACGTGCTCGTCGACGAAGGAGCGGACGACGTCGCGGGTCTGCTTCTCGTCGTCGGTGAGCAGCGACTCGAAGGCGACGAGGTCGTACCGTGCAGACATGGGGGTTCCTGTTCTCGAAGGGATGGGAGGAGGGTGGAGTCGCTAGGATCAACGTATTCCGCCATTTGGGGCGGTTGCGCGTCCGATCCTCGTCGTCTAGATTCTCGGGGGCAGCGAACTGCTTCAGCATGCGCGAAGGGAACGCCATGATCAGCAACTCCCAGCTCAAAGACCAGATGATCGTCCGCGAGCTGCAGCGCGATTCGCGGCAGAGCAACGTCGCGCTCGCCGCCAAGCTCGGGCTCTCCGAGGGTGCCGTGCGGCGACGCATCGAGAAGCTCGTCACCGACGGTCACCTGCGGTTCATGGCCATCGCCGAGCCGGCCTACATGGGTCGCGCGCTGCACGTGATGATCCGCATCCAGACCGAACCCGACATGACCGACCAGGTGATCGACGACCTCGTCGCGATGCGCGAACTGAGCTACGTGTACAACTGCACCGGGCAGTTCAACATCGCGACGGTCGGCTACTTCCGCTCGACCGAAGACCTGCGGCAGTTCACGACGGCGAAGCTGGGCAAACTCGCCGGCGTCGTGGAGCTGCGCACCGTGATGATCCTGCGGGTCGCCAAGCGGTCCCAGGAATGGGATTTCGACCCCGACGAGCTCGAGCTCGACAGCGGCGACGACTGACGTTCGCATGAGGTTCCCCGCCGGACGCGCTCAGCGCCGGGCGAGCTCCTCCCCCGCGGCGACGATGTCGTCCTCCGACACCAGCACGGCCTGCGCGGCCGGGCCGAGCGGGATGAACGAGTCGCGGCCGGCGACCCGGGCGATGTGCCCCCGGAACCCGCCGAGCACGGCCGCAGTGACCAGCGCCTCCCCCACGCCCCCGGTCGATCGGGTCTCGTCGACGACGAGCAGCCGCCCGGTCGCCGCCGCCTCGCGCAGCACGTCCTCGACCGGCAGCGGCGCCAGCCACCGCAGGTCGACGACCCGGCAGCGGATGCCGCGCTCCTCCAGCCGACGCGCGGCACGGCGCGACAGCCGCACGCCGTTCGCGAACGTCACGATCGTCAGGTCGCCCCCGTCGCCGTGGATGCGCGCCGAGCCGGGCTCGATCCAGTGCTCCGCAGACGGGTACGGCTCGACCCAGCCGTCGTCCCCGTCGTGCAGATCACGGGTGTGGTAGAGCGCGATGGGTTCCAGGAAGGCGCACACGGCACCTTCGGTGCGGGCGAGCGCCGCGCATCCGCGGAGCATCGCCGCCGCGTCGGACGGCGACGACGGCGAGGCGATGACGAGGCCCGGGATGTCGCGCAGCACCGCGACGGAGTTGTCGTTGTGGAAGTGGCCGCCGAACCCCTTCTGGTAGCCGTACCCGGCGATGCGCACCACGAGCGGGTTGCGGTAGCGGCCGTCGGAGAAGAAGGCCTGCGACGCGGCTTCGCCCCGCAACTGGTCCTCGGCGTTGTGCAGATACGCGAGGTACTGGATCTCGGGGATCGGCAGCAGACCCGAGATGCCGGCACCGAGCGCGAGGCCGAGGATCGTCTGCTCGTCGAGGAGGGTGTCGAACACCCGCGCACGGCCGATGCGCTTCATCAGGCCGCGGGTGACCCCGTAGACACCGCCCTTGCGCGCGACATCCTCGCCGAACAGGATCGCGCCGGGATCGGCGGCGAGCACGTCGGCGAGCGCCCGGTTGATCGCCTGGGCGAGTGTCAGCGGTGCCTCGTGCTCGGGCAGCACTCCGCCGTGGGCGGCGAGGCGCACCTCGGACGCCGCCGGCGTCGTGGCGTGGGCCCGAGTGCGCTCGGAAGGGCTCACCCGCAGCGGCGCCTCGACCACGGCACCGTCGGTGAGCTTCGGCAGCCCGACGACCTCGGCCGAGACCGCGGCGGCGCGCGCTCTGACCGCCTCGTAGCGCGCGAGCACGTCGGTCGGAGCCAGGATGCGGCGGGCCACGAGCCGCGCCGCGGTGCGCAGCAGCGGGTCGCGCGCGAGGTCGGCGGCGATCGCCGCAGGGCTGCGGTAGGCCGATTCGACGTCGGCCCCGGCATGACCGAGGTAGCGCACCGTCTCGACGTGCAGGAACGCGGGACGTCGACGCTCGCGCACCCGGGACGCGACTTCGCGCGTCGCCTCGACCACCGCCTCGGCATCCCCGCCGTCGACGTGCACGTAGTCGAGCCCCGGGCGCCCGGCGTACATGCGCTCGACCCAGCCGTCGGGAGTCGGCGTGCTGATGCCGATGCCGTTGTCCTCGCAGATCAGCAGGAGGGGCAACGGCACGCCGCGGTACGACATCTGCAGGGCGGAGTTGATCGCCCCGACGGCGGTGGAGTGGTTGACCGACGCATCGCCGAAACTCGCGACCGAGATCGCATCCCGGGGCCACGCCGACGCCACCCCGAGCTTCGCCGCGTGCGGAATGGCGAGTGCGATGCCGAGGGCCCGCGGTAGGTGCGACGCGATCGTCGAGGTCTTCGGGATGATCGCGAGCCCGCGGTGGCCGAACACCTTGTGGCGGCCGCCCGAGATCGGATCGTCGACCGCCGCCACGACGCCGAGCAGGATGTCGCGCAGCGCGTCGACGCCCGCCACCTGCTGGGCCCGCGCGGCGTAGAACGCCCCGGAGCGGTAGTGCAGCAGCGCCGGGTCGGTGGGACGCAGCGCGGCCGCGATCGCGGCGTTGCCCTCGTGCCCCGCCGAGCCGATCGTGTAGAAGCCCTGGCCGGCCGCACCGAGCGTGCGCGCCGCGAGGTCGGCGTGTCGGCTGACCAGCTGGGCCTCGAAGATCGCCAGCAGACGCGCGGGATCGAGGCCGCCACCGGCCCCGGCCTCGACGCGCAGGGCGGGGATGGCATCCAGGAACGCCTGGTCGAGCGGTTGCGTCGTCATGCTGCCGATCCGGTCACGCGCTCAGGTGCACGGTCTTGCTGCGGGTGTAGAACTGCCGCGCCGCGGCTCCCTGCTCCCGCGGGCCCACCGCCGACCCCTTCCAGCCGCCGAACGGCACGTAGGGGTAGCCGCCGGTGGTGGGTTCGTTGATCGAGAGCATCCCGACATCGAGCTGCTCGATCGCCTGGCGCGTGCGGGCGAGGTCACGGGTGTAGACGGCGGCCGCGAGGCCGTACGGCGAGGCGTTCGCGACCGCGAGTGCTTCGTCGAACGAGGCCACCCGGTGCATCGCGACGACGGGGCCGAACAGCTCCTCGTCCCAGAGCTCCCCGGTCGGCTGCGCGAGTTCGACGAGCGTGGGTGCGACGAACCAGCCCTCGCCGTCGGGCAGCGCCGCCGCGGCCACGACGACCCCGTCCGAGCGCCCGAGCGCGTCGCGTACCCGATCCCGGGCCGACGCCGACACGAGCGGGCCGACGTCGGTATCGGCGTCGGTCGCGTCGCCGTGCCGGAGCGCCTCGATCGCGAGCCGGGCCAGGGCGAGGAAGTCGTCGGCGACGCGGGCGTCGACGAGCACGCGCGAGGTCGCGGTGCACTTCTCGCCGTTGCCCGAGAAGGCTCCCGAGACGAGCGCGAGCACGGCGGCATCCAGGTCGGCGTCGTCGCCGACGATGAGGGCGTTCTTGCCGCCGAGCTCGGCCTGCACCGCGAGCCCGCGTTCGGCGGCGGCCCGCACGATCGAGCGACCGACGCCGGTCGAGCCGGTGAACGACACGGCGTCGATCGCCGGAGCGGCGAGGATCGCCTCGCCCACCTCCGCGTCGCCGAGCAGCAGGGTGACGGCGCCGGCCGGGAGCCCGGCCTCGAGCAGGCACTCCAGCAGCCGCATCGCGAGCAGCGACGATGCCGGGGCCGGCTTCCAGACGACCGAGTTGCCGAAGGCGAGGGCGGGGGCGATCTTCCACGCCGGGATCGCGATCGGGAAGTTCCACGGCGTGACGACGGCCACGATCCCCACGGGCTGATCGACGACGAAGAGCGACTGCTCGACGCGTCCGCCCGCGAAGACCTCGCCCCGCGGCCGGGAGGCCTCCCCGGCGTAGTACTCGAGGATGGCGGCCGCACGCAGCACCTCGCCGCGCGCCTCGCCGACGATCTTGCCCTCTTCGCGGCTGAGCTCTCGCGCGTACGCGTCGGCCCGGGCTTCGAGCAGCCGGCCCGCGGCGCGGAGCACGGCGCACCTGCCGCCGATCGGGGTCGAGCGCCATCCGGCGTGCGCCTCCGCCGCCGCCTCGATCGCCTGGCCCACCTGCGCGGGCGTCGCGGCCGACCAACGCGCCACCACCTCGGCCGGCCGCGACGGGTTCTCGCGCTCGACGACGACACCGTCGCCGTCGAACCACCCGGACGCCGCGTGGCAGCGCACCGCGACCGGGCTCTCGGCGGTCATCCGTACACCTCCGGGTTGACGGTGGCGAGCGGTCGCTCGCCGGCGAGCACGGCGAGCACGCCGTCGACGACGCTCGAGGCCATCCGGCCGATCGCATCGTGGGTCATCGCGGCCATGTGCGGGGTCGCGATCACGCGCGGATGCGCGAGCAGCGGGTCGGCCGGATCCGGCGGTTCGGGAGCGAACACGTCGACCGCGTAGACCCCGATCGCGCCGGAGTCGAGCGCGGCGAGCAGCGGGGCCGTCTCGACGATCTCGGCCCGCGCGGTGTTCACCACGACGGCTCCGGGCGGCAGCGCGCTCAGGCTCGCGGCATCCAGCATGCCCACGGTATCGGCGGTCAGCGGCACGTGAATGCTCAGCACCTCCGACGCGGCGAGCAGCCCCGGCCAGGTGCGGGCCCGCGGGTCGTCGAGAGTCACGAACGGGTCGTGGAAGATCACCCGCGCTCCGTGGGCCTCGAACAGGGTCGCGGCGCGACGGCCGATGGCGCCGAACCCGAGCAGCCCGACGGTGCGGCCCTCGAGCATCGCGCCGAGCAGCCCGCTGCGCGAAAGCCAGCCGGGGAGCGAGCCGTCGATCGAATGCTCCGCGGCGAACGTCGCCGTGATCTCCGGCAGCCGGCGCAACGCGGTGAGCGCGAGCAGCACCGTGAACTCCGCCACCGAGTGGGCGTTCGCCCCGGGGGTGTTGACGACCGGGATGCCGTGCGCCGACGCGGCGACCACGTCGATGTTCTCGGTGCCGACGCCGTGGCGACCGATGACCCGCAGCCCCGGCCCCGAGGCGATGTCGGCGGCCTCGAGCGGGGTGCTGCGCACGATCTGGGCGTCGGCACCGACGAGACTGCGTCGCAACCCCTCCCCGGCCGGGGCGTCCGCGATCCGCACGTCGACCGTCTCGGCCAGGCGGCGCACCTCCCGCTCGGCGATCCGTTCCGCGAGCACGACGACAGGCTTCGGCACGTCTCTCCTCCGCGACTCAGCGGGCCGGCGACGCGGCGGGGGCGACGCTCTCGGGGAAGTGGCAGGCCACCTGGTGCTCGGCTCCGGCCAGCGGCGGCTCCTGCGTCGCACAGATCTCCTGCGCCTTCCAGCACCGGGTGCGGAAGCGGCATCCACTCGGCGGGTTCAGCGGGCTCGGCACGTCACCGCTCAGGATGATGCGCTCCCGCGTCGCCTCCACCTGCGGGTCGGGCACGGGCACGGCGGAGAGCAGGGCCGTCGTGTACGGGTGGCGGGGGCGCTGGTAGATCTCCTCCGAGTCGCCGATCTCGATGATCTTGCCGAGGTACATGACGGCGATGCGGTCGCAGAGGTGCCGCACGACGGCGAGGTCGTGGCCGATGAAGACCATCGTCAGACCGAGCTCCTCCTGCACCTCCTCCAGCAGGTTCACGATCTGCGCCTGCACCGAGACGTCGAGGGCCGAGACCGGCTCGTCGGCGACGATGAACGACGGGCTGCTGATGAGCGCGCGGGCGATCCCGACGCGCTGACGCTGACCGCCGGACAGCTGGTGCGGATACCGTTCGTGCCAGTCGGGGTTGAGCCCCACGAGATCCATCGTCTCGAGCGCCTTCTCGCGTCGGGCCGACGGCGACAGATCGGTGTGCACGAGCAGTGGCTCCTCGATCAACCGGCCGATCGTCATGCGCGGGTTGAGCGAGGCGAAGGGGTCCTGGAAGATCATCTGCATCCGCCGCCGCAGCCGTCGGAGCGCACGCTTCGGCAGCGAGGTCAGCTCGATGCCGTCGAAGTCGACCGACCCCGACGACGCCGGGATCAGCTGCAGCAGCGCGCGGCCCATCGTCGACTTGCCGCATCCCGACTCGCCGACCACCCCGAGGATCTCGCCCCGGTAGACGTCGAGGTCGACGCCGGCGACGGCGCTGAGCTTGCCGGGGCGCAGACGCCCCTTGACCGGAACCTTGAAGTCGACCGTCAGGCCGCGCACGCGCAGCAGCGCTTCCGTCGCGGGCGGTGCGACGAGGGTGTCAGACATGGGCCGGCTCCTCGAATCGACTCGACTGGTCGAGCCAGCCGCCCGCGGCGGCGGGTCGCATCCCCCAGCACCGGCTGAGTTGCGGCTCGCGGCCCTGCGGCTCCAGCACCATCAAGTCGGGGTTCTCGGCGCGGCAGATGTCGCGTGCGAAGGCGCACCGTGCGGCGAACCGGCAGCCCGTGGGCACGGCCGACAGCTCGGGCGGGCGTCCTTCGATCGGACGCAGCCGACCGCCGCGCGGAAGGTCGATGCGCGGCACCGAGTCCAGGAGCCCCCAGGTGTAGGGCATGCCGGGGGTGCGGAAGAGGTCGTCGACCTCGGCCTTCTCGACGATCTGGCCGGCGTACATGACGTTCACCCGGTCGGCCATCTCGGCGACGACCCCGAGGTCGTGCGTGATGAACAGCACGGCGGTGCCGGTCTCGGCGACGAGGTCCCGCAGGAGTTGGAGGATCTGCGCCTGGATCGTGACGTCGAGCGCCGTCGTGATCTCGTCGGCGAGGAGCAGTTGCGGTTTGCAGGCGAGCCCCATCGCGATCATGACGCGCTGGCGCATGCCGCCGGAGAGTTCGTGCGGGTAGGCGGCGAGGCGGGACTCCGCCGCGGGGATGCGCACCATCTCGAGCAACTCGATCGCCCGGCGGCGGGCGGCGCGACGGTCCAGGCCCAGATGCGTCTCGAGGATCTCGGTGATCTGCCGGGAGATGGTGAGCACCGGGTTGAGCGAGGTCATCGGGTCTTGGAAGACCATGGCCATCCGCTTGCCCCGGATGCGCCGCAGCTCCCGCGCGGGCATCGTCAGCAGGTCGGTGCCCTCGAAGAGCACCTCTCCGGCTGTGACCCGACCCGCCTGCGGGGGGATGAGCCCCATGATCGACTGCGCCGTGGCGGACTTGCCGCACCCGGACTCGCCCACCAGAGCGACGAATTCGCCCGCCTCGACCGTGAACGACACGTCGTCGACGGCGACCACGGGGCCGCGCGAGCCGGTGAACTCGGTCCGCAGACCGCGCACGTCGAGGATAGCCATCGCGGTGTCACCCCTTGGTCGTCGATTCGTCGTGTTTCGTTGATCGACTATTGCATACGACGAACCTCGTCGTCTAGATTCGCGTAAACGACGAATATCGACACATAAGGGAGTGAGATACGTCATGACAGGTTCCCGCAGCGTCGCGAAAGACCGCGACATCATCCTCGAACTCGTCCAGAACCCCCGGCAGTCGAACGTCGCGGTCGCCAAGACCCTCGGCATCTCCGAAGGTTCCGTGCGGCGCCGGGTCGACCGACTCATCGACGACGGCGACCTCACCTTCTCCGCGGTCCCCCGCCCCTCCTACATGGGACGCCCCGTGCACACCCTGTTCGAGATCCAGAGCGCTCCCGGCCTCAACGACGAACTCATCGAGCAGATCACCGTCATGCCGGAGATCTCGTACGTGTATCACGTGACCGGACAGTTCGACATCATCGCGGTCGGCTACTTCGCCTCCAACGAGGCGATGCGGCAGTTCTGGACCGAGCGCCTCGGTCGCCTCGACGGGGTGGTGGAGAGCCGCTCCGTCATGGTGCTCCGCGTCGCGAAGCGCATGCACGAGTGGGCCCGCGACATGGCCGATGACGACCACGACCACCACCCAGAGAACGACGACGTCACGGACCGCACCCCGGTGGGTGCCGGGTCCGTGCCACACCGAGGAGGCTGAGAGTCGAGTGCTGCGCATCACGCTGACCCGGGTGATCGGGGTGCTCCCCGTTCTGCTCGGGATCTCGATCATCTCGTTCCTCGTCATCCGGATGATCCCGGGTGACGTGGTGAACTCGATCATGGGGGACGAGTTCAGCGACCCCGCCGTCGAACAGCAGTTGCGCGAGTACTTCGGACTCGACCAACCGCTGCACGTGCAGTTCCTGAACTGGTTCGGGATGCTGGTGCAGGGCGACCTCGGCGTCTCGATGCGCAGCGGCGCCCCGGTGCTCGACGAGATCCTGCTCCGGCTGCCGGCGACGGCGCTGCTCGCGGTCTCGGCCCTCGTCGTCGCGATCATCGTCTCCATCCCGCTCGGCGTCATCAGCGCCACCCGCCGCAACGGCGTGCTCGACGCCACGACGCGCGTCGGCTCGCTCATCGGGCTCTCGGTTCCGAACTTCTGGCTCGGCATCCTGCTCGTCTACGTCTTCGCCGTCACCCTCGGCTGGTTGCCCTCGCAGGGCGCCGGCGAGGGCAAGCCCTTCCCCGAGAACCTCACGCACCTGATCCTCCCGGCGGTCACCCTCGGGGTCACACTCGCGGCCACCAGCATGCGCATGGTGCGCTCGAGCATGCTCGAGGTGCTCGGGCAGGACTACATCCGAACCGCGCGCGCCAAGGGCCTCGCCGAGCGGCTCGTGGTCACCCGGCACGCCCTGCGCAACAGCCTGATCCCCGTCATCACGGTGCTCGGGATGGAGGCCGGCGCGCTGCTCGGCGGCACCGTCATCATCGAGCAGGTCTTCTCCTGGCCGGGGCTGGGCAGCCTCGTCATCCGCGGCATCAGCCAGCGCGACTACCCGCTCGTGCAGGGCACGCTGCTGTTCCTCGCCCTGTTCTACGTGCTCGTGAACTTCATCGTCGACCTGATCTACACCCTTCTCGACCCGAGGCTGCGCCATGTCCGCTGACACCCGCCTGATCCGCCCGCGCCTGACCCTGCCGATCAAGTCGGGACTGCCCGGGGCGCACGTGCTCCGCAGCGTCGTGCGCGACCCGGTGGGCGCCGCGGGGCTGCTCATCGTGACCCTCATCGTGATCGCCGCCGCCTTCGCGCCGCTGATCGCGCCGTACGACCCGATCGCGATGAGCAACCAACGGCTCGCCCCACCCGGCGGCGCGTTCCTGCTCGGCTCCGACGAGGCCGGACGCGACCTGTTCAGCCGGGTGCTCTACGGCGCCCGCACGTCGCTGAGCGTGGCCCTCGCGGTCGTGGTCACGTCGGCGGTGATCGGCGTCACCCTCGGGCTGCTCGCCGGCTTCTTCCGCAGCTGGGTCGACGGGATCGTCTCCCCCGCGATGGATGTGCTGTTCGCGTTCCCGACCCTGCTGCTCGCGCTCGCGATCGTCTCCGCCCGCGGCCCGGGCGTCGAGAACCTCGTGATCGCGCTCGTCGTCGTCTTCGTGCCGAGCTTCGCCCGGATCGCGCGGGGTGCGACGCTCGCCGTGCGCCGGGAGGCCTACATCGAGTCGGGCCGCGCCGTCGGGCTCGGCAACGCGCGCCTCATCCTCACCTACATCCTGCCGAACGCGATCGCGCCGATCATGGTGCAGTTCACCACCAGCATCGCCGTCGCCATCCTGGTCGAGGCCTCGCTCGGCTACCTCGGCCTCGGGGTGCCGCCGCCCGCGCCGTCGTGGGGCGCGATGCTCGCCAGCGGCAAGGCTCTCATCGAGCTCTCGATCTGGCCGTCGGTGATCCCGGGGCTGTGCATCATGATCGCCGTGCTCGGGTTCAACCTCCTCGGCGACACCCTGCGTGACGTGCTCGACCCTCGCCTGAACAGCCGGCGCTGAGCCGCGTCACCCCACGAGAAGGCCCGGACCGCATCGCGCGGCCCGGGCTTTCTCGTGCTGTGGGTCAGTAGCCGAGCTGGGGCTGACTCATCACGCCGAGCAACGGGCGGCCGCTGAGGAAGCGTCCGAGGTTCTCCGAGAAGTCCTCGGCGAGGCGCTGCGGGTTGCCGTCGCTGCTGTACGAGGTGTGCGGCGTCAGCAGCGTGTTCGGCAGGGTCCAGAGCGGGCTGTCCGCGGGCAGCGGCTCCTGCTCGAACACGTCGAGCACCGCACCCGCGATCGCCCCGGAGGTCATCGCCTCGACGAGCGACTCCTCCACGATGAGGGCACCGCGTCCGACGTTGATCAGCACGGCGTCGTCGCGCATCGCGGCGAACTCGGCCGCGCCGAGGAACCCGCGGTTCTCCGGTGTGACCGGCATCGCGAGCACGACCCAGTCGGCCTCCGGCAGCAGCGCCGACGACGACGAGAACGGCTCGGTGCGAACGAACCCCTCCGCGGCGGATCCGGTGCGGTTCACCCCGATGACCGTCATCCCGAGCGCCTCGGCCCGTTCCGCGGTGAAGCGACCGATCGACCCGGTGCCGTAGACGAGCAGGGTGCTGCCGGCGACGTCACGGGCCAGCCCCGAGGACCATTCACGCCGGGACTGGGCGTCGGCGAAGTGCAGGAACCGGCGGGCGTGCAGGTGGATCGCGGCGATCACGTACTCCGCGATCGCCGTCGGATACGCGGTCGACGAGCGACTGGAGAGCAGCCCCTCCGCGATCCGGCGGTCGAAGTTCGGCCCTCCCGCCCAGTCGAAACCGGCGGAGGTGACGTGCAGCCACTTCAGGTCGAGGCACTCCCCCATCAGCTGGTCGAACAGCTCCGGGATGACCCAGCTGCGCCAGAGGATGTCGGCGTCCCGGTACTCGTCCCGGAACTCATCGCCGTCGATGAGCGTGAACCTCACCCCGGGGTGCCGCTCGACGAGAGGCGGCACCACCGAGGCGAGGTTCGCGGTGTAGAGGACGTGCGTCACGACGACGCTTCGGCCGGGGCTCCCGGCTCGGGCGGCGGGAACATCCCCTGCTTCTTGCGGGTGTTGTAGGTGAGCCCGCCCTTCGCCCACACGTCGTACGAGACCTCGTACAGGATGCAGTGGGTGTTCTCGCGGGGCGATCCGTACTTGACCAGGACGTCGGTCAGCTCGGCGATGATCGCCTCGCGCGTCTCCTGGTCACGGGCGCCGAGTTCGACTCGGATGATGGCCATGTCGTTCCTTTCGTGGTGCGTGGTGCAGAGATGAGGGAGGGCGCCGGCGGATGCC
>NZ_JBIIAW010000088.1:0-12390 GCF_044239695.1 Pseudolysinimonas sp. | reverse complement strand
AGGCCGATGACCGCGTAGATGTGGCCGGCGGTCACGCCGTCGACCGGGTTCTCCTTGTTGGCGTGCATCTGGAAGATCTTCCCGATGCGCTCCTTCTTGCCCTTGGTCGAGTTGATGACCTGCGCGCCGGAGTCGAGCTTGCCCGAGTAGACGCGGATGTAGGTGAGCCGCCCGAAGAACGGGTGGGTCATGATCTTGAACGCCAGGGCCGAGAAGGGCTCGTTCGAGTCGGCGTGCCGCTCGATGACCTTCTCCTCGTCGCGCACGTCGTGGCCCTCCACGGCGGGCATGTCGAGCGGCGACGGGAGGTAGTCCACGACGGCGTCGAGCATCGGCTGCACGCCGCGGTTCTTGAACGCCGAACCGCAGAGCACCGGGTAGAGCGCGCTCGCGATGGTCAGCTTGCGGATCGCCGCCTTGATCTCGGCGACGCTGAAGTCGGTGTCGCCCTCGAGGTAGCGCTCGAGGAGGGCGTCGTCCGCCTCCGCGACCGTCTCGATGAGGATGGCGCGGTACTCGTTCGCCTTCTCGACCAGGTCGGCCGGGATCTCCTCGATGGCGTACTTGGCGCCCAGCTCGACGTCACCCTTGGAGTCGCCGCGCCAGGTGAGCGCGCGCATCTCGACCAGGTCGACGACGCCCTCGAAGGTGTTCTCGAACCCGATCGGGAGCTGGATGACGAGCGGCTTCGCGCCGAGGCGCTTGATGATCGTGTCGACCGTGAAGTAGAAGTCGGCGCCGAGCTTGTCCATCTTGTTGACGAAGCAGATGCGCGGAACGTCGTACTTGTCGGCCTGACGCCACACCGTCTCGGACTGGGGCTCAACGCCCTCCTTGCCGTCGAACACCGCGACCGCGCCGTCGAGGACGCGGAGGTTGCGCTCCACCTCGACGGTGAAGTCGACGTGCCCGGGGGTGTCGATGATGTTGAGCTGGATGCCGTTCCAGAAGCACGTCGTCGCAGCGGACGTGATCGTGATGCCGCGCTCCTGCTCCTGCGCCATCCAGTCCATCGTCGCGGCGCCGTCGTGCACCTCGCCGATCTTGTGCGTGATGCCCGTGTAGAACAGGATGCGCTCGGTCGTCGTGGTCTTGCCGGCGTCGATGTGCGCCATGATGCCGAAGTTGCGGACCTTGGTGAGGTCGGTGAGCACGTCCTGTGCCACGGGGGTTTCCTAACTCTTGGATCGGAAGCTGGTCGACGGCCGGACCGGTGTCGGCCCGGCCGTCGTGAAAACGCTGATTACCAGCGGTAGTGCGCGAAGGCCTTGTTGGCCTCAGCCATCTTGTGGGTGTCCTCGCGACGCTTGACCGCGGCGCCGAGGCCGTTGCTCGCGTCGAGGATCTCGTTCTGCAGGCGGTCGGTCATGGTCTTCTCACGACGGGCCTTGGCGTACGAGGTGAGCCAGCGCAGCGCGAGGGTGTTCGCGCGGTGCGGCTTGACCTCGACCGGCACCTGGTAGGTCGAGCCACCGACGCGGCGGCTCTTGACCTCGAGGGTCGGACGCACGTTGTCGAGCGCCTTCTTGAGCACGACGACCGCATCCTGACCGGACTTGGTGCCGACGCCCTCGAGGGCACCGTAGACGATGCGCTGGGCGAGGTCCTTCTTGCCGTCGAGGAGGATCTTGTTGACGAGCTGGCTGACGATCTGCGCGCCGTAGATCGGGTCGTTGACGACCGGACGCTTCGGGGCGGGTCCCTTACGAGGCATTACTTGGCCGCCTTCGCACCGTAACGGCTACGCGCCTGCTTGCGGTTCTTGACCGCCTGGGTGTCGAGCGCGCCGCGCACGATCTTGTAGCGCACGCCGGGGAGGTCCTTCACGCGACCGCCGCGCACGAGCACCATCGAGTGCTCCTGGAGGTTGTGGCCCTCGCCGGGGATGTAGGCGGTGACCTCGGTGCCGTTGGAGAGCTTGACGCGCGCGACCTTGCGGAGGGCGGAGTTCGGCTTCTTCGGGGTGGTGGTGTACACACGCGTGCACACGCCCCGCTGCTGCGGGTTGGCCTTGAGGGCCGGCGCCTTGGTCTTGACGACCTTCGGCGTGCGGCCCTTGCGGACCAGCTGCTGGATAGTAGGCAAAGCGGATTGCTCCTTATTTACTGCACGGTGACAGTGATGGATGTTGTCGTTCCATCGGGATCCGTCCCCGCCAGCGAGCGCTGCCGGGACTTCGATCGGATATGCCGTGGGTCTTCCCGCGCACGACCGACCGGAGTCGGTTTCAGCGGGGGGAGACGTGCGCGAAAGCACACACCCGGTCGAGTGTAGTCGACCGGGTGTGTGCCTGCAATGTGACGGGGGATTACGGAACGGGTGTGCCCGTGGGCGTCGGGGTCGGGGTCGCGCCGGTGACCGTGCTCGGCGCGGTGCCCTCGCCGCCGAGCCACTCCGGGAGCGCCTCGTTGAGATCCGGCACCTCGTAGCTGCTCGTGTTCTCGGGAGCCGCGGCAGCGGCATCCTCGGGAGTCGGAGCGAGCTGGCGATCGGTGAGCATGAAGATGTACCCGGTCACCGTCGCGCTCGGCGATCCGCGAAGGCCCCGATCGAAGGCAACCGTGTTCACCAGGAACAGGCGCTGACCGCTCTGGAGCGCGCGCACGGTGTTCAGCACCGCTTCCGGTGTGCCTTCGAACCCGATCGTGATCGGGATCGCGTAGACCGTGCCGGCCGGGGTCGAGAGGGCGATTCCTCCGGTTCCCGATGTCGAGGCGGTCGCCCCGTCGACCGGAACGCCGAAGAACGGCAGCTCGCTCGCGACGTACGACGTGAGGGCAACCTGGTTCGCGGCGGCGAAGGACTCGACCGTCGCGGCGAACACCTCGGTGCGTTCGTCGCCCGGGATGCTCAGCTCCAAGGGGGCGAGTTCCTCCGCGATGACGTCGAGGTTCTCGAAGTCGGCCTTCATGACGGCGAGCTGGGCCCGTTGGGTGAGGTTCTGCGCCTCGACACTCGCTCGCTCCGCATCGGCGGCCGCCGTGGAGCTCAGGAGCGGCGAGATGCCGAGCAACCAGCCCAGCGCGAGGATCCCCGCGATCACCAGGACGGCGCCGAACGTCCAGATCCGTGTGCCGGTCATCGGTCTGCTCCTTCCGCCTGGGCGGCCTCGTCGTCGTCGGTCGGCGTGGTCGCGGTCGATCCGGGGTCGGCCGGTGCGTTGTCGACGAAGCGACCGGATGCGGCCTCACCGTCGAGCATCACCCGCACGACGGTCGCGTAGCGGCCGTCCTCCGAGCGAATGCTGGAGTCGAACCGCGCATCGACGTAACCCGGGAGCTGAGCCAGACGAGCCGTCAGGGTCGCGGCGTCGATCGTCGTCGGACCGCCGAAGGTCAGCGTCAGCAGCGCGATGCGGGAGCTCCGCAATGGACCCTCGACGCTCAGCGCTGGTTCCCACGACGCCTGCGCGACGACCGTCGCTCCGTCGATCGAGGTGCCCTCCGGGGCGAGCGCCGCGATGGAGGCGACGATGTCGGCCCAGGCCATCTCGTTGGTGGTCACGGCCTGCTGAGCGGTCGTGATGCCCGCGACGAGGGCCGCCATCCGCGTGCCCTCCGAGTACTGCGCCTGCTCGGTCAGGATCGCCTGCGTCGCCTGACGCGCGGATTCGAGCTGTTGCTGGGCGAGGTCGTTGCGCATCCAGGCGAGGCCGTAGCCGCCACCCACCAGGACGAGCGACAACAGGACGAGCATCGCGAGGCGGCGGCGCGTGATGGCCGCCCTCTCCTTGTCGCGCACCGATTGGGGCAACAGCTGGACGCGGGGCTCGCCGCTGAGCACCAGCTTGTCGGCGGTCCGCGCGCTCACGCGTGCACTCCCAGGGCGAGACCGTAGGCAGCCGTGTAGCCGAACTGCGGTTCCTGAGCGTGGCGGAGACCGGCGCCCCTCGCACGGGGCACGTTCTCGAACGGCTCGGCGACCACGACCGGGAGACCGGTCAGTTCGGAGAGAGCGGCCGGCAGCCCGAGCAATTGCGCCCCGCCCCCCGAGACGAGGATGCGACGCGGCATCTCCTCGGGATTCGCGGTCGCGAAGTACGACAAGGTGTTGCGGACGGCGTTGAGCAGCTCGCCGACGACCTCGTAGATCACCTCGAGGGCGGGGCGGTCTTCGGGCCGCAGCATCGGCCCGCCCATCCCGATCAGCCGCTTGGCCCCCTCGGCCTGCTCGGGCGAGATCTGCAGCCGGGTAGCGAGGGCGCGCGTCACGTCGTCGCCTCCATTCGGGATCGTCCGCACGAAGTGCGGCACCCCGTCGTCGACGACCACGACGTCGGTGGTCGAGGCGCCGATCGAGACGATGACATCCCGACCTTTCGCCGTGCGCTTCGGCGCGAGGGCGCGCGATAACGCGAAGGCGAGCAGGTCGACGTGCACGGGGCGCAGCCCGGCACCGAGCACCGCGCCGACGTTCGCGTCGACGGTCTCCTTCATCGCGGCGACGAGCATCCCGCGCACCGCGGGTCCGTGCTCGCCCATCTCCTCGGCGATCGGGTAGAAATCGAGCAGGGCGTCGCCGACCGGCACCGGCAGCATGTCCTGCACCTGGAACGGCAGCGACTCGCGGATCTGCGCGAGCGTCGCCTTCGGCACGCTCAGGTCGCGCGCGAAGATGCGCGGGCCGCCGAGCCCGAGCACGACGTCCTTGGTCGTGAATCCCCCGGTCGACCACAGGCGGCGCAGCGCGGTCGTGACGGTCCCGACCTCGAGCACCTCCCCGCGGCGCACCGAGGTCTCCGGCAGCGCGATCTCGTGCTGCCTGACGATGACCGGCTTGCCGGTGTCATAGCCGGACACCTCCACGGCGCGCACGGCGTTGCTGCCGATGTCGACTCCGACAATGGTTCCCATGAGCGGTTCCCCCCGAATCCGTTCGTTGTTGTGTGGTGGTGACTATCGGAGCCCGAAGGCCCCGAGGTAAGCGGTGGCGATGACCGGTCCGGCGAGGATGCCGACCCAGGCACCGGCGATCAGCCAGGGCCCGAAGGCGAGCGAGGCCTTCCGTCCGGCACCGCGGAGGAGCAGGACGACGCCCGCGCCCCCGCCGAGCAGGAAGCCGGCGATCGCGCCGACCGCGAGGGTCTCGGGGCCGAGCCAGCCGAGGAAGAGGCCGAGCGCGCCGGCCAGTTTGACGTCGCCCATGCCCATCCCGCCCGGTCGGACGACCGCGAGCACCAGGTAGAGCAGACCGAGGCCGGCCATCCCGATCGCCGCCGTGGCCAGCAGGTCCCAACGACCGGAGATCGCCGCGGTCGCGGTGAACAGGACCCCGCCGACGACGTACATCGGCAGCACGAGCACGTTCGGCAGGCGCCGGGTGTCGAGGTCGATGAGAGCGAGCGCGAGACCGATGGCCGCCAGATAGAGGAACGCGACGAGAACGAGGATGCCGGCGATCGCACCGGGGACGGCTCCCGCGGTGAGCGCACCGACGACATCCGGGGCGAACCGCCAGGCGACCAGCCCGAAGGCGATCGCCCCACCCAGCTCGACGAGCGGGTACCGCGCGGAGATCGGCGCGGCGCAGTCCCGGCACTTGCCGCGCAGGACGAGCCAGGAGACGAGCGGGATGTTGTCGTAGGCGCGCACGACGTGACCGCACGAACCGCATGCGCTCGGGGGCGCCACGATGGACTTCCCGAGCGGGACGCGGTACACGACGACGTTCAGGAACGACCCGATGAGGGTGCCCAGAACGCCGAGTGCGGCGATGGCGGCCATGGTCAGTTGCTCTCCGTGACGATGCGACTCGACACAACGGTGCGGTCCGACTCGGTGTAGGTCTCGGTCGGCGCCGGCGACGGGTCGGCCGGGGTCACCGGCGTCGTCGTGGAGAGGCCCGTGGTCAGGTTCCAGCCGGGCAGTCCGACGGCCGTGAAGTTGACGGTCGACCCGCCCGCGACGCTCGCCTGGCCCGAGAAGATCTGGCCGGTGATGACGGTGCTCGACCCGATGTCGACCCGGCACGGGCTGTAGATCATGACGTCGAGTTTGGAGTCGAAGGTGAACCCGCCGCCGACGGCGAACGACTGGTTGGCCGCGCAGGTCGGCGTCTTGCCCGGCGTCGTGTCCGGCACGATGAGCCACAGTCGGCGGTCGGTCGAGGTCGTGAAGCCGCCGCTGCCGCCGAGATTGAACCTGTTGGCGATGATCGCGAGGTCGTTGGTCAGGGCGAGCTTCTGGTACGACGAGACCTCGATCGCGTTCGTGCAGTTGCGGGCATCGAGCACACCCTTGTTGCCCGAGAGCGACGCGACGGCCGCGGTGAGCTTGGTGTAGTCGCAGTTGCCGGAGAGCACGACCTCGGTGAAGCCGACCCAGTCGCTCGTCGCGTAGCCGAAGTCGATCCAGTCGGCGACGACGGGGCGCGGCGGCTGGGCGTACGGGCTCGGTCCGGGCGAGTTCGGGTTCGTCTGCGTGACCGTTCCGGTGACCAGGCCGCTCGAGTACGCCGGAACCGAGAGGGTGCGGCTCGTCGCGTTGCCCCCGATGTTGCTGCCCCAGTCGAGCGAGGTGTGCAGCTGCACCCAGGTGTTCTTCTTGACCTTCGCGCTGCCGCCGACGGTCAGGTTGCCGCCCGCGGTCGCGTTCACGCCGATCTCGGTGCCGCCGCCGGAGAGGACGATGTCGCCGGCGGACCAGGCACTGCCGTTGATCTTGCTGCTGCCCGAGACGTTGATGCTCGCCGCGACGGCACTGCCGCCGATCGCGGTGCCGCCGGAGACCGACAGGCCCTTGTCGACCCAGACCGTACCGGTGATGTTGCAGGAGCCGCTCACGGCGAAGGCACCGGAGTCGATGACCCAGTCCGCCTGGCCCGAGCTGCCGCCCGAGCAGGTCACGTCGCCCGTCTTCACGAGCACACTCGGGGTCGAGCCGTCGAGCGAGATGAGCTTCCCCGACCCGCCGAAGCCGGTCGAGTTGTACGCGTAGATCGCCGGGCCGGAGGCGACGATCGTCACCGGCGGGGTCGTCGGGGTCGGGGCCGGAGCCGCGGTCGGCTGGGCGAGGGCGCTCAGCACCAGCTCGATGTTGGTCTGATCGCGGCCGCTCACGCCGTCGACGCCCTCCGCCGCGGCGTAACCGCTGGAGAGGATGCGCACCTGGGTCGCGGTGCCGGTGGGGCAGCCGCGCGTCCAGCCGGAGCCGGACGGGACCCAGATCGTGGCGAGGAACTCGGGGGTCGCTCCGGCGGCACTCGCGTAGCGGCCGGTCCGGGCGGTGCACGTTCCGCTGACCAGGCCGAGCCGAGCCGTGGCGATGCCGGCTTCCGCGGCGGCCTGCGACTGCACTCCCGCACGGACGGACGATGTCACGCCGGTCGCGGTGATCACGGAACTCGCCACGACGGCGGTCAGCATCACGCTCACCGCCATCAAGCCGACCACGGCGGCCAACGCCGCGCCCCGCTCGCCCCGGATACGACGGTCGAACTTCTTCATCAGTCCCAACACGTGGTGCCCCCTCCTGGGCCGCCCGCGAGGGCGGCGGTGAACTGAATGGCGGTCGGCTCGTTGCGGTCGTCGGACTCGACCTCGAAGGCGACCTCGATGGTGCCGCCGACCGGCGGCGCGAAGACGGTGGTGCCCGTGCGCGGGCCGACACCGTCGAGCAGGAGCGACCAGCCGGCGACCGAGGTCGCACTCGTCGGCAACGTCGTCGAGCCGGCGACGGGCCACGTGCTCGACCGCAGCTGGTGCTCGTCGGCCGCGTAGTACCAGGCCTTGCAGGTGTAGGACGCCGTCGTCCCCGTGCCGGCCACTCGCGCGAGAAGCAGCTGGTCGGTGCCGTCGACCGCGGTCAGCCGGAACTCGGCGGCATTGCGCAGCAGGGTGTGGATCTCGTCGGCCGCGGTCTGCGCGCTCGACGCCGACTGGCTGACCGCGGTGACGGTGCGCTGCGTGACGGTGGTGCTGAACATGAGTCCGCCGACGCCCAGCAGGATCAGGCTGAGGATGCCGGTGGCGATGAGCAGTTCGACCAGGGTGAACCCGTCGTCGCGGCTCGCGCGCAGGCGACGCAGCAGGTCGCTCACGGCAGGAACACCAGTGTGGATGCCGTGGCCAGCTGATCGCCGGGGACGCCGTCCTCGATCAGGCGCGCGGTCGCGGTCACCGAGTACGTGCCGCGGCCCGCCGTGCAGTCCTGCACGGTGGTCGTGACGTCGACGACGTTGCCGCGCGGGTCGGTCTCGGTCGCGCTGGAGGCGACGAGGGTGAGCGCCGAGCACGAGGTCGCGGCTTGGGCGAGACTCATCCGCTCGCTCACCAGCTGCGTCGCGAGCGCCTGCGTCGAGTTCGTGGCGGACTGCTTCAAACCGGTGATGAGCAGCGGCAGGAAGGCGATCGCCAGGGTCGCGAGAACCAGCATCGACACGACGGCCTCGACGAGGCCGAAGCCCTCGTCGTCCGTAAGTGCGGTGTCAGTCATCGCGATGCCCTTCCGTGCTGGTGGGAATGTGGAGAACTGCGGATGGGGCGCCACCCGAGGTGACGCCCCATCCGGGGTGCGCGAGCCTTAGGCCGGGCAGCCGTCTTCTTCGATCTCGCCGGTCGCGGGAGTGACGTGGAACGTCTCGTCAACGGTCTCGAGGCAGTACGTTGCCCCGCCCGTGGCGATGACGACCGAACCGTCCTGCGGGAAGCCGAGCTCGTCGAGCAGCGCCGCGTTGGTCGTTCCATCGGGCTCGTTGACGAGGTAGGCGGTGTAGGCGATCTTCGCGTTGGCGAGGTTCGCGCGGTCAGCGGCCTCCTCGGCCTGCGCCTGCTGACCCAGGAAGACCGGGATCGCGATGGCGGCGAGGACGCCGATGATGAGGATGACGACGAGCAGCTCGATGAGCGTGAAGCCCTCGTCCTTCTTCAGCTCCGAGCGCTTGACGCCGAGCTTGGTGTTCAGTGCAGCAATCATTTTCAAATCCCATCCAGTCGTGGTTTCGGACGGGTGGCCCCCCAATAAATGACCCCCCGGATGAATCGTCACGGAGCCGTTAGATTCCGGGAATCCCGCAAAGGGGGGGATTTCGGGATAAACACGCCCCCAGTGCTGGGGTCCGCAGAAATGGGGACCGGGCCTACTGCACGTACTGGAAGATCGAGAACATCGGCATGTAGAGCGCGACGATCATGCCCCCGATGATGAGGCCGATGACGCCGATCATCAGCGGCTCGATGAGGCTCGTGAGCTGCTCGGTGGTCGCCTGCACCTCCTCGTCGTAGAAGTCGGCGATCTTACTGAGCATGAGTTCGAGCGAGCCGGCGTCCTCACCGACGGCGATCATCTGCACGACCATCGGCGGAAAGACCGGTTCCTCGCCCAGCGGCCCCGCGATCGAGCGGCCGGAACGCACGGAGTCCTGCACCTTACGGATCGCCTGCTCGACGACCCAGTTGCCGGAGGTGTCCGCGACGACGGCGAGGGCCTGGAGGATCGGCACACCCGATTTGGTCAGCGTGGAGAAGTTGCGGGCGAAGCGCGCGATCGCGATCTTCTTTGTCAGCATCCCGAAGACCGGCAGGCGCAGCCGGATGGGGTCGACCTTGGCGCGCACGGCATCCACGTATTTGTTCTTGCCCCACCACCATGCCCCGACGATGATCCCGACGACCAGCAGCGGCAGCATCCAGACCATGTTCTCGGAGAGGACCACCAGCACTTGCGTGGGCAGCGGGAGCTCTCCCCCGAGATCGGCGAACATCTTCTTGAAGATCGGCACGATGAAGATGAGCATCGCGATGACCGCGACGATCGCCATGACGAGCACGACGACGGGGTAGGTGAGCGCCGACTTGATCGTCTGGCGCAGCTTCACGTCGGCTTCGAACATCTTCGCGATCGACTCGAGCGACTGGTCGAGGAAGCCACCGACTTCGCCGGCGCGCACGAGGTGGATCATGATCGGCGGGAACATGGTCCCCTGCCGGGCGAACGCCTCGGAGAGCGCCGACCCGGTCTCGACCTGGGTGCGGATCGCGTTCAGGGCGCGGGCCAGCTTCTTGTTCTCGGTCTGCCCCGCGAGGATCGTCAGGGCGCGGAGGATCGAGAGGCCCGAGGCGACCATGGTCGCCAACTGCCGGGCCATGACGGCGAGATCCTTGAGCCCGACCTTCTTCTCGAGGAAGCCGATGTTCAGCTCCATGTTGAGACCTGACCCGGCGAACGACTCGGTGATCTCGATCGGGCTCAGGCCCATCGACCGCATCCGCCCCACGACGGCGGCCTCGCTCGGGGCCTCCAGTCGGCCCTTGACCACCTTGCCGGCGGTGTCGCGGCCCTTGTAGGCGTAGCTGAGCGTCGACATCCCTTATCCCCTCGCACCCAACTCGGAGCCGAAGCCCCCGGCCATCTCGCTCTCGGTCGTGCGATGCACGAGCCGCTTGAAGTCCTCGACGTCGTGCACCTTCTCGATCGCGACCCCGTAGGCGACCTCGCCGCGGTTCACCAGTTCGGCGAGGTGCTGGTCCATCGTGTGCATCCCGTGAGACCGGCCGGCCTGGAGCGCCGAGCGGATCTGGTAGGTCTTGCCCTCGCGGATGAGGTTCGCGATCGCGGGGGTGGCGACGAGGATCTCGGTCGCGACCGCGCGGCCCTTGCCGCCGGCCTTCTTCACGAGCGTCTGGCAGACGACCCCCTGAAGGGTCGCGGCGAGCTGCGAGCGCACCTGGCCCTGCTGGTGCGGCGGGAACACGTCGATGACGCGATCGACGGTCTGGCCGGCATCCTGCGTGTGCAGCGTCGCGAAGACCAGGTGGCCGGTCTCGGCGGCGGTCAGCGCGACCGAGATCGTCTCGAGGTCGCGGAGCTCACCGATGAGGATGACATCGGGGTCCTGCCGCAGGACGTGTTTGAGCGCCGCCCCGAAGGACTGCGTGTCGGCCCCGACCTCGCGTTGATTGACGAGCGACTTCTTGTTCGGATGCAGGAACTCGATCGGGTCCTCGACCGTCACGATGTGGTCGGCGCGGGTCGTGTTGACCAGGTCGATGAGCGCCGCGAGGGTCGTCGACTTGCCCGAACCGGTCGGACCGGTGACGAGCACGAGACCGCGCGGCAGCCGGCCGAACGCCGCGACCGCCTCGGGCACGCCGAGCGCCGTGAGCGGCTTGATCTCGGTCGGGATGAGACGGAAGGCGGCCCCGATCGCCGCGCGCTGGAGGTAGTAGTTGACGCGGAAGCGCGCGGTCTCGGAGAGCGTGAACGCGAAGTCGAGTTCGAGGGTGTCGTCGAAGACGGCGCGGTGCTCGTCGGAGAGCAGTCCGTAGAGCGCGGCCGCGACGCGCTCGCGGTCCCAGACATCCGACCCCGGCACCTCCCGCAGGGCGCCGTCGATGCGGATCATCGGCGGCGATCCGGCCGAGACATGGAGGTCGGACCCGCCCTCGCGGATGAGGGTCTCGAGCGCGTTGAGCAGGTCGCCGTCGGCGCGCTGCCGCGCCGCCTCGGTGTGCTCGTCGGGCACGAAGACCGGACGCGCCGGCGCGTCCGGCGCGATGCGCGGCAGCGGCGGCTGCTCGGGGATGGGGAGGTAGGACATGGGCGGCGCGGGGGTGAACCCCGGAATCGGCTCCACCCCGTACGACTCGTCCTGGTACGGCTGCGGCGGCAGCACCGCGAAGTCGGCCGGTGGCGCGTAGCCGGGTGCCGGCGTGTAGCCCGGAAGAGGTGCCGGAACCGGCGCGACGTCGACCGCCGCGACCGCGGGGGGCGGCAGATGCGAGAGGTCCACGCCGGCCGATCCCGGCGGCTGGAGGCCGCGCGGCGGCGGCAGGGTGCCGGCGGCGCCGGGCACCCCGAGCGGCGGGTTCGCCGGGTCGGTCACGGGGATCTCGTACGGAGTCGTCATCATCGACCCCCTTCTGTGAACGGGTACCGCCTCGAGCGGGTCATGCGACGACCCGCAGGATCTCTTCGATGCTCGTCAACCCCATGAGCACCTTCGCCCAGCCGTCCTGGCGGAGCGTGGTCATCCCCTGCGCGATCGCGACGCGCGAGATCTCGGCGCTCGAGGACCGGGCCACGGCGAGACGTTCGATCTCCTCGGTGACCGGCATCACCTCGTGCAGCGCGATGCGCCCGCGGTAACCGGTGTGCGAGCAGGACGGGCACCCGACCGGGCGGTGCAGCACGGGCGCGCCGCCGCCCTCGATTCCGAATCGAAGCGCGGCCAGTTCCTCGGGTGGCGCCTGGTAGGGCTCCTTGCACCGGTCGCAGAGCCTTCGGGCGAGTCGCTGGGCGACGACGCAGTCGAGGGCGGAACCGACGAGGAAGGGCTCGATGTCCATCTCGGTGAGACGCGTGATCGCGCTGGGCGCGTCGTTCGTGTGCAGGGTCGAGAGCACGAGGTGACCGGTGAGCGAGGCCTCGATCGCGATCTGGGCCGTCTCCTGGT
>NZ_JBIIAW010000177.1:0-3276 GCF_044239695.1 Pseudolysinimonas sp. | reverse complement strand
CTGGCCGTCGGGCAGGCCGGCAGCGCCACCGCCGCCCGCGCTGGTCGAGGTGCTGCTGCCGCCTCCGGCACCGGCCACGAGGGTCACGGTTCCGTCGATGGCGATGCCCGTGCTTCCGCCGCCACCGCCGGCGTCGATGCCGTTGCCCCCGGATCCGAAGCCGAGTCCGCCGATGCCCGTGGGGCCGCCGTCTGCCCCCAGGGTGATGGTGAGTACCTGCCCCGCCTCAACGGGGATGGCAACGGTCACCGCGGCGCCGACGCCCCCGGGCCGGTCGGGACTCGACGTGCCCCCGTCGCCGCCGGTCGCCGTCACCGTGACGACACCGACGCCCTCGGGCACGACCCACTCGAAAGGGACGCCAGCCGGCTGCTCCGCAGTCGTGAAGGTCTCGTGCTGTGGGGTCGTCTCTGCGGTGGTTGTGGCAGGCACCGCGAGCATCACCGCGGCGAGAGCGAGGCGGATCACCACGACCCCACCGAGTAGTCCTTGAGGAAGACCCCGTAGAGGTCTTCGCCTGCCTCGCCGCGAACGATCGGGTCGTAGACGCGGGCCGCGCCGTCGACGAGGTCGAGCGGGGCGTGAAAGCCCTCTTCGGCGAGACGCACCTTGGTGAAGTGCGGGCGCTCGTCGGTGATCCAGCCGGTGTCGACCGCTGTCATGAGAATCCCATCGGTTTCGAACATCTCGCGCGCACTCGTGCGGGTGAGCATGTTGAGGGCGGCCTTGGCCATGTTGGTGTGCGGGTGACCGGGGCCCTTGTAGCCGCGGCCGAAGACACCCTCCATCGCACTGACATTGACGACGTAGGTGCGGCGGGCGTCGCTCGCCGCCATGGCCGACCGCAGCCGACTCACCAGCAGGAAGGGCGCCGTCATGTTGGCGAGCTGCACCTCGAGCATCTCGAGCGGCTCAACCTGGTCGACGCTCTGCGTCCACGAGTTGATGTGGTTCTGGTCGGGTACGAGACCGCCGGCGTCGATCGCGGTGCCGTCCTTGTGGCGCTCGATCGACGACGCACCGGCCTCGGTGGCCTGCGCTGTCTTAGCGACAGCGGCGAGGATCGGGTGGCTGGTCACCGACTCGGCCAGAGCGAGCGGGTGGGCGTCGTTGGTGTGGCCGAAGGTGACCAGCTGGGGGAGTGGGCCGTCGGGCAGCGGAGCGAGCTCCGCGTCCACGAGCGGCTGGTAGGCGCCCGCACTGCGCCGCACCGTCTGCGCCGCGTTGTTGATGAGGATGTCGAGCGGGCCGGCTGCAGCCACGTCATCTGCGAGGCCGATGACCTGGGCGGGATCGCGCAGGTCGATGCCGACGATCTTGAGGCGGTCGATCCAGTCGGCGGAGTCGGGCAGCGCGGTGAAGCGGCGCACCGCGTCCCGGGGAAATCGCGTCGTGATGGTCGTGTGGGCCCCGTCGCGCAGCAGCCGCAGCGCGATGTACATGCCGATCTTGGCGCGGCCGCCGGTGAGCAGCGCGCGCTTGCCGGTGAGATCGGTGCGGGCGTCGCGCTTGGCGTGGCTCATCGCCGCGCAGTCGGGGCAGAGCTGGTGGTAGAAGGCGTCGACGACGGTGTACGGCTTCTTGCAGATGTAGCAGGCGCGGGGCTTGATGAGCTCGCCGGCGATCGGCGCGGTCGTCGAGCTCGAGATGGGGATGCCGCGGGTCTCGTCATCGATGCGATCCGGTGCCCCCGTCGCGGTGGCGGCGACCACGGCCCGGTCGGCCTCGGCGATGCGGGCGCGCTTCTCGGCGCGGCCCACCTGCTTGACGGCCTTGAACATCTTCGCGGTCGCCTGGCGCACCGTCACGAAGTCCGGATCGTCGTCTTCGAGGTGCGCCAGCTGGGCGAGTACGCGAAGGGTGGCCTCGAGATCCGCGGGGTCGATCTGGTCGGAAGGCACAGGGAATTCTATCGCGTGAAGAAATAGGCGGATGGTGCAGAAGTGCGTCCGTGCAAGGCGTTGCGCTCGCCGCGATGGTCATGCTGAGCTTGCTGAGACTTCTGTGCGACGAACGAGCTGCGACGAACGAGCTTCGACGAACGAGCACAGAGACCGACCACGCGGAGGCGGGAACCCTAGTCCCGCCTTCGCGTGCCTTCGTGTGGGCAGTGCTGCCCATTCCTCCCGCCGCTCGTCTCGCCTACCGTCAGGTCATGCGCAGGCTCATCGTTCTCATTGCGGCACTTTCCCTCACCGGCTGCTCTCTGTCGTACGTCGAGCCGCCCCCGAGCCTGTCGATCGATGAAGCCACCGCCCGCTACCAGGGTCTCTTCGATGAGATCTCGACCGAGCTCGAGAGGGCATACCCCGGGCACATCTACACGGTCGACAACGCTCTCGACTCGGTCGACACCACCCCCTGCATCCTGTGGATCGGAGATCTCGAGAACACGTCGACCGACGCCGGTGACCGTGACGACTACCTGGCGATCATCGCCCCGCTGCTCAGCGACGCCGGGTTCGTCGAGTTGCGCGAGCTCGACCCACCGCAGGGCGCGCCGTATGAGCCTGCCTTCGTCACCCATGACGACGTCGGCACCAGGGCCCGTGTCACCTTCGAGAACCCCGGCTTCAGTTTCTCCATCGTCGCGAACGTGACTGATGACCCCTGCCCGACGTAGACGCAGCAGCCAACTACGGTTGAACCATGCCCGCCCTCCTCGACCTGGTTCCGAAGCCGTACAGCTCGGATGCCGCCTTCGACTCCTTTGCCGGGTGGGCATCCGGTCGTGGACTCTCGCTGTATCCGGCGCAGGAGGAGGCGCTCATCGAGATCGTCTCTGGCGCCAACCTGATTCTCAGCACTCCGACGGGCACGGGTAAGTCTCTCGTCGCAATCGGAGCGCACTTCGCCGCGATGGGCGAGGGACGCCGCAGCTTCTACACGGCGCCGATCAAGGCACTCGTCAGCGAGAAGTTCTTCGCGCTCGTCGACATCTTCGGCGCAGAGAACGTCGGCATGATCACCGGGGACTCGACGGTCAACGGCGACGCCCCCATCATCTGCTGCACGGCCGAGATTCTGGCCAACCTGGCGCTGCGCGGCGGGGCGGACACCGCGGTCGACCTCGTCGTCATGGACGAGTTCCATTTCTACGCCGACCCCGACCGCGGCTGGGCCTGGCAGGTGCCGCTGCTGACCCTTCCCGACGTGCAGTTCGTGCTCATGTCGGCGACGCTCGGCGATGTCACGCGCATCGCCGACGACCTCACGCTGCGCACGGGCCGCGAGACCGCGGTGGTCACCGGCGTCGACCGTCCGGTGCCGTTGAGC
>NZ_JBIIAW010000176.1:0-3311 GCF_044239695.1 Pseudolysinimonas sp. | reverse complement strand
GACCTGAGCCGCGGTCGGCAGCGCGATCGCAGGGGGAGCCGGCGGGGCCGGCGCGGCATCCGTCATCTCGGCCGGCCGATCGACCGAGGTGTCGGCCTCGGCGGTCGACGCCGGCGGGAGCGAGCCTCCGAGCAGGGCGGCGAGTTCGACGGCGAGCGCGGCGTCGGCCTCCGCCGGGAGCGCGGGATCGACCTCCGGTGCGGCGGATTCCGCGGGAGCCGAGCCGGCATCCGCGGTGGCGGCGTCGAGGTGGGCGGCGAACGCATCGGCCGAGACCGGGTCGTCGCCGGCGGGGGCCGGGGCGACCAGGTCGGCGAGCGTGCCGGATCCGGTAACGGTGATCACGAGATTCCCTTCGCGAGGAGCGCCCAGCGCTGCGCCTGAAGCTGGTTCAGGTCGGCCGCGCCCAGAGCGGTGGTGCCCAGGGCGGTGGTGCCCAGTGAGCTGGTGGGGGTGAGGAGCGAGGACGAGAGCGCGGACGTCGATGCGGAGGCGCCGAGCAGGCTCGAGAGGTTGCCGAGCATCGCGAGCCCGGAGAGCACCTGCGACAGGTCGATCTGCGGAGCCGGGGTCTCGGTCGCCGGGGCGTCGATCCGGCGGATGGTGACGATGCCGGCATCGCCGGTCCACAGTTCCTGCTCGACGACCGTCTTGCCCGGCGACGGCGCATGGATGATCTTGTTGTCACCCGCGTAGATGCCGATGTGGTGGCCGTTGTTGAGCACGATGAGGTCGCCGGGCTTCGCCTCGGCGAGGGACGGCACCTCGGTGCCGAGGTCGCCCTGCCGACCGCTGTCGTGCGGGGCGTCGATCCCGTAGGTCTCGAGCACGTTCTTCACCAGGCCCGAGCAGTCGACCCCGTTCTTCGAGCGACCGCCGAGCACGTACGGCGTTCCGAGGTACTCGCGGGCGTCGTCGACGAGCGTCTGGCCGAAGGCGTCCTGCGCGTCCGTGGCGGTGGCCCCGGTGAGGCTCGCGAGGATCGCGTCGAACACGGATGCCGTCCCGGTCACCGCGGCGGACGTCGCCACCGGGGCGCCGCGCAGCGCGGCGAGGGTGGTCTGGATGCCGGCGATCGCGGCGAAGGCCTCGGTCATGCGTCCGTCCCCCCGGTGGTGCCGAACGACGCGCGTCCGGCGTGCTCATCCAGGGCGTTCTGCTCGGCGCGGAGGTCGGCGCGGCGCACGCGGGCGGCGTGCTGCTCCTCGAGCTTCTCCAGCTGGGTCGTGCGGGTCTTCGCGACGGCGTAGGCCGCGGCGGCGTCGAGCACGGCCTGGTGGTCCTGGGCGAGCAGGGTCTCGAGTTCGCCGAGCATGCTCGACGACGAAGCGCGGGCGGCGGCGATCGACTGCACGGCCTCGGCCGACGAGGCGTCGACGGTCAGGTCGCCGAGCACCGAGCGCACGCGCTGTTCGCGGCGACGGCGGTCGGTCTCGGTCGCCCGGGCACGGGCGAGTTCGGCGCGCACGCCATCCTCCTGCAGCTTCCGCAGCTTCATGAGGTTGAGGAGCCGGAACGTGCTCATGCGTCGACCCCCAGCGCCGCGACGAGCGCGGCGAGGTGCACCCAGGAGGCGTCGCCGTCGGCGGTCTCGGCGATGTCCTGGCGCAGGAACGCGTCGATCGCCTCGGCGTGGTCGAGGGCGGCGTCGACGAGCGGGTTCGCGCCGCGGGAGTAGGCGCCGACGTCGATGAGGTCCTGCGCCTGGCGGCGGGCGGCCATCACCCGGCGCAGAGCGGTCGCCATCCGGCGCTGCTCGGCGCTCGTGATGCGCCCCGCGACGCGGGAGACGGAGGCCAGGGCGTCGACGGTCGGGAAGTGCCCGGCGATCGCCAGTTTGCGATCGAGCACGACGTGCCCGTCGAGGATCGACCGGGCGGTGTCCGCGATCGGCTCGTCGTGGTCGTCGCCGTCGACGAGCACCGTGTAGAGCCCCGTGATGGAGCCGATGGGGCCGGTGCCGGCGCGCTCCAGGAGCCGCGCGAGCAGACCGAACACCGACGGCGGGTAGCCGCGGGTGGCGGGGGGCTCACCGACGGCGAGACCGATCTCGCGCTGCGCCATCGCGACCCGGGTCACCGAGTCCATGAGCAGCACGGCGTGGCGGCCGGCATCCCGGAAGCTCTCGGCGATGCGGGTTGCGGTGAACGCGGCGCGCACCCGCAGCAGCGGGGCCTGGTCGGCGGTCGCTACGACGACGACGGAGCGGGCGAGGCCTTCGGGCCCGAGGTCGTCCTCGAGGAACTCCCGCACCTCGCGACCGCGCTCGCCGATGAGGCCGATGACGGCGACCTCGGCGTCGGTGCCGCGCGCGATCATCGACAGCAACGAGGACTTGCCGACGCCGGATCCGGCGAAGAGGCCCATGCGCTGGCCGCGGCCGACGGGGGTCAGGGTGTCGAGCACGCGCACGCCCAGCGGGAGCTGGGTGTCGATGCGGGCGCGGTCGATCGGGGACGGGGCGTCGTTGTCGACGGGACGGTACTCGACGGCTCCGTGCGGCGCGACGAGTGGACCCTTGCCGTCGATCGGCCGGCCGGCCGCATCCACGACCCGGCCGAGCAGTCCGCTGCCGACGGGGACGCGCATCCGGGTGCGGGTGGAGCGTGCCCGGTCGCCGACCTTGAGCCCGACGGCCGCGTCGAGCGGCATCGCGGTCACACCCTCGTCGGAGATCGCGGCGACTTCGGCCCGGCAGCACTTTCCCGGGTCCTCGGCGTCGCCGAGCAGCAGCAGATCGCCGATCGCCGCGTCGAGACCGGAGATGCGGATGCCGAGCCCGGTCGCCGCCGTCACGACGCCGATGCGCTCGGGACGGGCGGCTCCGATCACGAGGTCCCAGCCCGCGGGCCGGTGCGGCAGGGTGAGCGTCATGCGTCCGTCCCCTCGCGGAGGGCGGCACGGGCACGTTCGAGCGCGGCCGAGAGGCGCGCGTCGATCTCGCCGCGCGGCAGGTCGATGATCGCGTCACCGGCGGGCACGCCGGAGTCGGCGACGAGTTCGAGGCCCGCGGGCGCGAGGCCGGCCAGCAGGGCGAGGTCGGACGGGGCGAGCCGGATGCGGCGGGGTTGCAGATCCCCGGCGATGTGGAGCGCGCGGTCCAGGGCGTCCACCGACGACGGAGCGGGCTCCCGGTCGAGGATCGCCGCGGCCAGTTCCACCGCCGCTGCGGCGAGAGCCGTGTCGGCGTCGGCGAGCACGGGGGCGACGCGGGCGTCGAGGCGTCCGGCGGCCGCGTCGAGAGCACCCAGCGCGCTCTCGAGGCGACGGCGGGACTCCTCGGCGGCCCGCGCGGCCTCCGCGTCGAGTTC
>NZ_JBIIAW010000087.1:0-13211 GCF_044239695.1 Pseudolysinimonas sp. | reverse complement strand
CCATCCAGCCGAGGCGCCAGCCGGTCATCGCGTAGGTCTTCGCGACGCCGTTGACGAGGATGGTGCGGTCGGCGATGGCCGGGAACGCCTCGACGATCGAGACGGCCTTGACCCCGTCGTAGGTGAGGTTCTGGTAGATCTCGTCGCTGATCACCCAGAGGCCGTGCTCGTCGGCCCAGGCGCCGATCGCGGCGACCTGCTCGGGGGAGTAGACGGCACCCGTCGGGTTGGACGGCGAGACGAAGAGCAGCACCTTCGTGCGCGGGGTGCGCGCGGCCTCGAGCTGCTCGACGGTGACGAGGTAGCCCTGGTCGGCGCCGGCGAAGACATCCACCTGCACGCCGCCCGCGAGCTTGATCGCCTCGGGATAGGTGGTCCAGTACGGGGTGGGCACGAGTACTTCGTCACCCGGATCCAGCAGCGTCGCGAAGGCCTGGTAGACGGCCTGCTTGCCGCCGTTGGTGACGATGATCTGCGACGGCGAGACCTCGAGGCCCGAGTCGCGGAGGGTCTTCGCGGCGATCGCCTCGCGGAACTCCGGCAGGCCGGCCGCCGGCGTGTACTTGTGGCTCTTCGGGTCGCGAGCCGCCTCGACGGCGGCCTCGACGATGTGCGCCGGCGTCGGGAAGTCGGGCTCCCCGGCGGCGAAACTCACGACCGGTCGACCGGCCGCCTTGAGGGCCTTGGCCTTGGAGTCCACCTTGAGGGTGGCCGATTCGGCGATGGACCCGATGCGCTGCGAGATGCGTGCCACGGTCCCTGAGCTTAGCCGCGCCTGCCGGGAGGCCCTGGGCGGCACGAAGCCGGAGCCGTCGATGCTCTGGGGGCCGACGACTCCGGCTTCGTGTGGTTCAGCTACCGACTAGCCGGCACTGGTCACCGGGTGGTTGCGTCGGTAGCCCTCCCGCACCAGATAGGCACCCGCTGCCAGCAGTGCGAGGATGACGGCGATCAGCGTCGCGATGCCGATGCCGGTGTAGGCGAGGCTTCCGCCCCCACCGCCGCCGCCCGGAGGCGTCCCGGTCTCGCCGCCGACGTCGCAGCCGTCGGGATCGATGCAGTCGACCACCGAGGTGACGTTCGGCCCGACCGTCGCCTGCGCCAGGTTCAGCGTCGCGAGGTCGTCGTCGAGCACCGAGACGCGGATGGCGGTCTGGGTGAACTCGCCGCCGTCGCCGGTCGAGACGAGTTCCTGCACGTTGGCCTGCACCGAGACCACGTCGCGCAGCGCGTCACCGATGTTGCCGATCCCGTCGCCGAGAAGGGTCTCGGTGGCCGGGTGCACGAGGCCGGTCTCCAGGGCATCGGCCAGGTCCTGCACCGCGCCGTCGCCGTCGAACAGTCCGTCGAGCAGCGTGCCGCCGAGGTCGCCGAGCAGGACGTCGAGGTCGAGGCTGGTGCCGATGCCGAGGATGTCGACATCCGCGACCGCCTGTGCGGCCACGCCGTCGAGCAGCTCGTCGACCGTCGCCTCGACGTCGAGCACGACGCTCGTGGTGAGCGGCGCGACCGCCGTCGACGTGGTGCTGCAGACGTTGTCCTGCACCGTCTGGTTGACGAACCCGGTGATCCGCTGGATCACGCCGTCGACGGCGACGAAGTCACCGACCTCGTCGACCAGGCCGTCCGTGAGGCTTCCGACGAGTCCGGTGTCGAGCAGGTCGCCAACACCGCCCAGGAGGCCGTTGGTGATCAGCTCGAGGCTCGTCGCGTCCCGCAGGATCGGCGTGGTCAGCACGCGGTCGACCAGTTGGCAGACCTCCTGCACGAGCGGCGCCTGGGCCACGTTCACCGACAGGTCGGCGTGGATGTCGACCTTCGCGTCGTGCAGAGCGTCCTCGACCTTGTCGACGACCTGGTCCGCGATGGTCGCGACCGTCGTCGTGATCCCTTCGAGGATCTGGTTGACGACCGCATCCGTCAGCAGTTCGGTGCCGGGCGCGAGGTCGTTGAGCTCGCCCCCGAGGAGGACCTCGAGGTCGACGCGCACCTCACCGGTCTCCAGGTCGAACGAGACCGCGCCGTCGCCGTACTCCTCCTCGAGGATCGAGTGCACGATCTCCTGGAGGTTGCCGGCGTTGATGCTGGCGGTCACGTTGCCGCTGCCGCCGGCCAGGTTGAGCACCGGGTCGAGGTTCACGAGCAGCCCGTTGACGTCGTCGACCAGGGCGCCGTTGCTGCCGATCAGCTCGCCGAGCGCGTCGACGACCTCCTGCAGCGCGGTGTCGACCTTCGGCGTGAGATCCGCGATCGCCGGGCTCGAGAAGGTGAGCACGGCATCCGCGATCTGGTAGTCGCCGGAGGCGCTGTCGAGGTCGGCCTGCGCCTGAGCGGCGACCGCACCGAGCTCGAGCTTCAGGTCGAGCAACGTCGAGGCGAACTCGTCGCCCAGCAGCTGCTGGAGGTCGAGGGTCGCGTTGGCCGGCGGGGTGGTGGTGTCGTCGCCGACGCCGATCGCGCCGTCGTCCCGCACCGCGCCGGAGGCGCCGAGAGAGGATCCGTCGCTCGACGCCTGCGCGTACTGGGCGACCGGTCCGAGCTGGAGGACGCCGCCGAGATCGACCTGCGGGGCCGGGTTGGAAGCGACCTCGATCGTCTGGAGCACCTCCGCGTCGAGCGGGTCGTTCGTCGTCTGCGTGGCCTGGGTGCCGTCGTTCTGCGCCTCGGCGTAGCCGAGCGACGCGACGGTGTCGAGGTCGATGCCGAGCAACGAGCCGGAGAGGAAGCGCCCCTCCGCGTACGACGTCGGAACCTCGACGGCCGATGCGGAGAGGGGGGCGACGAGGGCGAAGGCCCCGCCGAGGGCGAATGCGGTGACGGTGGCGCCGATGCGCGTGGCCGTCCCGCTCGTGTTGATCCGGCTTGCCGATCCCCTTCGAGGAGTCGCCACGCGCGGGTGTGCAGTGGTGAACACGTCTCTTGCCTTCCTGGTCCATACGGACGAGGAGGCTGCAATCAGTGAGGTGCCTCGGCGCAGCTACGGCCGGTGGGGCCGTCCGGGAAAAGCTGGGGCTTCGGCGTTCGGTGACTTCGTGTACTTCGATGAAACCTGATCACAGTCTCGTACGCCCGTATTCGGTTGTCTGAGAGGGCTGGTTGTGTCCCTCTCACTCGAAGAGACCGGCGACCCCCGGGGCTATGACGCGGGTTGCTCGCAGACTTTTGTGATGACGTACACTTCTGGGGTTGGCTGAAAACGCCAAGCTTCGTCGTGCCCGCGCTCCGATCCGTCGGATGCCGGGGGCACGAGCCGAGGGCGGTGGCTCAATTGGTAGAGCAGCGGTCTCCAAAACCGCAGGTTGCAGGTTCGAGTCCTGTCCGCCCTGCGCAGCGCTTGCTGAATGCAGCGTTAGCTGAACAGATCCCCGGCACAACGGCCGGGAATCGATGAAAGGTTGGATGTCGTGGCACGCAAGGTGATCGACGAGCCGAGTGAGGACCTCGTCGCGAACGCCAAGCGGGATCGCGCCGAGCGGCGTGGCCCGTTCGCGCGGATCGCCCTCTTCATCCGTCAGGTGCTCACCGAGCTGTCGAAGGTGGTCCGCCCGACGCGCCGCGAACTGCTCAGCTACACGGGCGTCGTGATCGTGTTCGTCGTGATCATGATGGCGCTCGTCTACGGCCTGGACGCCGTGTTCGCCTTCGCCGTGTCATGGGTGTTCGGCAACGGCTCCGCCTTTCTCTCCTGAGCACTGACTCATCTGCCGCCTTCGCGGCATCCGAAAGCTATAGAAGGATCTGAAACGTGTCTGAAGAAGAGCGCCGCGACATCGACCTCGCGACGGCCGCCGAGCAGTCCTCCGAAGAGGACGAGGCGCAGGAGGGCAACGTCCTCGAGCGCGAGGAGCGGTCGGTCGACTCGGCCGAGCACGCCGCCATCCACGTGATCGACGAGGACGAGTCCGACGACGAGGAGTCGGTCGAGGCCGGGCTCGAGCAGCTGCTCGACGCCCTCGACGCCGCGGCCGATCCGGAAGCGGATGCGATCGTCGACGACGCCCTCGACATCGATTCCGCCGACGAGGCCGACGCCTCCGTCGCCGCGACCGACGACGAGGCCGACATCGAGGCCGAGGAGGAGGCGCGGGAGGAGCCCGACGTCACCCCCTACGACGGTCCCGAGCTCGGCGACGACGACGAGGACGCCGCGGAGGCCGAGGACGAGGTCGTCGACCCCTACGAGGAGTTCCGCGCCGAACTGCGCGGCAAGCCGGGCAAGTGGTACGTCATCCACTCCTACGCGGGCTTCGAGAAGCGCGTGAAGCAGAACATCGAGAGCCGCAAGGTCTCGATGACCATGGAGGACTACGTCTTCGAGGTCCAGGTCCCGATGGAGGACGTGGTCGAGATCAAGAACGGCCAGCGCAAGCTGGTCACCCGCGTGCGCATCCCGGGCTATGTGCTCGTGCGCATGGACCTCAACGAGGACTCGTGGTCGGTCGTGCGGCACACCCCGGGCGTCACCGGCTTCGTCGGCAACTCGCACAACCCGACCCCGCTGCGCTTCGAAGAGGCCTTCAACATGCTGAAGAGCCTCGTGCAGGTCGTGGAGGCGCCGGTCAAGGGCGCCGTCGGCGGCAAGGGCACGGGCAAGGGTGCGACCGCTCGCGTCATCCCCGCCGAGATCGACTTCGAGGTCGGCGAGACGATCACGATCAAGGAGGGCTCGTTCGCGGGCCTGCCCGGCACGATCAGCGAGATCAAGCCCGAAAGCGGCAAGCTCACCGTGCTCGTCTCGCTCTTCGAGCGTGAGACCCCGGTCGAGCTCTCGTTCGACCAGGTGACCAAGCTCTGACCCTTCCCGCGTCAGAGAACCCTCTCTGACGCTCAGGAGCCCCGCACGCGAGGGTCCCGCGCGTCAGAAGGGGTTCTGCCGCGGGGCGGCCGGGCGACCCACCGTCAAGGTCACCGACACGACGGCACCGAGCTGGATGTCGGCGGCCTTCCGCACCGCATCCTTCAGCGGCAGCAGGTAGACGCCGTCCTTCGGGAACAGCGCCGTCGTGAACTCGACACCGTCCAGCTCGACGATGACGGGCACCTGGCCCCAGTACTCGACGCCGGCCGCTGCGATCTTCAGATCGGCGCTGTCGGACTCGGGGATGCGCACGAAGTAGAACGGTGCGGGGCCCCGCCACTCGACCACGTGTCCCTCGAACTCGAACTCGCCCATGCGCCGAGTCTGACGTAAGATCGACAGGTTGCCCTCTGCCGTTTCGACGCGGGGGCGACCCACCGCATCCAGGAATCGCCTGGATGACGGGAGCGCGTTCGGTTCGAACGCACGACAGAAGAAGGAAACATGGCACCGAAGAAGAAGGTGACCGGCCTGATCAAGCTCCAGATCAACGCCGGCGCCGCGAACCCGGCCCCGCCCATCGGCCCGGCCCTGGGTCAGCACGGCGTGAACATCATGGAGTTCTGCAAGGCCTACAACGAGGCGACCGAGTCGCAGCGCGGCAACGTCATCCCGGTCGAGATCACCGTCTACGAGGACCGTTCGTTCACGTTCATCCTCAAGACCCCGCCGGCCGCGGAGCTCATCAAGAAGGCCGCCGGCGTGCAGAAGGGGTCGTCGACCCCGCACACGGTCAAGGTCGCGAAGCTCTCCAAGGACCAGGTGCGCGCGATCGCCGAGCAGAAGCAGGTGGACCTCAACGCGAACGACGTCGAGGCCGCCATGAAGATCATCGCCGGCACCGCCCGGTCGATGGGGATCACGGTGGAGGCGTAATCATGGCTCAGAAGTCGAAGGCATATCGCGCCGCCGCCGAGAAGATCGAGGCCGGCAAGTTCTACGCGCCCACCGAGGCCGTCGAGGTCATCAAGGGCACCGGCTCGAAGAAGATGGACTCCACCGTCGAGGTCGCCCTCAAGCTCGGGGTCGACCCGCGCAAGGCCGACCAGATGGTGCGCGGCACCGTCATCCTCCCGCACGGCACCGGCAAGGTCGCCCGCGTCATCGTCTTCGCGACGGGTCCGGCGGCGGAAGCCGCGATCGCCGCGGGCGCCGACGAGGTCGGCGGCGTCGAGCTCATCGAGAAGGTCGCCGCGGGCTACACCGCGTTCGACTCGGCCGTCTCGACGCCCGAGCTCATGGGCCAGGTCGGTCGACTCGGCAAGGTGCTCGGCCCCCGCGGCCTGATGCCGAACCCGAAGACCGGCACCGTGACCCCCAACCCCGCGAAGGCGGTCGAGGAGATCAAGGGCGGCAAGATCGAGTTCCGTGTCGACAAGCACGCCAACGTGCACTTCGTGATCGGCAAGGCCGGCTTCTCGAGCGACCAGCTGAACGAGAACCTCAAGGCCGCGCTCGACGAGATCAACCGGGCCAAGCCCGGCTCGTCGAAGGGCCGCTACATCCAGAAGGGCGCGGTGTCGACGACGTTCGGCCCCGGCGTTCCGCTCGACGTGACGGTCCTCTAGACCTGAACGTCACGATTCGACGAGCGAGCGTCGCGGATTCCGCGGCGCTCGCTGCCGTCGCGGCGGCCACCTTCCCCCTCGCCTGCCCGCCGCACACGACCGACGAGGCGAAGGCCGCCTTCATCGCGGCGCACCTGACGCCCGCGCGTTTCGACGAGTACCTCGCCGACCCCGCGCGGGTGCTGTTCCTCGCCGACGTGGCCGGAGTCGCGGCGGGCTACACGATGCTCATCGTCGGCGAGCCCTCGGACCCCGACGTCACTGCGGCGCTGACCGTGCGCCCGACCGCCGAGCTGAGCAAGTGCTACGTCATGCCCGGCCACCACGGGGCGGGCGTCGCGTCGGCGCTTATGACCCGCACGCTCGAGGCCGCGCGGGAGCGCGGAGCCGCCGCCGTCTGGCTCGGCGTCAACGAGGAGAACGCGCGCGCCCAGGGCTTCTACGAGAAGTCCGGTTTCGCAAAGGTCGGCCGCAAGCGCTTCCTCGTCGGCGACCGGTGGGAAGAGGACTTCGTGATGGAGCGGGTCTTCCCGGTCAGCCTTCGCACACCTTGAGCACGAGCTTGCCGCGGGTGTGGCCCTCCTCGATGACCTGGTGCGCCGAGGCGACGTCTTCCAGATCGAACACCTGGTCGACGTAGACCTTCACGTCGCCCGACTCGAGCAGTCGCGAGATGATCGCGAGGGTCGAGCCGTCGGGCACGACCCGGTAGCCGGTGGCCCGCACGCCCGCGGTCGCGGCCTCCTCGGCCATCGTCGGCCAGGATCCGGTGGGGCCGTTGACGATGATGCCGCCCGGGCGCAGGACGCGCAGCGAGCGGGAGCCGGTGTCGTCCTGCAGGTTGCCGATCAGGTCGATGACGGCATCCACCGGGTCGAGCACCTCGTCGAACCTGACGGCCGAGTAGTCGAGCACCTCGGCGGCACCCATCTCCTGCAGCCAGGAGGCGTTGCGGGCGGAGCCGGTTGCGATGACGTGCGCGCCGAAGTAGGCGGCGAACTGCACGGCGAAGTGCCCCACTCCGCCGGCGCCGGCGTGGATGAGCATCCGCTGGCCCTCGTGAGCCTTCGCGGTCTCGACGACCATGCCCCACGCGGTGAGCGCCGCGAGCGGAACCCCGGCCGCCTCCACGTGTGAGAGCGTCGACGGCTTCTTCACGACCGAGAGGGCGCTCACGGTGAGGTATTCGGCGTAGGCGCCCGACATCCGCGGCACCATGCCCATGCCGTACACCTCGGTGCCGGGTTGGAGGGGGTGCGACTCGTAGGGCGCCTCCTCGACGATGCCGCTGAAGTCGTTGCCGAGCACGACGGGGAAGCCGGCGATCCCCGGGAACGCGCCGCGGCCGGCCCGGGTCTTCGCGTCGATCGGGTTGACGCCCGCCGCGACGACCTTCACGAGCACCTCGGCGTTCACCCGCACCGGCCGTTCGAGGTCGGCGAGCGCGAGCACCTCCGGCCCCCCGGCCTGCGTCATCGCCATGGCCCGCATCGTGGTCATCTCCTGAATCTCCCCTGTCCCGTGACCAGTAAAGGCCGCGCATGAGTCGCCGGTGTTACGTGGATGTCATGGCCTCGTGAAGCTTGGCGAACGGGCCGTGGCCGCTATCCTGCGAATCGTGAGACCTCTCGTCACCGCCCTCCGGCTCGGGGGAGCCGCCGCCATCGTCGCCGCCATCGTCGCGCAGCTCGTCCGCTCGATCGAGAACACCGTCGCGGCCGGCGATGATGTCGGATTCGTGCTCGTGAACTTCTTCAGCTTCTTCACGATCGAGTCCAACGTGCTCGCCGTCGTGTCGCTGCTCGTCGGCGCCGCCGCGGTGGCCGCCGGACGCACCGAGACGGTCGGGTTCACGGTCTTCCGCCTCGTCGCCGTGACCTTCATGACGGTCACGTTCATCGTCTACAACCTGCTGCTGCGCGGGATCGAGCTGCCGCAGGGGCAGACGGTGCCGTGGTCGAACGAGATCCTCCACGTCGTCGGTCCGCTGCTGATCATCGCGGACTGGCTGCTGGCTCCGGGACGCAACCGGCTCGAGTGGAAGCGCGTCTGGGCGGTCGTGGTGTTCCCGATCCTCTGGGTGGCGTACACCCTCATCCGCGGCCCGATCGTGGGCTGGTACCCGTACCCGTTCCTCAACCCGACGAACTCCGAGAACGGTTACCTGTCGGTGGCGTTCTACGTCATCCTCATCGCGGCCGTGATGGTCGGCGTGGGGGCGGCGGCGATCTGGGTGTCCCGTCGTCGTGAGCGCTGGCCCCTGCCCGCGCGCGCGTCGGCGTGAGGATGCTCGACCGCGTCCTCGCCGCCGCGGGGACCGTCCTCGTGCTCGCGTCGCTCGCGATCATCTGGATCGCCCGCCTCGGCGTCCCCCGCGAGCTCTACGTGAGCGAGCTGGGGGCCGACGGGGAGCCGACGGCCGCGTGGTTCGAGCGCGCGCTGCTGCTACTCGTGGCGGGGAGCGTCGCCATCGCCTGGGCGAGCCGCCGCATCCGCAGCCGGGTTCCGGTGCTGCGCTGGTGGGCGCCATCGGTGAGCCTGGCGATCGCGAGCGGGCTGTTCCTGGTCGCGTCGCAGGTGCCCTGCACGAGCGGCTGCCCGGTGCCGCGGTTCGGCCCCGACCTCTCCTGGCAGGACCTCGGGCACGTCAGCGCCGCGACCCTCGCGTTCGTGTTCGCGGCCTGGGCGATGCTGCAGTGCGCGTTCGCGGTCGGCCACCGCGCGATCCGGCGCTTCTCGCTCATCGCGGCGATCTCGGTCGCCGTCATCGCGGCGACCGGGGGGCTGATGTCGGTGTTCGAGTTCTACGCCTGGTTCGGCAGCCGGCTCGAGTTCGTCGCGACGACCCTCGGCATCGCCTGGGTCGCCGTCTACGGCATCGCGCTCGCGATCGAGCGGCGGCCGGTCGTCGCGGCGTCAGCTTCCGGCGGGATCCCGGCGCATCGCCCGGAGGAGGTCGTCCGCTAGGAAAGACGGAAGTCCTGGATCCAGTCCGTCCATTCGCCGTCGGTGATTTCGCTACGCCATGAGGGGGGTAGCTCGAGGTCCAGCCGCCGGATCAACAATCCACCTACTCGCGGCTCGACCGCAGCGATGTGTCGAGCCATTCCTAGGAGTCGCTTGGGATAGTCCTCGCGGTCTTCACCTCCGAACTCGATCATGTACTTCTCGTAGCCGAATCGTTCAATGAAGTGCAACTTCCAACGCATCCGACTCTTAACAACTGCAGGGATCCGAGGGTATGAGCCGTCGTTGACCGTGAGCCCAGTGACGTACTGCTTTGCCCCACGCTTCATGAGCTTCGTTTTTGACGCGTTGACCTGCCAACCGTGACCGTCGAGTATGGCCTCGATGGCAACTGCGGTGCCCGAGGTGGGAGCGCCAGAGAAGATCAGGTCGTCTGCGTAGCGGGTGAATGCAAGCCCGTTCTCCGCGGCGAAACGGGTGAGGTCAGAGTCGGCGGAAGCGAAGGCGAGGTTCGACAGAATCGGGCTGGTGTGGAAGCCGATCGGCAGCGTCCCGTTGAATGTCGTGAGGTTTTCCGCAAGCAGTGCTGCGCTAGGGGAGAAGCCAAGTCCTTCGAAAACGCCACGGATTCGATTGCCGTCGATGGTCTCAAAGAAGTCGCGAAGATCGATACGAAGAACTGCATCTCGCGCAAGATGCTCGCGAGCGTTGGTAACTATAGAACGGCCGCGAACGAAACCGTGGACGTGTGGAGGCGGTGGGGCTGTCGAGTTGGTCAGTGCCTCATGGAACTTCTTCAGGACCAGGGTCGCGGTTAGGCCAGGACGATGGATCGTCCGTTGGGTGCCATCCTTCTTGCGGCGGGTGAAGGCCGTTACAGCCGTCCCGTCCTGGATAAGGGATGCGACTCGTTTGAGATCAGGCAACCCGACCCGCAGAGTGTTCGCGACTTCAAGATTTGAAATGGTCATGGGCGAGGGCGGGAGACGTCCCTAGCATGCAGCAGTAGTACGCCGTGCACGGACTCGTGCCCACCATGACTGAATCCCGCCCTCACGGCGCGAGTGTATCTGTCACGCGAAGTCCCTGTGCAATCGCGTCGACCGCTTGCCGCTATCGAAATCGTGAATGAGGGCTACATCTCGCTCAATTGCCATGAAGTTGCGCACCTTGTACTGAGCGAGGTCGCGAGGCGCGGGCTGCAGAAGCCACTGGCCGATGATTGCCATCGCGAAGTCGACGATTCCGAGTGAAGGAGCCTCGTCTTTCGAGACCACTCTCACGTTAACCTGTGGAACCCGATCCTCGTCGCTCTTTGCTACTGCATCAGCGCGAGAGTCCTCAGCGACCTTCTTGAAATGGCGGCCCAGGGTGGAGTTCTCCTCGAACCAGAGATCTACGGAATCAATCTTCTGCGCCAGATAGACGTCTGGCAGGAGGGCCCGGTAAAGAACTAGGCAGCGTTGGTCGTCCGTGAGCGTAGGGAGACGTGCGCGACGTGAGAAGCAGACGTAGAGGCGGAAGCCATCCAGCTTCTCGAGCTCGGAGATGAACTGCACCTGCAGTTCGAACGGGATCTGCCAGTTGTGGAAGCCGTCCTTGACGAACGCATCAAAGGAGGCCTGGCCAGCGAATCGATCCATCGCCGAAAGTTCGGCGTGAAGTTCGTTCAAGATGTCATCCAGGCGTTCAGGCTCAGGGCAAGCGACGGCGCCGACCATCAGAGGAAGAGTCTCGCTTTGTTGGCCGGATTCATCGAGGAGGATGCGCACACCTAGAGTGTTGCGTCACCCGGAGTCTGTGTCACGCGCTCCCGGCACGCGGGGTCTGCCCCCGGGCGGGCGTCACTCCCACTGGGGTCGGCCCCACCCCCGTTCGTGCGTCGCGACGCTCGCTGCGGCGAACGTAGCGTCGAGACCGGAGGACACCATGGAACTCATTCCGACGCTCATCGTCGCGACGCTCGGCGCGATCTTCGCGCTCGCCGGGCTGGTCGCCGGCACGGGCCGGGCGCCGAGCGGTGCTCACGCCGCACCCGAACCGCGCCGAGGATCTTCGTGGCAGGCACCAAGGCGCGCCTCAGCCGATTCATAGGAAGCGGAGCAGACTGGGAACGTGACTCCAACCACGGCCCCGCCCGCGACCGCCCCCGCTCGTCTCACGCGCCCCGACGGGTCGCCCGTGCGCGCGCTCGTCGTCGATGACGAGGCCTCCCTCGGGGATCTGCTGCGCATGGCGCTGCGCTATGAGGGCTGGGACGTGCGCACCGCCTCCTCGGGCCAGCAGGCGCTCGCCGAGGCGAAGAGCTTCACCCCTGACGTCGTCGTGCTCGACGTGATGATGCCCGACCTCGACGGCCTGCAGGTGCTCCAGCGCCTGCGCCAGGCCGGCAACGACGTGCCCGTGCTCTTCCTCACCGCGAAGGATGCCGTCGACGATCGCATCGCCGGCCTGACCGCGGGCGGCGACGACTACGTCACGAAGCCGTTCTCGCTGGACGAGGTCATCGCCCGACTACGCGGACTGCTGCGCCGGAGCGCCCGGATCGTCTCGGCGGCGGCCGACCCGCAGATCCGCGTCGGGGATCTCGTCCTCGACGAGGAGACGTATGAGGTGACGAGGGCCGGCGAGCCGATCGCCCTCACCGCGACCGAGTTCGAACTGCTCCGCTACCTCATGCGCAACCCGCGCCGGGTGCTCAGCAAGACGCAGATCCTCGATCGCGTCTGGAGCTACGACTTCGGCGGGCGGTCGAGCATCGTCGAGATCTACATCTCCTACCTGCGCAAGAAGATCGACGAGGGTCGTGCGGCCATGATCCACACCGTGCGCGGCGTCGGATACACGATCAAGCCGGCCGCCGCCGAGGGATGAGCGCCACCCGGGGATCCTGGTCGCTGCGACGGCGACTCGTCGTCGGCATCGTCGCCCTTCTCGCGGTCGTCAGCATCGTCGTCGGGGTCGCGAGCGTGCTCGCGCTGCGGCAGAGCCTGGTGGCGCGGCTCGACGCGCAGGTGCTGGATGCCCTGACGCGCGCCGGAGGTCCGGGACTCGGCGGGCCGCAGGGCGGCGACCAGCCCAACAACCGCATCGGCACCCTCGTCGTCACGGACCAGCGCGCCGAGTACGCCGCTGACGACGGCACGGAGGTCGAGCTCACCGAGGCTCAGGTCGGTACCCTGCGCTCGCTCGACCTGGCGCCGGGCGAGTTCGCGACGGTCGATCTGGGCGATCTGGGCGAGTTCCGCGTCGGCGCGAAGACGACGCCGGGCGGCGAGTCGGTGATCGCCGGCCTCCCGACCTCCGAGGTCGTGGCGACTACCACCAACCTCGCGCTGATCTTCGCCCTGGTGACCCTTCTCGCGCTCGCGGTGGCGGCGCTCGCCGGCACTCAGGTGGTGCGCGTCGCCCTCCTCCCGCTCGGCCGGGTCACCGCGACCGCCCGGCGCGTGGCCGAGCTCCCGCTCGCGCGGGGCCAGGTGGCACTCAGCGAGCGGGTGACGGATTCCGACCCGCGCACGGAGGTCGGTCAGGTGGGGGCAGCCTTCAACCTCATGCTGGAGCACGTCGAGGCGTCGCTGCGCGCCCGGCAGGAGAGCGAGGAGAAGGTGCGGCAGTTCGTCGCCGACGCCAGTCACGAGTTGCGGACGCCGCTCGCGTCGATCCGCGGATACTCCGAGCTCACGCGGCGCTCCGGGATCGCGCTCCCCGAGGACATCGTCTACGCGCTCGCCCGCATCGAGTCGGAGTCGGTGAGGATGACGTCGCTCGTGGAGGAGCTGCTGCTGCTCGCCCGACTCGACGCCGGGCAGGACCTC
>NZ_JBIIAW010000092.1:0-12070 GCF_044239695.1 Pseudolysinimonas sp. | reverse complement strand
ACACCCGCTACGAACTGCGGGCCGCCGGGCGCGTCGTCGGCTGGTTCGGCGTGACGGTGCGCAGCGCCGCAGAGCCCACGCCGGCGTCCGGGGCGGTCGATGCGCGCCTCGGTCGCATCTCCAACGTCGCGATGGATCTGACCGTCGAACTCGGTCGGGTGCGGATGAGCGTGCGCGAGGTGCTCTCGCTCGAGCCGGGCGCCGTCATCGAACTCGACCGTTCGGTCGGCGCCCCCGCCGATGTGCTCCTCAACGGACGACTCATCGCTCGCGGTGAGGTCGTCGTCGTCGACCAGGACTACGCGGTGCGCATCACGCGCATCCTCGACCCGGAAGAGAATGCCTGATGGAGACCCTGTTTCTGGCGCTCCGCGTCGTCGTCGCGCTCGGCGCGATCCTCGCCGTGATCTGGTTCGTGCAGCGCAAGGTGACCGGCGCCGGGGCGAAGTCCGCCGGCGGCACGAAGTCCGCCGTCGCCGGTCGCTTCGGCGCGTCGAAGAAGGCGATCACCGTGCTCGGCACCCACCGGCTCGGGGCGAAGGCCTCGATCACCGTCGTCGAGATCGACGGCGTGAAGATGGTGCTCGGCGTGACCGAGCACGGCATCTCGGTGCTCGAGCCCGCCCCGACCCCGCAACCCCTGGTGGTCGCCCCCGCGACCGCCGTGATCGCCCACCCCGAGGCGATCGCCCCGGAGAGCGACCTCACCCCGGTCGCCGCGTCCGCCGTGGAGACCCGTGCCACGGCGGACGTCCGGGAGCCCGAGCCCGTCGACTTCGCCGCGGTCTTCCGCGAAGCGCTCGAGGAGGCCGCCGAGACCCCGACCTTGGCGACCGTCACCGCGACGACGGCCGGGCGCGAGAAGGCGGAGCATGTGGCCCCGCGTCGGCGTCGTCGCCGGGTCAACATCCCGGCTCTCGCCGAACAACTGCTCCCTCACATGACACGCACCCTCGCCGGCGCGATCGGAATCCGCGTCGAGGCCAAGCCCCCCGCACCGATCGAGGCGCCCCCGGCATCCATTCGTCCCGTCCCCGTGCCGCAGACGGGGGCGACGGGCGCACTCGCGGCCTTCCTGAGGAACACCGAGCCGGACGAGAAGAAGCCCAGAGACTACTCGACCGCGTCCCCGCTCGCCGTGCACCTCCCGGTGCTCCGCCGCGCCTCGTAGCGGATGGACGGGACTGACGACCTCGGGGGGATCCTCGACGGTCTCCTCGGCTCGGGCACGGCCGCTTCCAACGGGGAGCCGTCGACCAGCGTCGTCGTACTGATCGGCATCACCCTGCTGTCGGTGGCGCCCGCGCTGCTGCTGATGATGACGTCGTTCACCAAGATCTTCGTCGTGCTCTCGATGACGCGCAACGCGCTCGGGCTCACCACGGTGCCGCCGAACCAGGTGCTCGCCGGCCTCACGCTCTTCCTGTCGCTGTTCATCATGTGGCCGGTGCTCACCGAGGTGAACACCGACGCGGTGCAGCCCTACCTCGACGGCTCGATGTCGTTCGGCAGCGCGGTGGATGCCGCCCTCCAGCCGCTCTCGCAGTTCATGCTCGCGCACACGCGCGAGGAGGACATCGCGCTGATGACCCGCGCGGCCGGGCTCGACAACCCGTCGAACGCGTCGGCGGTGCCGATCCAGACCCTCGTGCCGGCGTTCATGATCTCGGAGCTGCGGGCCGCGTTCATCATCGGCTTCGTCATCTTCGTGCCGTTCCTGGTGATCGACCTCGTCGTCTCGTCGGCGCTGATGGCGATGGGCATGATGATGCTCCCGCCCGTCATGGTGTCGCTGCCGTTCAAGATCCTGTTGTTCATCATGGTCGACGGCTGGGGCCTGCTCGTCACCAACCTCGTGGGGAGCTACAGCACCTGATGGATGCCGCCGCCGTTCTCGACCTCGCGCAGGATGCGCTCGTCGTCGCCGCCAAACTGGGCGCGCCGATCCTCATCACCTCGCTCGTCGTCGGCTTCGCGATCTCGCTCGTGCAGTCGATCACCCAGATCCAGGAGGTGACGCTGTCGTTCGTGCCGAAGGCCGTTGCGGTCGCCGTCGCGATGATCGTCTGCGGCCAGTGGATGATCGCCGAAATGGTGTCGTTCACCACCGAGCTGTTCGACCGCATCCCGAGCCTCGTCAGCGGAGGGTGAAGCGATCATGGGCTGGCTCGAGGCGGTGGCGTTGGCGGGGGTGCGCGTGACGGCGTTCGTCGTCATCGCGCCGCCGTTCAGCCACAACGCGATCCCGATGCGCATCAAGGCGATGCTCGGGGTCGGTCTCGGCGTCGCCGTGGCCCCGCGGGTCACCGGCGACTACGCGCCGCAGGAGATCGGCGGATTCCTGATCTCGCTCACCGGGGAGCTGGTCATCGGGCTGGCCCTCGGCTTCCTCGTGATGCTCGCGTTCTCGGCCGTGCAGTCGGCGGGATCGATGATCGACCTGTTCGGCGGCTTCCAGTTGGCGCAGGGCTTCGACCCGATGTCGATGATCAACGGTGCCCAGTTCTCCAAGCTCTTCCACCTCGTCGCGCTCGCGCTGCTGTTCGTGACCGACGGCTACCAGTTGGTGCTCGGCGGTCTGTTCCGCAGCTTCGGGGCGATCCCGGTCGGCGCGGGGCTCGACCTGCCCGCGAACGCCGACCTGTTCCTCGGCGGTCTGGGCCAGATGTTCCTCTCGGCGCTGCAGATCGCGGCCCCCCTTCTCGTGGTGCTGTTCCTCGCCGACGTCGGCCTCGGCCTGCTCAGTCGCGTGGCGCCGGCCCTCAACGCCTTCGCGCTCGGCTTCCCGCTCAAGATCCTGCTGACGATCGTCTTCGCCGGCATCGTCGTCTCGGCGCTGCCCGGGATCGTCGAGACGCTGACCGGCGACGCCGTCACCGCTCTGCTGGGACTGAGGTGATGCGGCGATGAGCGACACCGCCGGAGAACGCACCGAACGGGCCTCCCCCCGCAAGCTCAAGGAGGCCTACGAGAAGGGCAGCGTCGGCACCTCGAAGGACCTCGCCTCGTGGGTCGGCGTCGCCGCCGCGGCGGCGACGTTCACGACCGTCGGCCAGGCCACCGCCGACGCCGCCGGGGCCGCGCTGCTGCACGTGCGCGACGTCATCGCCGACCCCGAGCCCGAGAAGGCGCTCGCCGTCGCGACCGAGGCGTTCGACGCCGTCCTGCCCGCGCTCGCGCCGATGCTCGGCGTCGTGGCGATCGCCGCGATCGTGTCCGTCGCGGCGCAGGGCGGCATCCACCCGCGGCGGATCGTGCCGTCGCTGCGCAACTTCGATCTCGTCGCGGGCATCAAACGGATGTTCGGGTTCCAGGCGCTCTGGGAGGGCGGCAAGGGGCTGCTGAAGACGCTGGTCATCGGCGGCGTGCTGTTCATGGTCGTGCAGGGCCTCGTGCCGATCCTGATGAGCGCGGGACGGCTGCCGCTCGCCGTGGTGCTCGACACCGCCGCCGGCGGGGTCACCTCGCTGCTGCAGGCGGCGGTCGTCGCCGGACTCGTGCTCGCCCTGTTCGACGTGCTCGTCGTGCGCCGCCGCAACCGCAAGGTCACCTTCGTCACCAAGAAGGAGGCCCGCGACGAGCACAAGAACACCGACGGCGACCCGCTCGTGAAGGGCCAGCGCCGCAGCCGGCAGCTCGCGATGAGCCGCAACCGGATGCTCGCCGCCGTCGCCACCGCCGACGTCGTTCTGCTGAACCCGACCCACCTCGCGGTCGCCGTGAAATACGAACCCGGTCGGTCGGCCCCGCGCGTCGTGGCGAAGGGCGCCGACCACATCGCGACCCGCATCCGCGAGAGGGCGGGGGATGCCGGCATCCCGATGATCGAGGACCTCCCGCTCGCCCGAGCCGTCTACGCCGCGTGCGAGGTGGGGCAGGAGATCCCCGTCGAGCTCTACACCGCGATCGCGCGCCTGCTGGCGTTCGTCGCCTCGCTGACCAAGCGCGGGTCCGCCCGCGGCATCCACCGTCCGCTGCGCTCGTTCAGCGCGGCCGCCTGAGTCGTCCACCCCCGGGAGAAGAAGTGAACCTGCGCAAGAACTGGCCGAGCCTGGCCGTGCCGGTCGGCATCGTCGGCATCGTGCTGCTGCTCGTCGTGCCCGTGCCCGCGGCGCTGCTCGACGTGCTGATCATCGTCAACATCATGCTGGCGCTCGTCATCCTGCTGACCAGCATGTTCGTCAAGAAGCCGCTCGACTTCTCGATCTTCCCGTCGCTGCTGCTCGTCGCGACGCTCTTCCGCCTCGGCCTCAACGTCGCCTCGACCCGGCTCGTGCTCGGCGACGGCTATGCCGGGCAGGTCATCGAGGCGCTCGGCCACGTCGCGGTCGGCGACTCGCTGATCATCGGCGTCGTCGTCTTCCTCATCCTCGTCATCATCCAGTTCGTCGTCGTGACGAAGGGCGCCGAGCGCGTCGCCGAAGTGGGGGCGCGCTTCACCCTCGACGCGATGCCCGGCAAGCAGATGGCGATCGACGCCGACCTCAACGCCGGCGCCATCACCGAGGACCAGGCGCGGGTGCGTCGCGCCGAGGTCTCGGCCGAAGCCGACTTCTACGGCGCGATGGACGGAGCGTCGAAGTTCGTCAAGGGCGACGCGATCGCCGGCATCATCATCGTCGTCGTCAACGTCGTCGGCGGCATCGCGATCGGGATGCTGCAGCGCGGGATGGCGGTCGAGGACGCGCTCTCGACCTACGCGATCCTGACGATCGGCGACGGCCTCGTCACCCAGATCCCCGCGCTGCTGCTCGCCGTGTCGACCGGTGTCATCGTGACCCGCTCGAACGCCGAAGCCGACATGGGCACCACGACGTCGACGCAGCTCACCCAGTCGCCGCTCGCGATCACCATCGCGGGGGCCGGCGCGATCGTGCTCGGGCTCATCCCGGGGATGCCGTTGCTGCCCTTCGCGGTCGTCGGGCTCACCCTCATCGTGCTCGGCCGCCGCGTCGCGGCGCGCAAGAAGCGCGTCGTGCAGGACGCCGAGCTCGAAGCCGCCGCCGCGGCCGACGAGACGCCCAAGGACGGCGCCGAGGATCTCATCGAGCAGATGCGCGTGCACGCCCTCGAGATCCAGCTCTCGCCCGACCTCGTGCCGATCGCCTCCGGCTCCGACGACCTGCTCGGCCGCGTGCGCGCGCTGCGCCGGAGGCTCGCGATGGAACTCGGCATCGTCGTGCCGCCCGTGCGCACCCGCGACAACGTCGAGCTGCCGCTCTCCACCTACGTCATCCGCGTCGCCGGCGTCGAAGCCGGCCGCGGCACCGCCCCGGTCGGTCGCCTGCTCGCGCTCGGCGACCACCTCGACGCGCTGCCCGGCGTCGAAACCGTCGACCCGGTGTTCGGGATGACCGGCAAATGGGTGCCGATCGAGATGCGGCACGGCGCCGAGATGGCGGGCGCCACGGTCATCGACCGGGTGTCGGTGATCATCACCCACCTCTCGGCGGTGATCTCGTCGAACGCCCCGCGGCTCCTCTCGCGCGAAGACGTGCGCCTGCTCACCGACGGCGTCAAGCAGGTCAACCCCGCGGCCGTCGACGAACTGGTGCCGTCGCTGCTGTCGCTCGCCGAAGTGCAGCGGGTGCTGCAGGGGCTGCTCGCCGAGCGGGTGCCGATCAACGACCTCGGCCGCATCTACGAGGCGCTGGCCCTGCGCGCCAAGGTCTCCAGCGACCCCGACGGCCTCGTCGAAGCCGCCCGCGCCGCGCTCGGGCCGGTGATCGCGCAGCCCCACCTCGAGGACGGCAAGCTGCACGTCGTCATGATCGAGCCGCTGCTCGAGCAGGCCATGCTCGAGTCGCTCCGCCCGGGCGAAGGCGGCGCACAGATCGTCTTCGACCCGACGCGCCTGGAAGCCGTCATCACGTCGCTGGCCGGCATCGTCGAGACCGCGCGTCAGGCCGGCACGCCCGTCGTGCTGGTCTGCGCCCCCGCGCTCCGCCCCGCCGTGCGGCGCCTCGTCGCGACCCACCGGGACGGGCTGCCCGTGCTCTCCTACCAGGAGGCTGCGGCGGCGCAGACCGCGATCGAGACCGTGGGGGTGGTGCGTGTCCTGGATCCGATTGCGGTGTGACCCCGCCCGGGTCGGGGACCCGGCGGCGCACGTACGCGCCCTGCACGGGCCGTCCGCCCGGCTGATCCGGGTCGACGAGGTGCGCACCGGCGGCATCGCGGGCTTCTTCGCCCGCCGCTACCTGGACCTCGTCGTCGAACTCCCCGATCCCGTGCTCCCGGATCTGCCGGAGTCGCTCGACGACGAGGCGCTCGTTCCGGCATCCGATCGGCTGTCGACGCAGGGGCCGGGATTCGATCGCGTGCTCGGCGACTTCGAGTCGATGCTCGCCACCCGCCGACCGCTGGGACGGGGAGCGACGGTGCCCCGCATCGCGATGCTGAAGCGCGCGCCCGGCGAACTCGTCATGATCGCCGGGTTGCTCGGTGAGGCGCTCCCCGTCGCGGCGCACCTGGCCGGCCCCGCAGGCATCCTGCGCATCGGCGGCGGACTCGAGTCGCGCGCCGCTGCCCGCATCGACGACCGCCGCACCGCCGTGCTGCAGAAGGCGGATGCCGAGGAGGCAGGGCTGCCCGTCTTCCTGGCCTGGGGCGTCGGCTCGGGCGATCCCGAGCAGGTCGCCGCCGACATCCGGGTCGGACAGATCGCGCCCGACCGGCTCTGGGTCGTGATCGACCCGGCGCGCAAGCACGAGGACACCAAGGCCTGGGTCAGCGCGCTCGCCCGGCACCGCCGCCTCGACGCGTATCTCGCTCTCGCCGGCCCGTACACCGCGAGTGCCGGCACGGTCGGACTCCTCGGCTTGCCTCGGGGGGAACTCGGAGGCTAGGGGCTAGTCTCGACGCCATGTTGGTCGTCACACGCAAGAAGGGCGAGAAGGTCCTCATCGGGGACGACATCGTCGTGACGATCATCGATGTGCGCCGCGACGGGGTGCGCGTGGGCGTCGACGCCCCGCGGGGCATCCGCATCCAGCGGCACGAAGTGGTCGAGGCGCTCGCCGAAGCCAACGCCGAAGCCGCGCAGGCCGGCGACGAGTCGACCGGGGCGGCGCTCGCCGAAGCCCTCGGGGGCCGGGCGGCGAAGCCCGCCGACGGCGCCTCCTCCTGACCGCGGTCCCCTCGCCTCGGATGCGCATCACCGTCCCCACCGAGGACCTGCGCACGCGGCTCGCCGACGCGGCCGAGGTCGTCGTGTGGGATCTCGCCTCCCCGGCGCCGTGGCCGGCGATCGATGTCGTCGTGCCGCCCTATATGGGGTCGCTCGATCTACTCGCGGCGCTCGACGGCGTCGCCGTCCGGCTCGTGCAGAGCCAGAGCATCGGCTACGACGGAGTGCTCGAGCGCCTCCCCGAGGGGGTCGCGTTCGCCAACGCGGCGGGCGTGCACGAAGGTCCGGCGGCCGAGATCGGGATGGCGCTGGTGCTCGCCGCGCAACGCGACCTGCCGCGGTTCGTGCGGCAGCAGGATGCCCAGGAGTGGCGCGGCGGCTTCACCCGCGGCCTCGCCGGGCTCCGCGTTGTCGTCGTCGGTGCCGGCGGACTCGGCAGCGCGATGGTCGACCGCCTCCTGCCGTTCGACGCGAGACCGGTGCGGGTGGCCCGGTCGCGGCGCACCGACTCCCGCGGCGAGGTGGCGGCGCTCGACGAGCTGCCCGAGCTGCTGAGCGGTGCCGAGGCCGTCGTGATCTGCCTGCCGCTCGACGACTCGACGCACCACCTCGTCGATGCGGGATTCCTGGCCCGGATGCCCGACGGCGCGATCCTCGTGAACATCGGGCGCGGCGGCATCGTCGATACCGATGCGCTGCTCGGGGAGCTCGGCACCGGGCGGCTGCGGGCGGGGCTCGACGTCACCGATCCGGAACCCCTCCCCGCGGGGCACCCGCTGTGGAGCGCGCCGGGCGTCGTCATCTCCCCGCACGTCGGCGGTCAGGTGCGCACGATGCCCGACGCCGTCGAGGCCCTCGTGCGGCGCCAGATCGCGGCGCTGGCGGCGGGGGAGACCCCGTCGAACCTGGTTGCCGCGTCGGCGTGAGCGCGAAGGCTCCTCCTGCTACGGAAGAACGATCTCCAACGCTGCCAACGTCACTTCCGCAAGGACACCAATCCCGGTGGTAAGAAGCGACCACCACACGATCCGATGCTTTCTCCATGCGATTGTCGACATTGCGACAATGCTCCGCGAAAGAGAGGCGGTCGGGTCCTCCTCGCTGAGGATGCGCTCGAGTTCCCGTGGGGCAAGTGACCGCAGGCGCCCGAAGTACGTGAAGTCCGATCCCGAGTGATTTGAGGGAGTCTGAGCCGCTTTGGCGACGTTGAGACGCGGCGCGATCGCCCACGCGGCCAGTGCTGCCGCCACCAGCAACAACGCGAATCCGGGCCAATAGAAGAGTCCCCTACGAATCGGATCGACGGACTCGAAGATTTGGCCTCCATCAGAGAGCGCAATCAGTGCCACGACGAGACCCGAGTCGAGGGCCAAGAAGTAGGACGCCTTCGCGTCAACCTTTCCGATCGCATCGGAGATTGCCGCATAGATCTGCCAAGCGCTCTCCGAGGGTTCGACTGTCACGCTGTTCTCCGAATCCGACACGATTTGTTGTCCTGGTCCTTCCAGGGTTGTTTGCGGTGACGTTGTCGGTAGATTGCCGCTAATCGAAGCTCCAGTCAATGATCGCCGGGATCTGGCGAGGATTGGCGAGTTCGAACTCGTGATCGAGAGGGCTCCCGTGACTAGCGACGTCTATACACAGCATGTTCTCGCCATCGAGAAACCGCTGGAACTTAGGCCTCAGGCGATGACGGGCGCCCAAGCAACGCTGCTCACTGGTGAGTCAGCAGTGGAGGTGCTGGGCCGAAGTTACGCAGACCCTGAGACTCAATCTCGAGTCAAGGGCAGGACGCCTCTTTCTCTCGACCGTGACAGAATTCTCTACTCCGATCGTTTCCGAAGGCAGGACGATAAGTATCACGTTCTGCTCTTCGGCAACACCACGCGTGCGCGCAACTACACCAGTCATGCGGTCAAGGCCGCCCACCTTGCGCGGGTGATCGCAACGAGGTTAAGGCTGAATCCCGACCTCGCGGAAGCCATCGCGCTTGGCTCTAAGATCGGAGCGGTCCCCTTCATCCACGTCGGGAAAGATCGTGTTCCCGACTGGATCATCAAGCAATTCACAAGGGGCGAGCCTGTCCCTCAGAAATTTGGCAACGAGCCAAGCGGGATTCCGACGTGGATTGCAAAAATCAAGAATCCAGATAGCCGTGTCGCTGTCCGCGAGTATTTCCCGTGGGCTTTCAGCGATCTAGACTCGTCGCCGTACACGTCGGGCATGTTCAGCTACTGGCACCTTGCAATGAATCCCTTCTTGAAGAAGCCTCGATCCGACGGACAAGGGTCGCTCTACACTGCACAGCTTCTCTATGGGATCTGGCACCATTCATTGAAGGACGTTTCCGACGAGTTCTCCCACGAAGTGAAGTTTGGCGAGACCAGCTATGGCATCTCCAACTCACATGCGACATACGAGGCAATGGTCGCGCGCTACTGCGATGACATTGCATGGGTGATTGAGAACCTCGCGGAGGCATCGCGGGTCGATCTTCTCGACGAGAGGTCGCCAGTCCTTGCGACGCTCGGTGCTGACGCACACTCTTGGACGCCCACGGCGTACGCCGCACTCACAGCCAAGGACTCCGGTGCGCTGTACTCGTTCTTCATTCACGACCTGGTCAACACTTCCGAGCCTCGGCTCGACAGGCTCGGCGATGATCGAACGCGCCGCGAGTCAAGGATCAGGGAAACCATCACGCTCTCGGACGGGGGACAGGAAGTCCTTCGTTACACCAAGGACTTCCTTGGCCGCCAAGTCTTCGGCCATCGCTTGATCGAGGCGCGTAACTCCGCACTAGAAGCGCTGATTTCCACTGCGTTGGACATCCTCGCGAAGGCTGACGCCTATGACGGCAGCCCTCTGCGTAGGGCCGTGCACCGGATCGCTGTACTCGAAGGGTGGGGCACCGACGAGCAAGAACAACAAGTCGCGCTTCTGGCCAAGAGCAAAGAGTTTCGAGTTCAGGCGAGCGTCGCGGTGCTCGCAACGATGTCAGACCGCGATGTGTTCGAACTCGTGGGGCTTCGCTAGCGTGGCCATCCCTCTTAGTGAACTTGCGACAACTGCGAATAGGTTCAGCATCAATGCCGCGGCGGCGGGTCAGCGCCTGTTCACGAATTCAGAAGAGGTCTTCGGGTTCTGGGTGATAGTCGACTTGGTGGGGAGTGCGGCCGCTCGAGAGATCAGCGAAGAGCAAGAGTACGTGCGGAGCGCCGCCTTCGTCATCGCAATCCGCGAGCTCCTGGGCTCCTACAAGCCAGGTGACATTTGCCTGTTCAAGGAGCTCGGCGATGGCGTGTTCGTCTACGCCCGCACTCTTCGCCACGCGTTTGAGATGTTGCTGCTGGCCGATGCCGTTGCGGAGGCGAGCGGCCGCTTTGGCGCACCCAAGTTGGATTTTAGGGCGGCAGTAACGGCGGGTTCTGCACGAACGTTCGGCGCGGACTACCTAGGGCGTCCGCTTGACCTATGCAGCCGGCTCGTCGGCTACGAGCCCTCCACTGCTGACTCTCTTGGGGTCGTCGATTTGGCGACGTTGGCGCATCTTGACCAAGCAACACAGATCGCCTGCCTGAAGTTCGATGATGCACGCCTCCTTCGGGACAAGCGACCTGACGTGCGTCTCGCCTTTAGCGAGATTCATCTAGATCGCGCGAGGCGAGACGCGTCGTCCGACGAGCTTTCAATGCTCTGATAGCGAGCGTGCCCCGATCGCCGGAAGGCAGCCGAACGTTCGGTCCCGCACCGGAGGTCGTGCGGTACGTTCGCCCGCTCAGCCGCGACCTCAACCATCTGTCCTATCGAGGCGCGAGAGACCCGGACTGGATGCAGCCGCTCCTCGGCCACATTCTCCTGGAAGTCGTTGGGGTCTCAGCCGCCCGCGTAGCGCGCGAGGTCGTCGGCGTCGCGGGCGCGGTTCTGCGCGCGCCGGGCCGCATCGAGGGCGGCGACCGGGTCGGCCTCGTTCTCGGCGATGACGAGTTCCCGCTTCGCCTCGGCGAGCTTCGTGCGCGACCCCGCGCCGCCGCCGTGCGAGCCGATGTAGTCCTCGACCGACGAGATCTGCGTGCGCGCCGAGACCAGCGCCCCGGCGAGGGCGCCGCGCGCGCCGTCGAGGCGGCGCTGCTGGTTGCGCGCCGCCGACACGGCGACGTCGAGCGCGTCCCCGGCATCCACGAGGCGATCGAGCTCGGCGACCGGATCGCGCCGGCCCGTGCCGCCGAGCGTGGCGAGCTCGGCTTCGAGGGCGCCGACGGCGTCGTTGACGATCGCCGACGAGTCGGGGTCCGGCGGAGCGTCGCGCAGGGCCCGCGCCTCCTCGAGCGCCGTCTTCTGCTCGGCGGCCAGCGCGGCGACACCCGCGACGGCGGCCGCCAGCTCGTCGCGGCGGTGCTCGATCGCCTCGAGCAGGGCGGCGGCATCCCGAGCACGCTGCTGCGCCGTGGCGAGGGCGTCGGTCACCGCCGTGACCCGGCTCGCGGCGATCGCGGCGTCGACCTCGTCGGCGGCGGCACGGGCCTCGGCGACCGCGGTCGCGGCGGCCTCCAGGTTGCCGGCCACGGGAGCCACGGCGGCGTCGACGTAGTCCTCGGCAAGTACGGCGAGCACCTTCGTCGCGTCCGCGCGCCGGGCCTCGACGGCGGCGAGCTGCGTGCGGATGAGCTTCAGCGTCTCGGGTGCGCTCTCTTCGCTGCGCCGCAGCTCGGCGAAGCGCGCGGCTTCGACCTGCACCGTCTCCCGGGCCCGATCGGCCATGGCCTGGATGCTCTTCGCCCAGCCCCGCCGGCGGTTCTCGCCCTCCCACTCGGCGTCGTCGAGCCGGTTCTGCAGTTCGAACGCCCGGTCGAGGTCGGCGCGCGCGGCGTCGAGAGCGCGGGCGAAGTCGCGGGTGCGGTCCTCACCGAACTGGGCCAGCGCGAAGGCGAGGTCGTCGGC
>NZ_JBIIAW010000175.1:0-3456 GCF_044239695.1 Pseudolysinimonas sp. | reverse complement strand
AGCGAACACGCGGTTAGCATGGCGCCATGGCCGTCCCCGCACTCTCGCTCTCATCGTCCGACCCGCTCGGCACATCCGCGGAGGTCCTCGTGCTCGGGGTGCGGAAGACCCCGGACGGGCCCGAGCTCGCCGTCGACGGGGACGCCCTCCCGTCCGCCGTCGCCGCCCTGCGCGCCATCGCGGCGACGGGGGCGAGCGACGAGCTGCGTCGCCTGCCGGCACTCGACGGGACCACGGCATCCCTCGCCTTGATCGGCCTCGGCAGCGGTCCGGTCACCGCGGACGCGCTGCGCTACGCCGCCGGGTCCGCGGCGCGCCAGCTCACCGGCATCGACCGGCTCGCGTTCGCCCTGCCGGTGAGGGATGACGCCGAGGTCCTCGCGGTGCTCGAAGGAGCCGGCATCGGTGCCTACTCCTACACGGGGTACCGGGTCTCGACCATCGGCACCACCAAGACGCCGGCCGACGACATCGTCGTGCACGTCCCCGACGCCGTCGCCACGTCGACCGACCTCGACGCCCTCGCCGAGCGGGCGGCGATCGTCGCCGGCGCGATCCACACGGTGCGCGACCTCGTGAACACGCCCCCCTCCGACCTCTACCCCGAGTCGCTGACCGCTGCAGCGCTCGACGCCGCGGCGGGGCTGCCGATCGACGTGCAGGTGCTCGACGAGACCGAGCTCGAGGCGGGTGGCTATGGCGGCATCCTCGCCGTCGGCCGCGGCTCCGTGCGTCCGCCGCGGCTCGTGGTGCTGCGCTACTCCCCCGCCGGGGCGACGAAGCACCTCGCCCTCGTCGGCAAGGGCATCACCTTCGACTCGGGCGGCCTCTCGCTCAAGCCGCCGACCGGGATGGTCGGGATGAAGTACGACATGACCGGCGCCGTCTCGGTCCTCGCCGTCATCGTCGCCGCCGCACGTCTCGGTCTGCCCGTGCGCCTCACGGCGTGGATGTGCATCGCCGAGAACATGCCGTCGGGTGCCGCGATGCGACCCAACGACGTGCTCCGGATGCGCGGCGGCACGACGGTCGAAGTGCTCAACACCGACGCCGAGGGTCGGCTCGTGCTCGCGGACGGGATCGCCGCCGCGAGCGAGGAGGAGCCGGATGCGATCATCGACGTCGCCACGCTCACCGGGGCCGCCCGGGTCGCGATGGGCGAACGCTATACGCCCGTCATGGGCGACGACGACCTCGTGCGGCGGGTCGTCGAGGCCGGCGCCGCCGTCGGCGAGGTCTTCTGGCCGATGCCGATGCCTCCCGAGCTGCGCAGCTCGCTCGACAGCGATGTCGCCGACCTCGCGAACGCCAAGATGGGCAGCACGAGTGGCGGGATGCTGATCGCCGCGCACTTCCTCAGGGCGTTCGTCGGATCGGTCGGGGAGGGCGACGAGAAGCGCACGATCCCCTGGGCGCACCTCGACATCGCGGGCGTCGCCAACAATCCCGGCAGCCCGCACGGCGGAATCGGCAAGGGGCCAACGGGGACCACGGTGCGCACGCTGCTGCAGCTCGCGGAAGTCTTTTCGACTCCGTAGTAGGGTTTGAGGGCAAGGAACACCTTGCCCTCTGGGCCACACGCCACCCCCTGTCCTGGCCCGTATACGCACGCAATATAGGGAGTCGCCGGGTGCCCGAGCAGAACTTCGATCTTGTCGTCCTGGGTGCAGGGAGCGGTGGCTACGCCGCCGCCCTGCGCGCCACTCAGCTGGGCCTCACGGTCGGGTTGATCGAGAAGGGGAAGGTCGGCGGCACCTGTCTGCACGTCGGCTGCATCCCCACCAAGGCGCTGCTGCATTCGGCCGAGGTCGCCGACGTCACCCGCGAGTCCGCCAAGTACGGGGTCACCTCGACCTTCGGCGGCGTCGACATCGCGGCCGTCACGACCTACCGCGAGGAGGTCGTCGCCAGCAAGTTCAAGGGCCTCCAGGGCCTGATCAAGGGGCGTGGGATCACCACGATCGAGGGCGAAGGTCGCCTGACCTCCCCCACCACGGTGCAGGTCGGCGACACGACCGTCACCGGCAAGAACATCGTGCTCGCCACCGGGTCGTACTCGCGGTCGCTCCCCGGCCTCGAGATCGGCGGCCGGGTGATCACCTCCGAGCAGGCGCTCGCTCTGGACTTCATCCCCAAGAAGGTCATCGTGCTCGGCGGCGGCGTCATCGGCGTCGAGTTCTCGAGCGTGTGGAAGAGCTTCGGCGTCGAGGTGCAGATCATCGAGGCCCTCCCGCACCTCGTCCCGAACGAGGACGAGTCGATCTCGAAGGTGTTCGAGCGCCAGTTCCGCAAGCGCGGCATCCAGTTCAGCCTCGGCGTGCGCTTCCAGTCGGTCACCCAGAACGACCAGGGCGTCGTCGTGACGCTCGAAGACGGCACGACCTTCGACGGCGACCTGCTGCTCGTCGCCGTCGGGCGCGGCCCGGCGACGGCGAACCTCGGGTTCGAAGAGGTCGGCATCACGATGGACCGCGGCTTCGTCATCACCGACGAGCGTCTGCGCACCAACATCCCCGGTGTCTGGGCGGTCGGCGACATCGTCCCCGGCCTGCAGCTCGCGCACCGCGGCTTCCAGCACGGGATCTTCGTCGCCGAGGAGATCGCGGGGCTGAACCCGATCGTCGTCGAGGACGTCAACATCCCGAAGGTCACCTACTCCGACCCCGAGGTCGCCTCGATCGGTCTGAGCGAGGCGAAGGCCGTCGAGAAGTTCGGCGCGGACGCGATCGCCACCTACGACTACAACCTCGCCGGCAACGGCAAGAGCCACATCATCGGCACCTCGGGCAACGTGAAGGTCGTCCGCCAGAAGGACGGGCCCGTGCTCGGCGTGCACATGATCGGCGCCCGCGTCGGCGAGCTGATCGGCGAGGCCCAGCTGGCGGTCAACTGGGAGGCGTACCCGGAGGACATCGCGCCTTATCTCCACGCCCACCCCACGCAGAACGAAGCCCTCGGCGAGGCGTTCCTCGCCATCGCGGGCAAGCCGCTGCACGGCATCTGACCGCGTTCAGGTCCGCGAACTAAGCTAGATCCACCAGGCTTCGAAGGAGCATCCCCGCATGAGCGAATCCGTCACCCTCCCGGCACTCGGAGAGAGCGTCACGGAAGGCACCGTCACCCGCTGGCTCAAGAAGGTGGGTGACCGCGTCGAGGTCGACGAGCCGTTGCTCGAAGTCTCGACCGACAAGGTCGACACCGAGATCCCGTCGCCCGTGGCCGGTGTCATCGAGACGATCCACGTCCAGGAGGACGAGACCGTCGAGGTCGGGGCCGTGCTCGTCACGATCGGCGACGGGGCCGCAGCTCCCGCCGAGGCCCCGGCCGCCCCGGCCCAGGAAGCTCCGGCTGCAGCCGAGCCGGCGCCCGCGCCTGCCGCTCCCGAGCCGACTCCGGCTCCCGCTCCCGAGCCGACCCCGGCACCCGAGCCTGCCCCGGCTCCGGCACCCGAGCCCA
>NZ_JBIIAW010000086.1:0-13349 GCF_044239695.1 Pseudolysinimonas sp. | reverse complement strand
GCGCGCAGGCGACGCGCCGCCTGATCGACCACGACGCTCACCAGCACGGCGACGATCACGAAGATGACCAGCGCCAGCAGGTGGAGGGGCTCGGCGATCGTGACCGCGTACAGCGGGTCGACGAAGAAGAAGTCGAGCAGCAGCCCGGCCGCAACCGCGGCGACGAGCGCGGGCCAGATCCCGCCGATGAGCGCGACGACGACGACGAGCAGCTGGAACGCGAGCACGTCGCTCGTGATCGATTCCTCCGAGCGCACGGCCGAGAGGCCCCAGGTCAGCAGCGGCAGCCCCGCGACAGCCGTGACGAATCCGGCGAGCCGACGCTGCCAGGACAGTGCCGCCGCGATCGCGGGGAGAGTCCGCGCCCCCGCCTCGGCGTGGGAGACGATGTGCACATCGATGTCGCCGGAGAGGCGGATGACCGTGCCGGAGGTCCCCGACCCGCCGAGCAGCGACGCGAGCCGACCCCGGCGGCTGACCCCGACGACCAGCTGGGTGGCGTCGACGCTCTTCGCGAACTCGACCAGGGCCTCCGGGACCCGCTCCGACACGACCTGGTGGAACGTGCCACCGAGGGTCTCCACGAGCGCGCGCTGACCCGCGAGGATCGACGGGTCGGGGTCGGCGAGTCCGTCGGGACTCGTGACGTGCACGGCGAACAGCTGCCCGCCGCTCGAACGGGCGGCGATGCGGGCGCCGCGGCGCAGCAGGGTGTCGCCCTCCGCCCCGCCGGTGAGGGCGACGACGATCCGCTCGCGGGCCTCCCAGGGCGCCGAGATGCCCTGTTCCGCCCGGTACTTCTTGAGAGCCGAGTCGACCTCGTCGGCGAGCCAGAGCAGAGCGAGTTCGCGCAGGGCGGTCAGGTTGCCGAGCCGGAAGTAGTTGCTGAGGGCGGCGTCGACGCGAGCGGCCGGGTAGATCAGGCCGTCCGACAACCGGCCGCGGAGCGCCTGCGGGGCCAGGTCGACGAGCTCGACCTGGTCGGCGTCGCGGAGCACGGCATCCGGGATCGTCTCGCGCTGCACGATGCCGGTGATGCCCTCGACGACGTCGTTCAGGGACTCGATGTGCTGGATGTTGACGGTCGAGATCACGTCGATGCCGGCATCCAGCAGCGCGGCGACGTCCTGCCAGCGCTTCGCGTGCGGCGAGCCGGGGGCGTTGGTGTGGGCGAGTTCGTCGACCAGGGCGACGTCGGGTCGCCGGTCCAGCACGGCGTCGAGGTCGAGGTCGTCGAGCGTGACGCCCCGGTGGTCGACGACCCGCCGGGGGAGCACCTCCAGCCCGTCGAGCAACGCGGAGGTGGCCGCGCGACCGTGGTGCTCCACGACCGCGACGACGACATCCCGGCCCTCGGCCCGCAGGCGTCGGCCTTCCTCCAGCATCGTGAAGGTCTTGCCGACGCCCGGAGCCGCGCCGAGCAGGACGCGCAACCGGCCTCTCGCCATGCGCTCAGTCTGCCCCTGTTCCGGTCGACGCAGCCTCGGCGAGCGCGACGTTCAGCTCGAGCACGTTGACGGTCGACTCTCCGAGGTAGCCGAGGTCGCGGCCCTGCGTGTGCTGCTCGACGAGGGCGCGCACCGCTGCCGCCGACAGACCGCGGGCCTCGGCGACCCGGTCGACCTGGAGGAGGGCGTACGCGGGGGAGATATGCGGGTCCAGTCCCGAGGCGGAGGCGGTGAGCGCATCCGCGGGGATGTCGGCGGGGTCGACCCCGTTGAACGCGGCGATCGCGGCGCGGCGTTCCTCGATCGCGGCGATCAGGTCGGGGTTCTCGGGTCCGTAGTTGGAGCCGCTCGACGCCGCGCCGTCGTAGCCGTCGCCGGCCGCCGAGGGGCGGGGCTGGAACCACTCCGGCAGGGGGGTGCCGTCGGCGTCGCTGAACGACTGTCCGATCAGCGCGGAGCCGACCACCCGATCGTCGACGACCACGAGGGAGCCGTTCGCCTGGGCGGGCAGGAGCAGCTGCCCGACGCCGAGGACGACGAGCGGGTAGCCGAGCCCGAGGACGACCGTGAGGACCAGGAGGGCGCGGAGTGCGGTCCAGGTCTGCCGGAGCGGGGCGGTGGTGCGTGCCATGATGCGTGTCTCCTTGGGAGGGCTCTAGAAGCCCGGGATGAGGCTCACGACGAGGTCGATGAGCTTGATGCCGATGAAGGGGGCGACGATCCCGCCGAGCCCGTAGACGAGCAGGTTGCGGCTGAGGATCTTCGACGCCGAGACGGCGCGGTAGGTCACGCCGCGGAGCGCCAGCGGGATGAGGGCGACGATCACGAGCGCGTTGAAGATGATCGCGCTGAGGATCGCCGAGGCGGGCGAATGCAACTGCATCACGTTGAGGACGGCGAGGCCGGGGAACGCCCCCACGAACATCGCCGGAATGATCGCGAAGTACTTCGCGAGATCGTTCGCGATCGAGAAGGTCGTGAGCGACCCGCGGGTGATGAGCAGTTGCTTGCCGATCCGCACGATGTCGATGAGCTTCGTCGGGTCGGAGTCGAGGTCGACCATATTGCCGGCCTCCTTCGCGGCCGCCGTCCCCGTGTTCATCGCCACGCCGACATCCGCCTGGGCGAGCGCCGGGGCGTCGTTCGTGCCGTCGCCGGTCATCGCGACGAGGCGGCCGCCGGCCTGCTCGCGCGTGATGAGGTCCATCTTGTCTTCGGGCGTCGCCTCGGCGAGGAAGTCGTCGACCCCGGCCTCGGCGGCGATCGCTTTCGCGGTGAGCGGGTTGTCTCCGGTGATCATCACGGTGCGGATGCCCATCGCCCGCAGCTCGGCGAACCGGGCGGGTAGACCCTGCTTGACGACGTCCTTGAGATGGATGACTCCGAGCACTCGCGTCGAGCCGCCCGACTTCTCGGCCACGACCAGCGGCGTTCCGCCCGACTGCGAGACACCGGTCACGAGGTCGTCGAGTCCGGCCGGGGTCTGCCCCGCCCAGGCGGCGATCATCGACCCGGCGCCCTTGCGCACCTCCCGACCGTCGGCGAGGTCGAGGCCCGACATCCGGGTCTGCGCCGTGAACGGCACGATCACCGCCCCCGCGGGCGCCTCGACCGCACCACCCGCGAGCGTCACCACGGAGGCGCCCTCGGGAGTCGGGTCGCCGAGCGACGCCAGGCGCGCGACATCCCGGAGCTCGTCGGCGGAGACCCCGGGGAGCGGGAGGAATTCGCTCGCCTGGCGGTTGCCGTAGGTGATCGTGCCGGTCTTGTCCAGCAGCAGCGTGGTCACGTCGCCGGCGGCTTCGACGGCGCGACCCGACATCGCCAGCACGTTGCGCTGCACCAGCCGATCCATCCCGGCGATGCCGATCGCCGAGAGCAGGGCGCCGATCGTCGTCGGGATGAGGCACACCAGCAGCGCGACGAGCACGGGGATGCTCGTCGGCTGTCCGGCGTAGGACGCCATCGGATTGAGCGTCAGCACGACCACCAGGAAGACGATCGTGAGGCTGGAGAGCAGGATGCTGAGCGCGATCTCGTTCGGCGTCTTCTGCCGGGCGGCGCCCTCGACGAGTCGGATCATCCGATCGACGAAGGTCTCACCGGGCTTCGAGGTGATCTTCACCAGGATCCGGTCGCTCAGCACCCGGGTGCCTCCGGTGACGGCGCTCCGGTCGCCGCCGTGCTCCCGCACGACGGGCGCCGACTCGCCCGTGATCGCCGACTCGTCGACCGAGGCGATGCCCCAGACGATGTCGCCGTCGCCCGGGATGACCTCGCCGGCGGTGACGACCACGACATCCCCGAGCTTCAGGTCGGCGGAGGAGACCTCGTCGGCCGGTGCGGTCGCGCCGTCCGTGCCGTCGACCCAGGAGCCGAGGCGGTGGGCCGGGGTGGCGGTGCGGGTGGCGCGCAGAGTGGCCGCCTGCGCCTTCCCGCGCCCCTCGGCCACCGACTCCGCGAGATTCGCGAAGATCACGGTGATCCAGAGCCAGACCGCGATGCCGGCGGTGAAGCCCGGGGGGAGCTCGGCCGAGCCGCCGCCCTGCTCTCCCAGGAAGGGCTCGGCGATCGCGATCACCGTGGTGAGTGCCGCCCCGGCTTCGACCAGCAGCATGACCGGGTTGCGCCACATCCGGCGCGGATCGAGCTTGCGCAGCGCCCCCGGCAGCGCGGCGAGCAGCTGCCGCGCCGAGAACGCCGACGCGGCCTGGGGGGTGGTGACGGTAGTCATGACAGTCCTTCGGCGAGAGGTCCGAGCGCGAGCACGGGGAAATAGGTCAGGGCGGAGACGACGAGCACCGCGCCCAGGTGGAGACCCACGAATTGCGGACGGTGGGTCGGCAGGGTGCCGGCGGTGACCGGCGTGCGGTCCTGCGCCGCGAACGACCCGGCCAGGGCGAGCACGAAGACGATCGGCAGGAACCGGCCGAGAAGCATTGCGACACCGAGCGCGGTGTTGAACCACGGGGTGTTCGCGGTGAGGCCTGCGAACGCCGAGCCGTTGTTGTTGGCGGCGGACGTGAAGGCGTAGAGCACCTCGCTGAAGCCGTGCAGTCCCGGATTCCAGATCGAGGTGCCCTCGACGTCGGCGCGCACGGCGGGGATCGCGAACGACAGCGCCGTGCCGGCCAGCACGAGCACGGGCGTGGTGAGGATGTAGAGCGACACCAGCTTGATCTCGCGGGGCCCGATCTTCTTACCGAGGTACTCGGGCGTGCGCCCGACCATCAGGCCGGCGACGAACACCGCGATGATCGCGAGCACGAGCATGCCGTACAGTCCGGAGCCGACGCCGCCGGGGGCGGTCTCGCCGAGCATCATGTTGACGAGCGCCGTGCCGCCTCCGCCCGCCGTGTAGGAGTCATGCATCGAGTTCACCGACCCCGTCGAGGTGAGGGTCGTCGAGCCGGCGTACAGGGTGGAACCAGGGATGCCGAAGCGCACCTCCTTGCCCTCGAGAGCACCGCCCGCGAGCTCGGGCGCGGTGCCGGCCCCCTGGAGTTCGAAGGCCGTCATGACGCTGACGGACGCGACGTAAAGCGCGACCATCGTCGCGACCACGGCGTAGCCCTGGCGCACGTCGCCGACCATCCGGCCGAACGCCGCCGGCAGCGAGAACGGGATGACGAGGAAGAGGAAGATCTCGAACAGGCTCGTCCACGCGGTCGGGTTCTCGAACGGGTGCGACGAGTTCGCGTTGAAGAACCCACCGCCGTTCGTGCCGAGCAGCTTGATCGCCTCCTGACTGGCCACCGGGCCGCCCGGGATGCTCTCGGTTCCGCCGGCGAGCGTCGTCACCTCCTGGAACCCGGCGAGGTTCTGGATGACGCCTCCCGCGAGGAGGACGACCGCGGCGACGACCGACAGCGGGAGCAGCAGGCGCAGGATGCCACGCGTCAGGTCGACCCAGAAGTTGCCGATCGTGCCGGTGCGTCGGGTGGCGAGGCCGCGGATGAGCGCCACGGCGACGGCGAGTCCGACCGCCGCAGAGAGGAAGTTCTGCACCGCCAGGCCCACGAGCTGCACGGTGTAGCCGAACGTCAGGTCGGGGGAGTAGGACTGCCAGTTCGTGTTGGTCACGAACGAGATCGCGGTGTTGAACGCGAGGTGCTCGCTCGCCCCGGGGAACCCGAGCGACGCCGGCAGGAACTCCTGGAGGCGTTGCAGCGCGTACACCGCGAGGATGCCGAGAAGCGAAAATGCGAGCACCGACCGCAGGTAGGCGGGCCAGCTCTGCTCGGCGGATCCGTCGACGCCGATGACGCGGTAGAAGCCGCGTTCGGCCCTCAGGTGCCGCGGCGAGGTATAGGTGCGGGCGAGGTAGTCGCCGAGGGGGCGGTGGACGATCGCGAGGGCGATCAGCAGGGTCGCGAGCTGCGCGACGAAGAACAGCCAGTTCGTGCCGGACGCGTCCATCTCAGAAACGCTCCGGCTTCAGCAGAGCAGCCACCAGGTAGGCGAGAGCGGCGATGGCGAGTACGGCGGCGAGGATCTCGAACCCGGTCACAGTCGCTCCGCCCCCTTGCCGACGGCGGCGACCAGCGCGATGAGCGCGAGGATGCCGGCGATGAACACGACGTCGAGCACTTGCGTTCTCCTTCGATTCGAATGCGATTCGATCGAGTGAACGCCAGCGCGAGCGGGTTCGCGCCGATCCTCACGGAATCCTCACGCCAGGCGTGCAAGTCCGCGCGGAAACCTCACGGTCTGCGGGCGAGACACCGGGTGACGCCTGAGCGGCGTCACCCGGTGCTGGTTAGCCGATCGGCGTCCAGGGACCGTACTGGTCGCCGGGGGGCTGATTGCGAGTCCACCACTTCGCCTCGTACTGCTGCCCGGAGTAGGTGACACGGTCCCCGGCGACGTAGATGTCGCTCGCGGTCCATGCGGCCGGACTTCCGTCTTCGGGCGCGGCGGCGTTCTCGCGCCAGGGGCCGTTGGCGTCCCCCGGCTGCTGGTTGCGCGTGTACCACTGCGCCGTCCACGTCGTGTCGGCGTAGCTGACGACGTCACCGGCCTCGAAGATTCGCGAGGCGGTCCAGACCGCGACCCCGTCCGGAGTCGTGGCGATCTCCTGCCACGGTCCGGTAGCGTCGCCCGGCTGCTGGTTCTTCGTGTACCACGACGCGATGAACAGGGCTCCGTTGCTCGTGACCTGATCACCGGTGTCGTAGACGATGGTCGAGTTCCACGCCGGCACGACCCCGTCGACCGACGCCAGGTAGAGCACGATCTGCAGCGCGGCCGCCGCGACCGCGTCGCCGCTGGCCCCGGCCTCTCCCGCTTGCGCCGCGAGCGCGGTCAGAGCTGCGACCGCGCCGGGTTCGTCGCCCGCGCTCAGCCGCTTCATGGCGAGGTCGAGCTTCGCGGTGAGCGCGGCGGTGGTCGCGCTCGAGGCGCCGAGACCGGCGATCGAGTCTCGGATCCCCGAGATCTCGGCGTCGAAGCCCGCGAAGTACCAGCCGTCTGCTCCCGCGATCCCGGCTCGACCGCCGGTGATCCCGTTGTAGCCGCCCCAGTAGTACTCGTACGGACTCTGGGTGCGACCGTCCGAGACGGCGAGGGCGTACGGGTCGGTATCGAGTCTCTCGCTCTCGGCAGCCGTCAGGGTCGAGGTGCCGTAGAAGAAGTCGGAGAGATACTTCCCCTCGATCGCCCCGGGCGCCACCCCGTGCGGGTCGCCCGACGAGATGTAGACGCCGCTGTTGAACTTGACGAAACGGGACGGGTCGAGGCCGAGGTTGGCATAGACCGATTTGGCGATCTGCAGGCTCATGTTGTCGGTCGTCGAACCGTCGTTGTAGTCATTGAGATTCGTGTCGATGATGATGCCGCGCTCGGGTGCGAGGGTGGCGACCAGCAGGGACTGATCGAACGGGAGCCGGCTGTAGCCCCCGTAGGAGTACGACCCCTCCTCGTGCTCGTACATGTGGCCGTAGGGCATGAAGTGGCGGAACAGCTCCGTCTCGCGCACGCGGTTGTGCCGGTAGCTGTTTCCAGGACCTTCGGTGCCGTGGGCGACGATCGACTCGGCGCCGGGGTTGTCATACGCCGTGCCGGTGAAGTCGTACTCCTGTCCCTGAGCGTTGTAGCGCCAGTTCGCCGGGCCGGTGGCCCCGGCACCGCCGGCGACGACGAACTTGATGCGCTCATCGAAGACCGCGGCGACGAAGGCGTTCTTGCCGCCGATCGAGAAGCCCTTCGCCACACCCTGCGTCGGGTCGATCTTCGCCGCGAGTGCGGAGTTCTGAGCGACAGCCAGTTCGAGGGCGTCGAGATAGACCGACACCGCGGTGGCGTTGGCGATGAGGATGCTCGAGTCCGCCGATGTGCTGTTCCGGACGTAGGGGAACAACGTGTAGAAGGTTCCGGTGCGGTTCGGGGTGCCCCACGCGCCGTTGTCGGAGCGGCTGTCGAACGCCCAGTTCGGGAACGGCACGTTCGCGATGCCGTTGGCGGTGTAGCCGCCGCCGAAGGCCACCGCGGCGCGCTCGCCGGACGGAACCGCTGACGGCATGGTCACCGTGATCGAGATGTTGACCGGTGCGCCGCCAGAGTAGTTGGTGTTGGTCGGCACCACTTGCGCCGTAACGGTGGCGTTGCCGCTGCCGGTGTAGCCGTTCGTGAGCAGGTTCACCGTGTAGTCGGTTCCGTGTCGCGGCTTATAGCCGTACTCGTAGAACTGCGCCAGTTCGAGGATCTCGGCCTTGCGCTCCTCCCACTCCGCGGCCGTCGTCACCTGACCGTTCGTGCCCTTGGTCGGGTCGAAGAAGGTGAACGCACTGGGCAGCGTCGGGATGGACGGCAGATCGTCCGGGTCGGGGAACGTGGTGTCGCCCCAGCGCAGCGCGGCGAACGCCTCGCACACCTCCCGCACGGCGGATTCCTTCTGCGCGCGCGTCGCCGTCGGGCTGTCGCGGATCGCGAGGTAGGCATCCTTGGCGGCGATCATCCGAGCCTTGGACTCCGGCGTCCAGACCTGACTGCTGTCGCCGGCGTCGGTCGAGGCCGTGCCGTTGCCGGAGCCTCCGGGGTTGTTCTTGGAGTTCCAGAAGCGGATGTTCTCGTCGGCACGCCATCCGCTGTACGCGGGAGCCTCGTCGTCGTCCTTGCCCGCGAGGGTCACCACGCCCCAGTCGCGGTTCCGCACTCGTTCGCCGTTCGGCAGGTTGGAGTTGCCCTCGCGGCCCGCGAACGCCTGGGTCTTGCTCCAGTAGGTGAAGGACTGCCCCTGGTCGAAGATGCCGAACTCGAGCCCGACCTGAGTCCCGTCCTTCAGCTCGCGGTCCCAGGCGTCACCCCACCCTTCGATCTGCAACGCGACCTCGTAGGTGTAGTTCACGCCCGACCCGGCCGAGTACCCGGAGGACTCCGCGGCGTTCAGTCGCGTCGAGTAGTCCTGGTTGGCGGGGTTGAAGAACGATCCCAGCGACGGGATGCCGGCGTTGTTGAACGACGCCACCGACGTCAGCGCCGGGTTCGCCCCGAGGAAGAACACCCCTTGCGTGTCGGTCTCCAGACCCCATTGATCGTTGAACACATCCATGAAGACGAACAGTCCGTCGGTGGTGGGGGTATATGCGGCGCTGGTCCAGTTCGGGGTGCCGGTGTCGGACTTGGTGGAATCGCCGACGACCTCGACGAGGGCGTAGAGCACGGGTCCGTCCCAGAGCAGCCGCACGGTGCCCTGAGCAGACCCGCCCGGCCTCTCCGCCGTCATCGTCGGGGTGAACGCGTTCTCGATGGGGTGCGGTGTCGCGTCGTCCCACGCGTCTTCGCGGATGCCATCGACGGTGATCGGCTCGCTCGTGAATATCGCGTCCGCTTCTGCGCGGGTGGCTTCGACTTCGTAGCTCTGGTTGTTGCCGCCGGTGGGCGAGTAGCGCTCGAGGATGTTGGTGTTGTTGATGAACGGCTTGTCGCCGTTGCGGTCGTAGGGGTAGCCCTCGCCGGCCGCTGCGGTCGCCGGGAGCGCTGCTCCGAGGACGAGCGCCGCAGGGATCAGGACGGCGAGTGGTCGGGAGATTCGCTTCACTTCAGATGCTCCATCTGTGGAGGTGGTGCCGCCGTCACGGGTGACGGCGGCAGGGGCGACCGCCGTGCCGTCGCCCGACGCGGGCGCGACGGTGCGTCCGTGCCTGACGGGGCTCGAGGTCAGGAGGGACGGCGCGACGACGTCGCGAACGTCCATGCCGGCCGCGGAGGCCGGATCGATCGGTGCGCCCTGCGGCGGCTAGCTGTGCACGGGGGCACGAGCAGAACGCGTCATTGCGCCTCGCTTTCGAGTCGTGGTGCGGGATTCCGCCGTTCACGCCGCGTTCGGGTCGACTGTGTGAAACCGCTTTCTCGGAAACTAGCAGCGGCGCGGAACACGTGTCAATCGAGGATTCGACGGGCGCACCACCCGTCCGGTTATCGTCATGAGAGTGACGGGCGTGCGCATCTCGGGGATCGTCGCGCTCGTGATCGCGAGCATGCTGTGGGGCACGACCGGCGTGACCGCCACCTTCCTGCCCGACGGCGTCAGCCCGCTGGCGATCGGCGCGGCCACGATGGGGATCGGCGGCGCCCTCCTGTTCCTGACCGCGCCTCGGCTCTCCTCGGGGGTGTTGCGCGATTCGGTGGGCCGACGCTGGGCCGCGATCGGCGCGATCGGCGTCGTGGTCTACCCGCTCGCCTTCTACTCCGGCATGGATCTCGTCGGCGTGGCGGTCGGCAACGTCGTGGCCCTCGGCTCCGGCCCGGTCTTCGCCGCACTGCTCGAGCGTGCCGTCGAACGCGCGGCGCTGTCGGCGCGCTGGCTGGTCTCGACCGCGCTCGCGGTGCTCGGCATCACCCTGCTCGCGGTCGGCCGCGAGCAGGGTGGGGATGCCGGCGGATCGCCCGGACTCGCGGGGCTCGGAGTCGTGCTCGGACTCGTCGCCGGGCTCGCGTACGCCCTGTACACCTACGCGTCGTCGCGCGCGATCCGGTCCGGGCATCCGTCCCGCGGCGTGATGGGCGGGATGTTCGGACTCGGCGCCGTCCCGCTGCTCGGCGTCCTCGCTGTGCTCGGCGGGCCGCTCCTGCAGTCGCCGACCTCGATCGGCCTCACCGCCTATCTCGCCCTCGGACCGATGCTCGTCGCCTACATCCTGTTCGGTGTGGGCCTGCGTTCGGTACGCAGCTCGGCGGCGACGACCATCACCCTGCTGGAGCCCGTCGTGGCAACGGTGCTCGCGGTACTCGTCGTCGGGGAGCGGCTCTCGGCCCTCGGTTGGGTCGGATTCGGGCTCGTGCTCGTCGGACTGGGCGTGCTCGTTACGGCTCGTCGCACCGCGCGGATCGCGTCGACCCACCTAGAATCCGACACATGACCGACGTACCACCGGGCAACGGCCGGCCGGGGGACGACCCCGAGCCGTATGTTCCCTCGGGCGTTCGCAGGTCGTCGTTCACGCCTCCGGCCGCCGACGCCGAGCAGCCCGCTTTCGACGACGACGCGCTCGCCGACGCGCTCGCCGCGCAGGTGTCGTCGTACACCGCGCCGATCCCGGTGACGCCGCCGTCCATCGCGGTCGTCACCGAGCCGTCCGCTAACACCGAGCCGTCCGCTAACACCGAGCCGTCCGCTAACACCGAGCCGCCCGTTGCTGCCGAGGCGCCCGCCGCCGAGACGTCGACCACCTCGACCCTCGAAGCGATCGAGCGGCTCGAGCAGGAGTTGCGCCGCCGCGCCGAGGAGTCCCAGGCCGTGGCGTCCGCTGCATCAGCCCCCGTGCCGATCGTCGCCGCGCCCGAGCCTCCGGTCACGGGTGGCCCCTTCGTCCGGGGCGACTCGGGAATGCCCGACGCGCCCCTGTTCCCGGCACCGCCGACCTTCCTGCGTCCGGCGCCTCCGGAACCCGTCGCACCCGAGCCCCTCGCACCGGAGCTCGTCGCGCCGGAGCCGGTCGCGCCGCCGACCTGGGGTCCGCCTCCGCTCGTCGAGCCGCCCGCTCTCGTGGAGCCGCCGCAGGTCGTCACCGGCTCGATCCCGGTGCCGTCGTTCGGCCCACCGGCCCCGGCCCCGACTACTCCCGAGGTCCCCGCGTTCGGCGTGCCACCCGTGACGCCTCCCGTCGACCTGCCGCCGCCGCCCGGGAACCCGGACTTCGCGCACCTGCCGCCCCCCATCGGCATCGAGCCGGCCGCGCTTCCGCCCTATGACCCGAGCACGGATGTCGCGGCCGTGCCCACGCCGGCGCGTGGGACGGCGTTCGACCTCCCCGCACCGGCGGGAGCGCTCGCGCCGCCGCCGACCGACTTCGACGCGCTGCTCGTGCGCGGACCGGCGACGTCGGCACCGCATCCCGACGACCTCGGGCCGGACGCCGCCAGCGCCTCCTCGTTCGCCCCGGCGTCCGAGGAGGACGAGGCGGTCGACGAGATCGACCGGGCGTTCGGCGGTGGCGCGATCGCGGTCGACTCCACCGGTGCCGTCAACGTGGTGCACCCGCCCTCGCAGCCGATCCCGACCGCGCGTCTCGCCGACGACGAGCCCGGGCTCGTCGACGAGGAGCCGGAGTCGCATCCCGCGCTCACCGTCGAGTCGGCGGGTCCCGAGCCCACGGCTCTGGATCTGCGCGCCGGACGCGCCGCTCGGCTGTTCTGGCTCTGGTTCGCCGCGAACTCGTCGGTCGTGACCCTGTCGCTCGGTGCCGTGCTGTTCGGGCTGGGGATGAGCCTGCGCCAGGCTCTCGTCGCCATCCTGATCGGCGTCGCGCTCTCGTTCCTCCCGCTCGGCCTCGTGACACTCGCCGGCAAGTGGAGCGGCCAGCCGACGATGATCGTCTCGCGGGCGACCTTCGGCCTGGTCGGCAACGCCCTGCCGGCGGTTCTCGCGCTCGTCTCGCGCGTGTTCTGGGGTGGGGCCCTGCTCTGGATCCTCGCGGCCGGCGTCGCCGGCGTGCTCGTCGACGCGGGGCTGGACGCGGGCCTCGGGGAGCAGATCTGGACCTTCGTCGGGCTCGGAATCGGGTTCGCCCTGACGTTCGTGATCGCGATCTTCGGATACGGCCTCATCGCCCGCGTGCAGCTGGTGCTGAGCATCCTGACCGGACTTCTCGTCGTCGGAGTGGTCGTCATCACGTTCCCGCGGCTCGACATCGCCGCCGCGCAAGGCATCGACGACGGACCGTGGTCGCTGCTGATCACCGGCATCGTGCTGGTCTTCAGTTTCGTCGGGCTGGCCTGGGTGCATTCCAGCGGCGACGTGGCGCGCTACCAACGCACCGACAGCGACGGCGGCTCGTCGATGCTCTGGGCGACCTTCGGCGCGACGCTGCCCGCGTTCATCCTGGTCGCCTGGGGTGCGTTGCTCGCGGCTTCCGACCCGCTCATCGCCGACGGGCTCGCGACCAACCCGCTGTACACGATCGCGGCCCTGCTCCCGCTCTGGTACCCGGCGCCGCTCATCGCCGCGCTCTCCCTCGGCCTGCTGTCGGGCGCCGTGCTGACGATCTACTCGGGCGGCTTCGCGCTCCAGTCGCTCGGGGTCCGGCTCCGGCGCCCGAGCACGACGGTGATCGCCGGAGCGCTCGTGCTCGCCGCCGCGCTCGCCCTCGTGCTGCTGGTCGGCGACGCGCGCTCGCTCATCCGCGAGATCGCGACCACGATCGCGGTGCCGGTCGCGGCCTGGGCCGGGATTTTCGGGGCGGAGATGATGATCCGCCGCAACGGCTTCGCGCCGAACGACCTGCTGCGCCGCGGCGGCATCTACCCCGCCGTGCGGTGGGTGAACCTCGTCGGGCTCGTCGCCATCGCGGCGATCGGCTTCGGTCTCACCTCGGCGGCGCTGCCCGGCCTCGACTGGCAGGGCTACCTGCTGCCGTTCCTCGGGCTCCCCGGCGGCGACCCGCTGCTGACCAGCGACGTCGG
>NZ_JBIIAW010000085.1:0-13431 GCF_044239695.1 Pseudolysinimonas sp. | reverse complement strand
ACATCCCGGGTATCGTGCGCAAGACCATCACCGATATCGGCTACACCGGCTCCGACGTCTGGTTCGACGGCCGCTCGTGCGGTGTCGAGATCTCGATCGGCGGCCAGTCGCCCGACATCGCGCAGGGTGTCGATCACGCGTTCGAGGCGCGCGAGGGCACCAGCGTCGACGACCTCGACATGCAGGGTGCCGGCGACCAGGGCATCATGTTCGGCTACGCCACGAACGAGACGCCGGTGCTGATGCCGTTGCCGATCTGGCTCGCGCATCGGCTCTCCGAGCGTCTGGCCGAGGTGCGCCACACCGGACTGGTCGACTTCCTCCGTCCCGACGGCAAGACCCAGGTCACGATCGGCTACGACGGCACGACGCCGGCGACCGTCGAGACCGTCGTCGTCTCGACCCAGCACTCGGCCGCGATCGACACCGAGACGCTGCGGGCCGAGGTCGAGCGGCTCGTGATCCGTCCGGTGCTCGAGATGATCGACCTGCCGTCGGCGGGCGCCCGCGTGCTCATCAACCCGACGGGCCGATTCGAGATCGGCGGGCCGCACGGCGACGCGGGACTCACCGGACGCAAGATCATCGTCGACACCTACGGCGGCGCCGCCCGCCACGGCGGGGGAGCCTTCTCCGGCAAGGACCCGTCGAAGGTCGACCGGTCAGCCGCCTACGCGCTGCGCTGGGTCGCGAAGAACGCCGTCGCCGCCGGCCTCGCCGACCGTCTCGAGGTGCAGGTCGCCTACGCGATCGGCACCGCATCCCCCGTCGGACTCTACGTCGAGTCGTTCGGCACCGCGCACGTTCCGGAGGAGACCATCATCGCCGCGATCCGCGAGGTGTTCGACCTGCGGCCGGCCGCGATCATCCGCGATCTCGACCTGCTACGCCCGATCTACGCGGCAACCGCCTCATACGGTCACTTCGGTCGCGAACGGCCCGAGTTCACCTGGGAAGCGACGACCCGCGTCGACGACCTCCGCGCCGCCGCCAGGATGTAGCCGTCCGGGTCACCCCCAAACGGTCTTCGAGATCTCCACGATCTGGCGCATCTTCGCCCACTGTTGCGCCTCGGTGAGGAGGTTGCCCTCCTCCGTCGACGCGAACCCGCACTGGGGGCTGAGGGCGATCTGCTCGAGCGGGACGAACTCCGCGGCTTCACGGATGCGCTCCTCGACCTCGGCGGAGACCTCAGGATCTCCGCTCTTCGAGGTGATGAGGCCGAGCACGACGATCTTGTCGCCCCTCGGGAGGAAGCGCAGTGGCTCGAAGCCTCCGGCGCGCTCGGTGTCGTACTCAAGGAAGTAGCCGTCATAGTCGCAGCGCGACAGGAGGTGCTCGGCGACCGGCTCGTAGCCGCCCGACGAGATCCAGGTCGACTTGAAGTTGCCGCGGCAGACGTGAGTAGTGACGACCATGTCGTCCGGCTTGTCGCGCAGCGAGTCGTTGATCAGCCTCACATAGCGATCGGCGATGCCGTCGACCGCGACCCCCCGTTCCGCGGCGCGCTCGATCTCGGCCTCCGAGCAGAGGTACGCCCACACGGTGTCATCGAACTGAAGGTACCGGCACCCGGCGTCGTAGAAGGCTTGGACCGCGGCCCGGTAAACGGCGGCGAGATCGTCCAGGAGTGCGTCGCGGTCGGCATACGCGACGTCATCGACGCCGTCGTTCTCGAGCCGCCAGTGCAGGACGGTCGGCGAGGGGATCGTCATCTTCGGGGTCACCGTCGTCGTCGACGCAAGGAACCGAAAATGGTCGATGAACGGGTGGTCGGCGGGGAACCCGAGCTTGCCGATGATCGTCGGCGCCTTGGGTTTGGTCTCCACACCTTGGAACGGCAGCCCGTGATCGATCTCGGCGATCTCGACACCGTCGAGCAGGCCGATGAAATCGTAGTGCCACCATGCGCGGCGGAACTCGCCATCAGTGGCGAGCTCCAAGCCTGCGGCCTCCTGCTCTCGAATCAGGGCGGTGATCTCAGCATCCTCGACCGCGCGGAGTCCGGCGCCGTCAAGCGTACCGGCGTCGTGGCGGGCACGGGCGTCCTTGATCGCCGGGGAGCGCAGGAAGCTCCCGACCTCATCGGCACGGAAGGGAGGAGAGGTCCGTTGCATGCGCTCGAGTTTAGGTGTCGGGCGAGGGGGAGCCGACGAATCCCGCCGATAGCCTGAGGGCATGACGCCCGCGACCCCGTACCGCCTTTTCCTGGCGACGTTCGGGTTCTTCACGCTCGCCGCAGGCGACGTCTGGCGCTATCTGCTCTCGTGGTGGGGCTGGAGCGCGATCATCGTCGTCTTCGTGACGCTCGCGGTGATCGAGCTGGTGCGCAGCCGCGTGGATGTGCGGCGGATGCCGATCCTGCTGTTCGCGACCCTCGCGCTGATGGTGCTGTCGATCGCCTGGTCGGCCTACCCCGCGGCGAGCGCGCTCGGCGTCGTCACGACGCTGTGCACGACCGTCTACGCGGTCTTCCTCGCCACCTGTTTCACGTGGGCCGAGCTGGTGGATGCCCTCGCCCGCGCGATGCGGATCGTGCTCGCGCTCTCGCTGCTGTTCGAGCTCGTGGTCGCCGTCTTCGTGCGCGACCCGGTGCTGCCGCTGTTCGTCGACTACTCCGACCTCGACAAGATCCCGCAGGCCTACTACTGGTCGCGCGAGCTGCTGTTCGACGGCGGACGCATCCAGGGCATCGTCGGGAACGCCAACATCCTCGCGATGGCGGCGCTGCTGTCGCTCATCGCCGAGGTCGCCCGGGCTCTGGCCGGCCGCGGGTCGCGGTTCTGGTCGGCCGTGTGGGTTCTCGTGGCGGTCGGCGTGCTCGCGCTCACCCGGTCGTCGACCGTCCTCGTCGCCCTGGTCGCGGTGTCGGCGATCGTGCTGGCCGCCTGGTTCGCACGGCGCGGATCCGGGGCTCGCCGCGCGGTCACGACGGTCGCCCTTCCGGTGATCCTCGTCGGGGCCGCGGCGGCCGCCGTCGTCTTCCGCGCGCCGCTGCTCGCGCTGCTCGGGCGCAGCAGCGACCTCACCAACCGGCTCGACATCTGGCAGATCGTCGTCTCGACGGCCGGGCAGCGCCCCGTCGCGGGGTGGGGCTGGATCAGCTATTGGGCGCCGTGGGTGGAGCCATACGACGACCTCGTCGTGATCAAGGGGGTCACCTACTTCCAGGCGCACAACGCCTGGCTCGACATCTACCTCCAGCTCGGCATCCTCGGCCTCGTCGTGGTCGGACTGTTCGTGCTCACGACGATCGTGCGCACCTGGTCATTCGCCCTCGACGGCCCGCGGGATGCCGCCCTCGTGCCGCTCGCGCTGCTCGTCGCGATCCTCGTACAGGGCCTCGCCGAGAGCCGGCTGCTCATCGAGATCGGCTGGGCGCTGCTCGTGATCGTGTCGGTGCGCACGGCGACGAATCGCTGGGAGAGGCGGTGAGGTCCGCCGTTCTGGAGCTGCTCCGGGCACCGCGAGTTACGGCGACCCTCAGCACGACGGGGGCGGGGCTCGTGGCTATCGCGTTCACCGTGCAGCAGGTGATCGGCTGGCCGGGCTACATCGCTGCCTTTGTCCTGCTCTCGCTCCTCCTTCTCGCCTCGCTCCTCGCGCGCCGCGATGAGCTCGACTGGCATTGGGCGATCCTGCCCATCTCCCTCGTCGCCTACCTCGCCTGGTTGGGCCTGTCGGTGTTCTGGAGCGACTACCAACGAGTCACTCTGTCCTCGCTCGGGTACCTCCTGTTGGTGACCTTCACCGGAGTCTTCATCGCGCTCTCGAGGGACACCATCCAGATCATCCGCAGCTTCGGCGACGTCTTCCGCGCCCTGCTGGTCGTGTCGATCGCGCTCGAGACCTTGTCGGGAATCATCTTCGACGCCCCACTGGCGGTGCTGAATATACGGGCGGCTCTCGCGAACGGCGGACCCATCTCCGGGCTCGTGGCCGACCGCAATCAACTCGGACTGGTCGCCGCGATCGCCGTCGTGACCTTTGCGATCGAATGGCGCACTCGATCGATCACGCGGGCCGTGGCCCTCGCATCCCTCGCGCTCGCCGCGGGCACCCTGGTCTTTACACGCTCGCCTGTCGTCGTGATAGTGACGGTGGTGCTGCTGCTGGCCGGTGGCGTGCTCTATGGCATCCGGCGACTCCCCGCCGAGCGCCGCCAGCTGGCCCAATACGCTGTGCTGGCGGTCCTCGCGATCGGCGCCGTCGTGACGTGGATCTTCCGGGCACCGATCATCGGCCTCTTCAACGCGACCGGCGAACTCGAGTTCCGGCTCGTGCTGTGGCAGGAGGTCTTGCAGGTGGTCCCGGTCCACTGGCTCGAGGGATGGGGGTGGAGCGGCATCTGGAATGCGACTGTGCCTCCGTATGCCGGCCTCACGCCGACCATGGGCCGCTCGCACGATTCGGCCCTCAACGCCGTCGTGGACCTGTGGCTGCAGGTCGGCGTCGTCGGGATCGTTCTCTTCCTCGCGGTCGTCGGGCTCGCTTTCACCCGATCCTGGCTGCTGGCCGGACGTCGGCGCAGCGTCGTGCATACGTGGCCGGCGCTGGTTCTCGTCGCCCTCGTGGTGGTGTCGGTCGCGGAGAGCTCGATCCTCACCGAGTTCGGGTGGCTGCTTCTGACGATCTGCTGCGTGAAGGCGTCGTCAGAGCTCAGCTGGCGCCGGGCTCTGAGCCCGATTGCACCGACGGCCGGCGATACGGGCGCGAACCACCTGCCACAGCCCTGACCCGCGCGGTGCCTGCTATGCCTCGTCGGTTTCGCTGATCTCGGAGTCGATGTGAACGGTCCCCTCGTTGCGAGGGTGACCGATGACATTGAATCGTGCCGCCTGCTGAAGGCGCTCGCGCTCGCCACCGGACAACGTCCCGAATGACGCGTGAAGGTGATACGTGCCCGTCGCAAGCCATACCTCGGGCAACCGGAGCCTGACCGTCCGTCGACCCGGCAGGGGCTTCGGATCGAACTTGAGGATGTGCGAGTTCGTTCCGAAGAGCGTCATGCCAGCCGAGGTCTCGATGCCGATCCCGACGCCCCAGTCGTCCAATGCCTCCGGCGAATCAACTGTGACGAGCACATCGAGCGCATCGCCGGGACGGATCGTCGCGACGCCTTCCGCGTCATACTCACCGGCTTCGACCCGGACCGAACGCAGCTCACCCTCGCCCTCACCGCCTTCGAGGGGCTCCCGTTGTGCAAAGGTGCTCCGCAGCACGCGGAACGCCTCAACCGGCTCACCGTCGAAAACCAGCCGACCGCGGTTGAGGACGATCGCCCGATCGCACAGTTCGGCGACCTGCTCGAGCGAATGAGTCACCAGTACGATCGTCCCGCCCTCGCTTTGGAAGCGGCGGATATGGTCGAGGCACTTGTGCTGGAACGCCTCGTCACCGACGGCGAGCACCTCGTCGACAATCAGGATGTCCGGGTCGACGTGAACAGCGACTGCGAATGCCAGGCGCACGTACATACCCGACGAGTAGAACTTCACCTGGGTGTCGATGAACTCGCGGATCCCGGAGAAGTCGACGATGTCCTCGAAGTGGCGGTCCGTCTCGTCGCGCGAGAGTCCCAGGATCGCGGCGTTGAGATAGACGTTCTCGCGGCCGGTGAGGTCGGGGTGGAAGCCCGCCCCGAGCTCGAGCAGAGCCGCCACCCGGCCACGACTGCGAACCTGGCCGCTCGTCGGCTGCAGGATGCCGCCGATAATCTTCAGGAGCGTACTCTTGCCCGATCCGTTGGCGCCGATGAGCGCGACCGAACTCCCACCCTCGATCTGCAGGCTGACATCGCGTAGGGCGAGATACTCGTTGCGGTGTCGGCGGCTCCGCCCGAAGTTGACGAGCCGCTCCTTGAGAGATTTATCACGCCGGATGACGAATCTCTTGGTGACGTCGGCGACGTCGATGACGACGCGGTCCGCGTCCACGGCGATGGTCATTGACTCCCTCTCGGCACTCGGTCGCGAGCCTTCGAAATACACTAGTCTTACGTGGGCTCGGGCTCGCACGCGACGTCACGTCCCGCGTGACCCGGCCCGAACCAGTGGAGAGAACTTGGCCACCACCGCTTCCCACGTCGAACGTTGGCGTGACGAGCCCCTGCGCAGTCCCTCTGCTCCGGATTCGTTCTGGGGCGGACTCGCGTACGCGACTCGCGGGGTTTGGGAGCGTCGCGACCTGCTCGGGCTCCTCGCCCGCCGCGAGCTGAAGGCGAAGTACAAGGACAGCGCCCTCGGCTTGTTGTGGGGCCTCGCCCGACCGCTGACACAGCTTGTCATCTACTACGTCGTCATCGGTCAGGTGCTCGGAGCGGCGCGGGCGATTCCGCAGTTCGCGATCTTCGTCTTCGCCGGACTGACCGCGTGGGGGATCTTTTCCGAATCGCTCTCAGCGTCGACGGCATCGATCGTCAACAATTCCGGTCTCATCAAGAAGGTGAATCTGCCGCGGCAGATCTTCCCACTGTCCGCCTCGATCGGCACGCTGTTCAACGTCGGCATCCAGTTCGGCATCCTCGTGCTCGCGACGATCGTCCTCGGCCAGTTCCCTCTCTCGTGGAACCTCCTTCTGCTGCCGCTCGCGTTCGCCGTGCTCTGGGTGTTCTCGCTCGCCCTCGGCATGATCCTCGCCGCCGTCAACGTCTACCTGCGCGACCTCACCCATCTCGTCGAGGTTTTGCTGGTGATCCTCTTCTGGGCGTCGCCCATCGTCTACTCGTTCCCGTTCGTCGCGCAGGCCGCGGGCGGCGGTTGGCTCGTCGAGGCGTACCTCGCGAGTCCCATCACGCTCGGTGTACTGGGATTCGAAAAGGCGATGTGGGTGGCCGGCGCCGACCAGGTGTGGCCCGACATGCTCGAACTGCGCCTCGCTCTCGCGCTCCTCGGAAGCCTCGTGCTCCTGCTCGTCGCGCAACGAGTGTTCACGAAGCTCGAGGGGAACTTCGCTCAAGAACTCTGACCGGCGGCGGTTGCATGTCGCTGCAGGGCGGGCGGGGAACGGCCGTCGTGCACGTGGCTCTCGAGCCGCGGGGGGTCACGACCCGGCGAAGAAGTCCCACGTCTCAGCGGCGTAGTCATCCCATGAACGCGCGACAAACCTCGCCGACTCCGCGATGAGCGCGGCGATTCGGACCTCGTCGGTGAGCAGCGACTCGAGCGCGACGGGCAGCTCGTCGGCCGACCTCGGGTCGATGAGCACCCCACCCGTGCCGCGTGCGAGCTCGGCCATGCTGCCGAAGTCCGAAGTGATCACCGGAGTGCCCAGCAGCAGCGACTCCGCGACCGGCAGGCCGAAGCCTTCGTTAAGCGACGGGTAGACGGTGACCCTCGCCACGACGTAGGCGGCGTACAAGGCTGCGTCGGTGATGGCGGAGACGGTGTGCACCGGACGCCCCGCCGCCTGGAGCTGTGCGACCTTGCGCTCGAACCGGCCGCTGTTCCAGGAGTTGCCGCCGATGAACAGCAGCTCGAACTCGACTCCGCGCCGCCAGACCTGCTCCGCTGCGCGCAGCACGGCGAGGTGGTTCTTCCGCGGTTCGTGGCTCCCGACCACAACGACGAGCGGCAAATCGGGTCGCTCCAGTCGTGTGCGGAACTGGGCGACCGACGCGTCCGACACGGCGCCGACCTCGCAAGCGAGGGCGTGTTTGACGATCTCTGGGCCGGCGAGTCCGATGCCCGAAAGCATGTGTCGCCATCCCTCGTACTCGATGGCGGACGCACCCGAGGTCACGCTCAGAAGGTCCATGCGCGCGGCTGCGGAGAGATAGCGCGCGAAGCCGGCGGGCATACCGGCTCCCGTCGTCTCTGCCGAGGTCAAAGGCACGCAATCGTGTCCGATCATGCCGGTGCGCGTCGAGGAGTACTCAGCGATCGCCGCCACCTTGTCGGTGCGCCACGGCTCGGCGCCGAGCTCGGGCATGACATAGGTGCCGCCGATCGGAATCAGCAGCGGCGCCGCGCTCGGCGCCAAGCCGGAGGGCGGATCGCCGTAGAGCGCCGTGCCCTCCTCAGCAGCCGTCAGGCGCCGCATCCCGCGGCGATCCACAGTCCAGGTCGCGAGCACGATGTCGCGATCGGCGTTCCAACGCCTCACCGTCTCGCGCACGACGCGCTGAATGCCGGTCGCCAGCTCCGTTTCAGCAGTGTGGAACACGTCGACCACGAAAGCATCGCGCAGAAGTTCGTAGCTGGTCGGGACGATCCGCTTGAGGGCACGGAGGGTGTGCGCGACGAAATGCGCGCCACCCTCGAGCACCAAAGCGTTCCGCGCCTCCCTCACCTCATCGGGATGGGGGTACACGCCGCGCAGGACCGCGAGCACTATCCACACCGTGCTACCGGACGCATCGGCGTCGAGCGCCTCCGCGAGACGCTGTGCGGGCGTCGCGCCGGATGCCACCACAATCCCGAGAGCGTCGAGCGCCGTCGTGATGCGGGCTGCGATCTCCGTTTCGCCTGCGCTCACGGGACGACCTCGCGTACCCGATCAAGCAGGTCCGCAGCGTAGTCGTCCCACGTCCGCTCGGGCAGGGCAGCGATCTCTTCCCGCAATCGCTCGACCAGATCCGGCTCGTCCAGGATGCGGACGATCGCCGCCGCGATAGCCGCTGGATCGCGGGGGTCTACGAGAAGGCAGCCACCGAGGCTGGAGGTCTCGGCGACGGCCCCAAAATTGGAGGCGATCACCGGCGTCGCGTGGGCAAGCGACTCGACGACGGGCAGCCCGAAGCCCTCGTGTAGCGAGACGAACACCGTGCAGGCCGCGACCTCGTACGCTTCGACGAGGTCGGCATCGGAGGCGTGCCGCAGGACGCTGACCGGCCGCCCGCGCTTGTGCAGAATGCGGACACCCTCCTCGAAGCTCGCCGAGAGTGGCGGTGATCCCGAACCGATGAAGAGGAGTTCGAATTCCTTGCCTTCGCGCCAGAGCAGTTCGGCGGCGGCCAGAAGCGCGGTCTGGTTCTTCCTGGGCTCCTGCGAGCCGACATTGAGCAGCAGAGGGACGCCGGGGCGTTTGCGCTTGAGCGTCGACTCCGGCTCGTGGTGGACGTCGACGCGTCCCGACGGCAAGCGAACGGTCATGACGTCGGGGCCGTCGAGTCCCTGCGCGCGCACGGCACGGCGGAAGCCCTCGAACTCGCCGGCAGCCGACTCGCTGACGCAGACGACGCGCGCCGCGTGCTTCACGACGCTCAAGAAGTGAGCGAAGCGCTCGGCCTCGTCAGGAAGTACGTCAAGCGGGCTGAGCACGGGGATCGCATCGTGCCCGACGATGACTACCGGACTCCCCGAGTAGAGGGCAACGCCGCGGAGCGCCGGGACGTGTGACGACAGCGGGACTTCCGGCACGACTACTGTGGAGCGCCATGGCACAAGGATGCGCTCCAGGCGCGAGTCGTCCGGGACGGGCATCTCGTATCGCATCCGGCTCGTCCATGCCGTCGCCCGTTCGCGCTCGCTCGCGTCGAGGCGCCGCAACGATCTGCCGTCGCGTGTCCAGGCGACGAGATGTACGTCGGAGTGAGACTGCCACCGGCGCATGGTCTGGCGGACCACGCGCTGAACGCCGGTGTTGAGCCCGTTTGTGGCCGAGAAGTGCACGTCGACGATCGTCGCATTGGCCACGATCTCGAGTCCTCGGTGCAGATGACGGCTCATCGAGGCGGGCGCCACCGCAGCGTCGAGCACCGCGAGGAACGACTCCGCAGGTCCCCCTGCCCGCAGCCGACCATGCAGCTCTTCGACATCCTCGGCGAGAGGGAACGCGCCCGTCATCGCCACCAGAAGGAGCCACATCTTCGCGCGGTCCTCGTCGCGCGCGCACTTCTCGGCGAGACGGCGGAGGAGAAGAGACGTCGGCAGGGTCGCTAGAGCGGTCGCTTCCACGATGGGATGCGCAGCTCCCTCGAAGAGGTATGGAGTCGCGGCCACGAGCCGATCCCGGAGCGAAGCAGAGAGGGCTTCGGCGACGTCGCCGCTAGAGGGCACGGCGCCGCTCCACGATCTTCCGCTGAGCGATCTCGACGCCCTTTCGGGCACCTTGGCGTACGCCGACGCGCGCGACCTTGAGCTGTAGTCCGCGCAGAGTCCGCAGCGGACCGGTCACGCGCCACGAGACACTCGATTCCATGCGCTCGAGTTCGCTCCAAGCACCATCGGCGACCGTGATCGCGGAGATCCAGTCGTCCAGGGTGCGGGATTCGAGCTCGTCGCGATAGGCCTCGGCGGAGTCGGACGACGTCATGAGGCAAACCTAACGACGGGCGTCATGAGTTTCCTGAGACGTCGGTCGGGGACTTCGCCCGGCGGTCAAGCCCACGGAAGTAGGCGATCGTTCGCTCGAGGCCGGCGGCGAGCTGCGTCTGCGGCTCCCACCCGAGCTTCGCGCGGGCAAGCGTGATGTCGGGCTGGCGCTGGCGCGGATCGTCTTGCGGAAGAGGCAGGTGGACGACCTGGGAGGTGCTGCCCGTCAACCGGATCACCTCCTGCGCGAGCTGCAACATCGTGAACTCGCCGGGGTTGCCGATGTTGACAGGTCCGACGAAGTCGCGGTCGCTGCGCATGAACGACACCATGCCCTCGATGAGATCGTCGACGTAGCAGAAGCTCCGCGTCTGGCTCCCGTCACCGTAGATCGTGATGTCGTCGCCACGCAGCGCTTGCACGATGAAGTTGCTGACGACACGACCGTCGGCGGGGTCCATGCGCGGCCCGTACGTGTTGAAGATACGCATGACCTTGATATCGAGGTCGTGCTGCCGGTGGTAGTCGAAGAACAGTGTTTCGGCCGCTCGCTTGCCCTCGTCGTAGCAACTCCGGATGCCGATCGGATTGACCCGCCCCCAGTAGTCCTCGGTCTGTGGATGGATCTCGGGATCGCCGTAGACCTCGGATGTCGACGCTTGCAGCACCGGAACCTTGAGACGCTTGGCGAGGCCGAGCACGTTGACCGCACCGAGGATGCTCGTCTTGATCGTCTGTACCGGGTCGCGCTGGTAGTGCACGGGCGAGGCAGGGCACGCCAAATTGTAGATCTCGTCGACCTCGACGTAGAGCGGGAACGTCACGTCGTGCCGCATGAATTCGAATCGCGGGTTGGCGAGGAGATGCTCGATGTTCTTCTTGCTGCCCGTGTAGAGATTGTCGACGCACAGTACGTCGCGACCCTCGGCCAGAAGACGTTCGCTCAGGTGCGACCCGAGGAAACCGGCACCGCCGGTGACGAGTGCGCGGGTCGTCACCGCTTCTGAACCTTGTCGACGTGATGCCGACCCGCCAACTCAAGCGCCGCGATGTCATGGTCGACCATGATCTTGGCGAGCTCCGGGGTGTGGACGCGAGCCTTCCATCCGAGCGCCGACTCCGCGAGGCTGGCATCTCCGATGAGAGAGTCGACCTCGGTCGGTCGCAGATAGCGGTCATCGAAGCGCACGTGCTTCTCCCAGTCGAGTTCTGCGCGCTCGAAGGCGAACACCAGGAAGTCGCGCACGGTGTAGGCCGCACCTGTCGCCACGACATAGTCCTGAGGGGTATCGTGCTGAAGCATCAGCCACATCGCCTCGACATACTCAGGCGCGTATCCCCAATCGCGTACGGCGTCCAGGTTGCCCAGATAGAGCTCGTTCTGCACACCAGCCTTGATCCGCGCCACGGCACGCGTGATCTTGCGCGTGACGAACGTCTCTCCCCGTCGCGGTGACTCATGGTTGAACAGGATGCCGTTGACCGCGAACATGCCGTAGCCCTCGCGGTAATTGCGCGTGATCCAGTACGAGTAGACCTTGGCCGCACCGTAGGGCGAACGGGGATAGAACGGCGTCGACTCGCCCTGCGGCGGCGGCGTGGCGCCGAACATCTCCGAGCTCGATGCCTGGTAGAAGCGACAATGCAGTCCCGCCTGCCGGACGGCTTCGAGGAGCCGTACCGATCCCAGACCAGTCGTGTCGGCGGTGTACTCGGGTTCATCGAAACTCACGCGGACGTGGGATTGCGCCGCGAGGTTGTAGACCTCGTCGGGACGAATCGAGTCGAGCAGCGTCACCAGACGCGTGCCGTCGGTGAGGTCGCCGTAGTGAAGGTGGAGGCGAGCTGCCGCGTCATGCGGGTCGACGAAGAGGTGGTCGATCCGCGAGGTGTTGAAAGTGGAGGCGCGGCGGATGAGGCCGTGGACCTCATAGCCCTTCTCCAGCAGAAGCTCGGCAAGGTAGCTGCCGTCCTGACCGGTGATCCCGGTCACGAACGCGCGGCGCGGCTCGGTCATCGCACTCCGTTGATGGTGTCGAGGAGAAGATCGAGTTCGCGCTCGATCGGGAAGTGGTGGTTGCCGACGAACAGTCCGTCGTCGTGGATCTGGTCGGCCGCTGGAAGCTTCGCCGGAACTTCCGCGTCGAGACGTGACATCACCGGATTACGCGTGAAGTTGCCCGCGACGATGGGCCGACTCTCGATACCCGCTGAGGACAGCGCCGCGACCACGTCCCGACGGCGGCCGGCGAGCTTGCCCTCGAGGACAAAGGCGAAGCCGAACCAACTACTCTCGCCGGTCTCCGACTGGATGCGGAGGTCGTCCCGGTCGGCGAATCGCTCGACGAAGAGTGCAGCGTTCGCCCGTCGCCCAGCGATGAGACCGGGAACCTTCTCGAGCTGGGTCCGGCCGATGGCGCCGGACATCTCGAGGGGGCGCACGTTGTAACCCGGCAACACGAAACGGAACAGGTCCTCGAACGGGTCGCCGGACTTGGCATGAATCATGTTGTCGGGCGCGAGCTCCCGCGTCCAGCCGTGGGCACGCAGCGACACCATCGCTTCATATGAGTAGCGATCGTCCGTCACGGCGATCCCACCCTCCATCGTCGAGATGTGGTGGGAAAAGAACGCACTGAAGGTGCCGATCGTGCCGAAGGTGCCGGCCTGGCGCCCTTCTAGGGTCGCCCCGAGCGACTCGCAGTTGTCTTCCAGGAGGAGGATACCCTCCTCCTGGGCGATCTTCGCGAGCTCGTCGAGCTGAGCGGGGTTGCCGAGCAGGTTGACGGCGAAGATCGCCTTCGTCCGGGGGCCGATCGCCTCACGTACCGCCGCGACGTCGATATTGAGAGTTCGTGCGTCGATGTCGACGAATCGCAGCCGCAGCCCGAGCTGGTGCACCGGGTAGTACGTCGTCGCCCACGAGACCGCGGGCACGATGACCTCATCGCCTGCCGACAGATCGATCTCCGGATTGGAGACGGCGGCTGCCATCGCCACCAGGTTCGCACTACTGCCGGAGTTCACCATCACGGCGTAGCGCGAGCCGAATCGTTCCGCGAACTCGGCTTCGAAGGCGCGGACGTTCTCCCCCATCGTGAAGCGGCCGGAGGCGATGACGGAGGCGAGGGCGTCATACTCCCGGGAGTCCCAAGTCGTGGTCGCGAGCGGGTATGCC
>NZ_JBIIAW010000174.1:0-3524 GCF_044239695.1 Pseudolysinimonas sp. | reverse complement strand
GACCGGGTCGAGCGGGCCCGGGCGCTCGCGGCCACGCGGCTGGCGACGACGCCGTGGCGGCTCAACTCGGAGGTCCCCGGCACCTGGTTGCGCTCGCCCGCCGGAGTGCCCGCGCGCGGCGCCACCGCGGTGCTCGACCGGGCGCTGGAGCGCGGTGGCATCACCATGCGCGGCTACGACCGCGTGCTGCGGATGGCGTGGACGCTCGCCGATCTGGATGCCGTCCCCCGACCCGACGCCGGCCACGTCGGCCGCGCCCTGCTGCTGAGAAGAGCCGCCGCATGACCGTCCCGGAGTCCGAGATCGCCGCCCTCGTGCGCGCCGTCGTCCCCGACCGCCCCCTCGACCGGGAGCAGATCGCCGACCGCTACGCGCGGGCCCGGTGGTCGGCCATCGCCGAGCCGGGGGATGCCGACGCCGGTCGGTTGCTCGCGGCGGTCGGGGCGATGGCTGCTCTCGAATTGCTGAGCGCCGGCGCACCCGCCCTCGCCGACGCCGCCGGGGGATCGTTCACCGAGGCCGTCGAACGCTGGAGCCCGCGCCTGCGTCAGGTCGACACCCCGCTGCACCTCCGGCAGGCGGCCCGCTTCGGGGCGCGACTGTTGGTTCCCGGTGACGCGGAATGGCCGACCGGACTCGACGATCTCGGGATGCACGCCCCGTCGGCGCTCTGGGTGCGCGGCGATGCGACGCTGCTCGGGCGACTCGAGCGGTCGATTGCGATCGTCGGAGCCCGCGCCGCGACCGGCTATGGCGAGCACGTCACCGTCGAGGTGGCGAGCGGGCTCGTCGACCGCGGCTTCGCGATCGTCTCGGGCGCCGCGTTCGGCATCGACGGCGCCGCCCACCGCGCCGCGCTCGCGAGCGGCGGCTCGACCGTCGCCTTCCTCGCGGGCGGGGTCGACCGGTTCTACCCGAGTGCGCACGAAACGCTGTTGACCCGCATCGTCGACCGCGGGGCCGTCGTGTCCGAGGTGCCGTGCGGAACCGCGCCGACCAAGTGGCGCTTTCTCCAGCGGAACCGGTTGATCGCTGCGGCGAGCAGCGCGACGGTCGTCGTCGAGGCGGGCTGGCGATCGGGATCCCTCAACACCGCGGGCCACGCCGCTCAACTCGGGCGCCCGCTCGGTGCCGTGCCCGGTCCCGTCACGTCGTCGGCCTCCGCGGGGTGCCACCGTCTCATCCGCGAGTACGACGCCGTCTGCGTCACGACCGCGCAGGAGATGGCCGAACTCGTCGACCCCACCGGAGCGCCGACCCTCCTCACCGGTGATCCGAGTCCGGAACGCACCCGCGTTCTCGACGCGCTCACCCGCACGGGGCGCGACCTCTCCCGCATCGCGGCGATCAGCGGGATGTCGCTCGACGCCGTGCGGGCCGAACTCGGGATGCTCGAACTCGACGGTCTCGCGACCGAAGGTCCGTCGGGATGGCGGCGGGGATCGGGGTAGGCCGGGTGCGGGCAACCCGCCGCTGAGCGGCATCGCGGAAACGACACCGGCGGCGCGTAGAGTGCGCGCATGGTGCAACTGGGCCAATTCCCTCCCGCGCGGCACGTGATCGCGCACATCTCCGACACCCACTTCCTCGGTGGCGGCCGCGAACTCTACGGAACCGTCGACACGGATCCGCCGCTCGTGCACGCGCTCGACCTGCTCGGGCGCTCGAACCTGCCGATCGAAGCGCTCGTCTTCACGGGCGATCTCGCCGACCTCGCCGAACCGGATGCCTACGCGCGGCTGAGGTCGATCGTCGAGCCGGCCGCCGCGAAGATCGGCGCCGAGATCATCTGGGTGATGGGCAACCACGACGAGCGCCCCGCGTACTCGAAGGGCCTCTTCGGTCACGAGACCACGGAACCTCAGGATCGCGTCGAGATGCTCGGCGGCCTGCGCATCATCTCCCTCGACTCGACGGTGCCCGGCTATCACCACGGTGCGCTGCTCGACAGCCAGCTCGAGTGGCTGCGCGACGTGCTCGCCGAGCCCGCCGCCGACGGCACCCTGCTCGCCCTCCACCACCCGCCGCTGCCGTCGCCGGTCGAGATCATGGCGATCCTCGAACTGCAGCGCATGGACCGCCTCGCCGACGTGCTGCGCGGCACCGACGTGCGCGGCATCCTCGCCGGGCACCTCCACCACGCGATGTCGGGGATGTTCGCGGGCATCCCCGTCTCGGTCGCGGCGGCCACCTGCTACACGATCGACGCGGCCGCCCCCGTCGGCAGCCTGCTCGGCGTCGACGGCGCCCAGTCGATCAACCTCGTGCACGTCTACGACGACCAGATCCTGCACTCCGTCGTGCCGGTGCACGAGACCCGCCCGGTCTCCGGGTTCCCCGACTCGGTGCTGGAACGGCTCGGCCAGTTGAGCTTCGACGAGCGAATCGAGGCGTTCTCGAACAAGCGCTCCACCTTCAACCTCGCCGAGGTCGAATCCAGCGGCGCACCGGCCGTCGACCACACTCTCGAGTAGCCCGGCGGGGCGGGGCCGCGAAGCCACGGGTCCGCGCGACGATGGACGCGTGGACCTCCGCGCCGCGATCGACGGCTATACCCGTCACCTCGAACTCGACCGCGGTTTCAGCGTGCACACCCTCCGGGCGTATCGCACCGACCTGACCGACCTCGCGGGCTTCGCCGAGGCCGCGGGACTCGAGGACACCGCCGGCCTCGACCTGGAGCTGCTCCGCGGCTGGCTCTGGCGCGGCTCGACCGCGGGTCTCGCGAAGTCGACCCTCGCGCGCCGCAGCGCCGCCGCCCGCGGATTCACCAAGTGGCTCGCCACGACCGGCACCGCGGAGGCCGACCCCGGGCATCGACTCAAGGCCCCCCGACCGGATCGGCACCTCCCGCGCGTGCTGACCCGCCCGCAGGTCGACGGGCTGCTCGACGACCTCGCCGCCCGCGCCGACACGGGGGAGCCGAACGCGGTGCGCGATCTCGCCGTCGTCGAACTGCTCTACGCCTCGGCCCTGCGCGTCAGCGAAGTCGTCGGCGCGAAAATCGCCGACCTCGACCGCGAGCGGATGACCCTCCGCGTGCTCGGCAAGGGCGGCAAAGAACGTGTCGTTCCGTTCGGGATGCCGGCCCGCCGCGCCCTCGACGGCTACCTCGACGACGCCCGCGCCACGCTCCTCGATGGGCGCGACGACGCCGGCACGATCTTCGTCGGCGCCCGGGGGCGGCAGCTCAGCACCCGCGCCGTGTACGAACTCGTCGCGCGACTGCTGGCCGACCTGCCCGGCTCGGGCCCCGCCGGGCCGCACGCGTTCCGACACACCGCGGCCACCCACCTGCTCGACGGGGGAGCCGACCTCCGTGCGGTGCAGGAGTTGCTCGGCCACGCCAGTCTCGCGACCACGCAGATCTACACCCACGTCTCCGCCGAGCGCCTCAAAGAGTCCTACTTCCTCGCCCACCCACGCGCCTAGCCCCCCCTCCCGCGGGTTGAGTGCCGCGCGCAGCGCGGTGTATCGAAACCCCACCCGGGTCACTCGTCGGGCGGGTTTCGATACACCGCTGC
>NZ_JBIIAW010000181.1:0-2998 GCF_044239695.1 Pseudolysinimonas sp. | reverse complement strand
GTGCGGCAACGTAGTTGGCTGCGAGCACCGCGGCACCCGTTGCCTGCTTGAGGCCCTCGGAGCCCATCATGCGCACGTAGGCCCACGAGATCGGCAGGATGCTGGGTGAGCCGTACTTGGCAGCGCTGACGATGTGCGGGTCGTCGAAGTGCGTCGTTCCGGCGGCACCGGGGAGGAAGGGCGCGAGGTGCGCCTTCGCCGCGACGGGACCGACACCGGGACCGCCGCCGCCGTGCGGGATGCAGAAGGTCTTGTGCAGGTTGAGGTGCGAGACGTCGCCGCCGAAGTCGCCATACCGGGCGTAGCCGAGCAGGGCGTTGAGGTTGGCGCCGTCGACGTAGACCTGACCGCCGGCCTCGTGCACGGCATCCGTGATGCTTCGCACCTCGTGCTCGTAGACGCCGTGCGTCGACGGGTAGGTGATCATCAGCGCGGCGATGCTGTCGGCGTGGTCGGCGATCTTGGCGCGCAGGTCGTCGAGGTCGACGTTGCCGAGGTCATCGCAGGCGACCACGACGACCTTCATGCCGGCGAGAACCGCGCTGGCCGCGTTGGTTCCGTGGGCGGACGACGGGATGAGGCAGGTGACCCGCTGCGTGTCGCCGTTGGCGAGGTGGTAGCCGCGAATCGCGAGCAGACCCGCGAGCTCGCCCTGGCTTCCCGCATTGGGCTGCAGCGAGACGTTGTCGTAGCCGGTGACCTCGGCCAGCCAGCCCTCGAGCTGGCTGATCAGCTCACGGTAGCCGACGGTGTCGCTGTCGGGCGCGTAGGGGTGGAGCCCTGCGAACTCCGGCCAGGTCACCGCCTCCATCTCGCTGGCGGCATTGAGCTTCATGGTGCACGACCCGAGCGGGATCATGCCGCGGTCGAGGGCGTAGTCCTTGTCGGCGAGGTACTTGAGGTAGCGCATCATGCTCGTCTCCGAGCGGTGCGTGTTGAAGACCGGGTGGGTCAGGTACTCCGACGACCGGTTGAGGGAGGCGTCGATGGGCGATGCGGGCCGCCAGCTGCCCTTCTCCCGGCCGGCGACCGGCTCTGCGCCGAGGGGCGCGAGGATGCGGTCGAGCAGCTCCGCGTCGAGGGCGCTGACCTCGTCGAAGCTGAGGCGCACGGTGTCGTCGTCGACGAGGCCGTAGAGAATGCCGTCGGCGTAGGCGGCCGCGACAACCTCGGAGGCACGCCCAGGCACGCTCACCAGCAGGGTGTCGAAGTAGCTCTCGTGCACGACGGTGACCTGCGAGGCCCGCAGGCGCGCGGCGGCGTTGACCGTCGTGCGGTGCACGTTCTGCGCAATCGTCTTGAGGCCCTGCGGCCCGTGGTAGACGGCGTACATGCCGGCCATGATGGCGAGCAGCACCTGCGCGGTGCAGATGTTCGACGTGGCCTTCTCGCGGCGGATGTGCTGCTCGCGTGTCTGCAGCGACAGGCGGTAGGCGGGGTCGGCGGCATCCTGCGAGACACCGACGAGGCGACCCGGAAGCTGCCGCTCCAGCCCGGCGCGCACGGCCATGTAGCCGGCGTGGGGGCCGCCGAAGCCCATGGGAACGCCGAAGCGCTGCGACGAGCCGACCGCGACATCCGCGCCGAGTTCGCCGGGCGCCTTGATGAGCGTCATCGCGAGCAGGTCGGCCGCGACGATCGCGACACCGCCCTGCTCCTTGACGGCGGCGATGACAGAGCTGGGGTCCCAGACGCGCCCCGAGGCGCCGGGGTACTGGATGAAGACGCCGAAGGCCGGCTCGATGGTGGAGAAGTCGGTCTCGACCAGGGCAATGCCGACGGCGTCGGCGCGGTTGCGCAGCAGCGCCTTCGTCTGCGGGAGGGTGTCGGCGTCGACCAGAAAGGTGTTCGCCGTCGAACCGGACGCACGGCGCGCGAGCAGCATGCCCTCGACGACGGCGGTGGCTTCGTCGAGCATCGACGCGTTGGCGGTCGCCATGCCGGTGAGGTCGGCGACCATCGTCTGAAAGTTGATGAGCGCCTCAAGCCGGCCCTGCGAGATCTCGGGCTGGTAGGGCGTGTACGCCGTGTACCAGCTCGGGTTCTCGAGCACATTGCGCTTGATCACGGCGGGGGTGATCGTGTCGTAGTAGCCGAGGCCGATCATCGACCGGTTGACCCGGTTCTTCGAGGCGAGGGCGCGCAGCTCGGCGAGAGCCTCGCGCTCCGAGGCGGCGGCGGGAATGACGGAGTCGGCGATGGGGCCGACGGCGATCGCATCCGGCACGGCGGCGGTGACGAGAGCGTCGACCGAGTCGTAGCCGAGGGCGGCGAGCATGCGGGACTGCGCCGCGTCATCCGTTCCGATGTGGCGCGCGGAGAAAGGAACTGACATTACTCGCCGACCAGCGCCGTGTACTCGTCGTAGCTGAGCAGGGCAGGAAGCTCCGTGAAGGTCACCTTGATGAGCCAGCCCTCGCCGAAGGGGTCGGAGTTGACCAGTGACGGGTCGTCGACCACCGAGGAGTTCGCCTCGGCCACCGTGCCGTTGACGGGTGCGAAGAGCTCGCCCACCGACTTGGTCGACTCGATTTCGCCGACCACCGATCCGCTGGCGACGTCGGCGCCGACCGCGGGCAGCTCGACGAAGACGACGTCGCCCAGCTTCTCGGCCGCGTAGGCGGTGATGCCAACGGTGGCGGTGTCGCCGTCAACCAGCACCCACTCGTGCTCGGCGGTGTACTGGAGGGTGGTTGCGTCAGCCATTACTTGGACTCTCTCTTGTAGAAGGGCAGTTTCACTACGGATGCGGGGATGCGCGTTCCACGCACATCGACCGCCAGACTCGTGGACTCGGCCGCGTCGGGGTCGACGTAGGCCATCGCGATGGGGTACCCGAGGGTGGGTGACAGCGCACCGCTCGTGATGACGCCAACCTCGCGATCCGCGTCGAAGACCGGGTAGCCGGCGCGCCCCGCGCGCTTGCCCTCGGTGGTGAGGCCGACGAGAACACGCGCAGTGGATGCGGGGCCCTCCTCTGAGGCCGCCCTGCCCACGA
>NZ_JBIIAW010000083.1:0-13636 GCF_044239695.1 Pseudolysinimonas sp. | reverse complement strand
TTCGAGCGCGGACTCGCCGGGCGCGGTGGCGACGACGAGTTCACTAGCTCCCCGCGCCGCGCCGCGATCGTGCGCTGGTTCTCGTGGCGGCGCAACGGCTTCGCGCTCTTCCCGGGCGCGGTACTGCTGCGGCGCGGCGCGATCTGGCGCGAACTCGCGATCGTGCCGACTCCGCGGGTGCAGAGCGTCGCCGTCGAGCAGGGGCCGCTCGCCCGCTCGCTCCGTCTCGCCAACGTGCACGTGCACACCGTCGCCGGTCCGATCTCGCCGGCCATCGGCGCTCTGGATGTCGACGACGCCCAGGCGCTGTTCCGGGATGCCGCTGCCGCAGCGGTCGCCGCCGCCGGAACCGACCGCAGCCACCGCTGGCGCTCGAGCGAAGCGTGAGCCGGCGGTCGGGGCGCCTCGGGATCGGGATCATCGGTGCCGGGCGGGTCGGGCCCGTGCTCGCCGCCGCGCTGGGCGGTGCGGGGCACGCGATCGTCGGCATCAGCACGGTGTCGGAGGCGGGTCGCGAGCGCGCCGACGTGCTGCTGCCGGGCGTGCCGGTGCTCACCGTACCGGAGGTCGTCGAGCGGTCCGAGCTCGTGCTCATCGCCGTCCCGGCCGCCGAACTCGAGGCACTCGTGAGCGGTCTCGCGGCGACCGGTGCCTGGCAGCCCGGGCAGCTGGTGGCGCACACCGCGCCGGAGTTCGGGGTGGGCGTGCTGGCCCCGGCGGCCGCGGCCGGCGGCATCCCGCTCGCCCTGCATCCCGCGATGGCGTTCACCGGCACGAGCCTCGACCTCGTGCGACTGCGGGAATCCTGGTTCGCGGTGACCGCGCCGACCCCGGTGCTGCCGATCGCGCAGGCTCTCGTCGTCGAGATGGGGGCCGAACCCGTCGTCGTCGCCGAGGCCGACCGGGCGGCCTACGCCGATGCGATCGCCGCCGCGACCGGCTTCTCGACCGCGATCGTCGCCCAGGCCGCGGGGGCTCTCGCCGCGATCGGCGTCGAACGTCCCGGCGACCTGCTCGGCCCGCTCATGCGCTCCGCGGTGGAGAACGCCCTCGGCGCGGCCGGGGCCTACCGCGCCGATACGATCGACGCGGAGGCACCCGAATCGTGAGCAGTCCTGTCGTCGCCGAGACGATCACCGGAATCCGCTCGGAGCTGGCACCGCTTCGGGTCGCCGGAAAGAGCATCGCCCTCGTGCCCACGCTCGGCGCCCTGCACCGCGGCCACCTCGAGCACGTGAAGCGGGCCCGGGAGCTCGCGGACGTGGTCGTCGTCTCGATCTTCGTGAACCCCCTCCAGTTCGGCGCGACCGAGGATCTCGGGAAGTACCCGCGTGACCTCGAGGGAGATCTCGTCCAGCTCGAGGCGCTCGGCGTCGAGTTCGTCTTCGCTCCGACCGTGGAGCAGATGTATCCCGACGGCGGCACCCAGGTGAAGGTCTCCGGCGGTCCGGTCGCGACGCTGTTCGAGGGCCGTTCGCGTCCGGGGCACTTCGACGGCGTGCTGACCGTGGTCGCGAAGCTCCTGCAGATCGTGCAGCCCGACCTCGTCACGTTCGGCCAGAAGGATGCCCAGCAGCTCTTCCTCGTGAAGCGGATGGTGAGGGACCTCAACATCCCGGTCGCCGTCGAGGTCATCGAGACGGTGCGCGAAGAAGACGGGCTCGCGATGTCCAGCCGCAACCGCTACCTCGGACCCAACGAGCGCCGCGCGGCGCGCGCCCTGAGCCGCGCGCTCGAGGCGGCGCAGTCGGCGGGCGACCGCGGCATCGACAGCGTGCTCGCCGCCGCGCAGTCGGTGCTCATGGATGAGAAGCTGGTGACGCTCGACTACCTCAAGGTCGTCGACCCGAAGACCTTCCTCCCGGTCGACGACGGTTACCGAGGCCCGGCACGGGTGCTCATCGCCGCGCAGGTCGGCCCGGCCCGCCTCATCGACAACGACTCCCTCTACCTGAATTGAGCTGTTCCTGTGACTGACGAGACGCCTGAGTTCGAGGACATCGCCGAGCAGAAGGCCGTGCGGCTTCAGAAGCGCGCGCGGTTGATTCAGGATGCCGAAACGGCCGGCGAGGGCGCGTATCCGGTTTCGGTGCCGATCACGTCGACGATCGCGGAGGTGCGGGCCAAGTTCCCGGAGCTTTCCGCTGACTCCTCCACCGGTGACGTTGTCGGGCTGGCCGGGCGGGTGGTGTTCTCGCGGAACACCGGGAAGCTGTGCTTCGCGTCGCTGCAGGCGGGCGACGGGTCGCGCATCCAGGCGATGGTGTCGCTCGACCAGGTCGGCGAGGAGTCGCTCGAACGGTGGAAGGACCTCGTCGACCTCGGTGACTTCGTCTTCGTGTCGGGCGAGGTCATCTCGTCGCGCCGCGGGGAGCTCAGCATCCTCGTCGCGGACTGGAAGATCGCCTCGAAGGCCCTCATGCCGTTGCCCAACCTGCACTCGGAGCTCTCCGACGAGACCCGGATGCGGCAGCGCTACCTCGACCTCATCACCCGCGATCAGGCGAGGAAGACGGTCGTCGCGCGCGCCACGACCGTCGCGAGCCTGCGCTCGACGTTCACGTCGCACGGTTTCCTCGAGGTCGAGACGCCGATGCTGCAGACGATCCACGGCGGGGCATCCGCTCGCCCCTTCGTCACCCACAGCAACGCGTTCGACACCGAGCTGTTCCTGCGCATCGCGCCGGAACTCTTCCTCAAGCGCGCCGTCGTCGGTGGTCTCGAGCGGGTGTTCGAGATCAACCGCAACTTCCGCAACGAGGGCGCCGACTCCACCCACAGCCCCGAGTTCGCGATGCTCGAGGCGTACCAGTCGTACGGCGACTACCACTCGATCGCCGACCTCACCCAGGAGCTGGTGCAGAATGCCGCCTTCGCGGTGGCCGGCTCGCACGTCGTGACCTGGGCCGACGGCACCGAGTTCGACCTGGGCGGCGAATGGGCGCGCCTGCCGATGTACTCCTCACTCTCCGAGGCCGCCGGTGTCGAGGTCACGCCGCAGTCGACCGTGCCGGAGCTCGAGGCTCTGGCGGCGAAGGTCGGCGTCGAGGTGAAGCTCTCCACGCACGGCAAGCTCGTCGAAGAGCTCTGGGAGCACTTCGTGAAGCCCGGGCTCACCGCGCCGACCTTCGTCATGGACTTCCCCGTCGACACCTCGCCGCTCGTGCGCGACCACCGGTCGATCGCCGGCGTCGTCGAGAAGTGGGACCTGTACGTGCGGGGCTTCGAACTCGCGACCGGCTACTCCGAGCTGGTCGACCCGGTCATCCAGCGCGAGCGCTTCGTCGAGCAGGCGAAGCAGGGCGCACGCGGCGACGACGAGGCGATGCGGCTCGACGAGGAGTTCCTGCGGGCGATGGAGCACGGGATGCCGCCGATGGGCGGGATGGGCATGGGGATCGACCGCCTGCTGATGGCCATCACCGGCCTCGGCATCCGCGAGACGATCCTCTTCCCGCTGGTCAAGTAGGGCCCGCCGGTCACATCGAGCCTCCCTCTGCCCCCGAAGTGGGGGCTCATCGCGCCGTTCGGGGGGCTGTGCCCGCCGACGGCGGCTGACTAGCTTGGGAACCACCCGCGCACCCCCCGGCGCAGGTGACCCCCGACCCCCGGAAGCCCCGTGCCTCGACTCGCCCGACGGCTGTTCTCCGCGATCGTCCTCGCGGTGGTCGTCGGCGTGTGCGGCGCGAGCATCGCGTTGGCGCTCCCCGCGACGGCGCACGCGGCGGAGCCCGATGCGCCCGCCGCCGTCGCCCCGGAGGAGGGTGCGTTCCTCGAGCCCGGCACGGTCGTGCTCGAGTGGACCCCGGTCGACGCCCCGAACGGCTACGAGGTGACCTGGTCGGTCGACGGCGGCGACCCTGCGACGATGATCGCGACCTCGACCGCGACGGCGATCGAGGTCGAGAGCGGGTCGTTCTCGTGGCAGGTTCGCGCCCTCCCCGACGGCGCATGGTCGGCGCCCGCGACGTTCCACGTCGACCTGGAACTCCCCACCCTGCCGCTGCCCGAGCACCCGGCGGCGACGCCGACCGTCGCGCGGCCCGGCGGGGACGCGGTGCCCGGCGGCGTGTGGGTGATCGGAGCCCTCGGCTTCTCGGTCGTCTTCCTCGCGGCCGTCGTCATCCAGACCCGCATCCGCCGCGAACAGGATGCCTGAGAGCCCGGCTGTTACGGTGCTGAGGTGAGCAACCAGCCTCCGCGCGTCACCCCGCCCCGCGTCGCCACCTGGGTCGTCGTCGGTGGCATCGGCGTCTTCCTGCTGATCAGTGGGATCCTCGGGATGATCGCGAAAGGCTGATGGACCGTCGAACCTCCCGCCTCGTCGCCATCGGCGGGCTCGTGCTGATCGTCGCCGTCGTCGCCGTCGCGTTCTTCCTGCCCTGACGCGAGCTACCCTGGGTCCATGCCGGAAGAGTTCTGGGCCAACGCGATCTTCTCGGTCGTGCCCACCCTGCTGTTCGGTGTGCTCTTCTGGTTCGTGTTCCGCGCCATCATCAGGTCGGACGGCGCCGAGCGCGCCGCCGCCGCCCAGGTCGAGGTCGAGGAGCGCGCGAAGCGCGCCGCGCTGAAGGACCGCGCCGACTCCTGAAGCCGACGCGCATCCGGCGCTGAGGTCAGACCTCCGGGGCCGGCTTCTCGTCGGCGTCCGGGGTCTCCGTGGCGACCGGTGCGGGAGTGACCGCCGCCTTCGCCCGGCGCGAGCGCAGGAGCAGCAGCACCGCGACGACCGCCGCCAGGAGCACGAGCACGCCGACCACGATGGCGACGATCAGCAGCACCGGCGGGCCGGGCGGGTTCGCCGCCCCGGTGGCCGACATCTCCACGCGCTGGTCGAGGGCGGTCGTCCAGGTGACGGTCGTGCCCGACACCTCGCCGTTCTGCTGCTCGGTCACCTCGCCGGGAAAGGTGACCGAGACGCGGAGGTTGCCGTCATCCTCGGTCGTGTCGTCCGACGGGATCGACTGCGCCGAGAAGTCGAGCGTGCCGGTGAAGGTGTACGAGTCGCCGTCGCGCACGAACCTCAGCGACTCCGGGCGCTGTCCCGAGAACGCGTCGAGCGAGATGTCGTCGAACTCGATGAGCGTGCCGAGGTAGTCGTCCTGGGCGTACTCGGTCGTCGTGACCCCGCTCGCGTCGCGCAGCGACCCGAGCAACGTCGACTCGATGTCGGCGACGTAGGCGAGAGCGGTCGATCGCGCCTCGTCGGTGTCCTCCGTGGCAAGCACGGCGACGACGATCTGGCCGTCGACCACGTCGCCGGGGTTGAGGGTCAGGTCGGCCTGGAAGCGCACGCAGCCGGTGAGGGCGAGCGCGATCACGCCCGCGGTGACGAGGGCGGGCAGGATGCGGCGTCGGGTCATGCCTCCCACCGTGGCAGAGCCGCGGCGTCAGGGAAAGTCGGGCGCAGGCTCAGGAGCGGGGCTGGAGTCTCACGTTCGGCAGCACGGGAGCCGGCAGCGCCGCGCCCGGATAGCCGTCGACATGGCCGAACCTTCCGTCGGGGTCCGCGCCGGCGATGACCTGGCTCTGCCACTGCTCGCGGAAGGCGACGACCTCGTCGTGGCTGCGGCCGACGAAGTTCCACCACATCACGATCGGCTCCCCGAGCGGCTCGCCGCCGATGAGCAGCCCCCGCACGTCGCGATCGCCGGCTTCGAGACGCAGGATGCCGGGGCCGGCCGGAACGACGCCGAGCCGGTCGCCGGGGATCGGCACCCCCTGCAGTCGGGGTTCGCCGGCATCCACGACGAAGCCGTGCTCGTGGGTCTCGTCGACCGCGAGCTCGACAACCCCGCCCGCCGGGAGGTCGATCTGCGCGCCGACCAGTCCGGTGAAGGCCGAGACCGGGCTGCGCGCGCCGGCCAGTTCGCCGATGAAGACCCGCAGCGTCGCGTCGCCCACCGTGAACGGCTGCGGCGAGAACGATTCGAAGAACGGCGCCACGTGACGCGACCGGTCGGGCAGCGCCACCCACAACTGCACCCCGTGCAGCTCGCGGGCGGCTCCCGTCGACACCTCCGAGTGCTGGATGCCCGCTCCCGCCGTCATCAGATTGACCTGCCCCGGCTCGACGAGTGCATGGCTGCCAGCCGAGTCGCGGTGCTCGATCTCGCCGGCGTAGAGCCAGCTCACCGTCTGCAGGCCGGTGTGCGGATGCGGCGGAACGTCCATCGTGCCGGCACGATCACCCGGGACGGGCCCGTAGGAGTCGACGAAGCACCACGCGCCGACCAGGCTGCGCGCCCGCTGCGGCAGGGTCCGGCGTACGGGCAACGCGCGCGGCCCCCCGAGCGGAACCTCCCGGGGCTCGAGGATCTCCACGCCGTCGTGCGGCGGCTCGGCGACGGCGACCGTCTCCGTGGGGTCCTTCTCGAGGTTGCTCACCCTTCGGATGGTAGCTATCCCCGCGGGTTGAGTGCCGGGCGTAGCCCGGTGTATCGAAGCCCACGTTCGAGCTCCTCGGGGCGGGTTTCGATACACCGCCTGCGGCGGCACTCAACCCGCAGGAGGGGTGGCGCGGAGTATCTTTCCGGCATGACGTTCCAGGCGTACCTCGACAACATCGAGGAGAAGACGGGCCTCACGCCGCGGCAGTTCCTCGCGCTCGCCGCCGAGAAGGGGTTCGACGCGAACACGAAGGCCGCGCCCATCCTGGCGTGGCTCGCGGCCGACTTCGCGCTCGGCCGCGGTCACGGGATGGCGCTCGTCCACGTCATCACGAAGGGGCCGCAGATCGCCGACAAGCACGTCGGATCCGGCACCGCCCACAGCGACCCGTCGAACACCCTCTGGCTCGACGGGCGCGCCAGCAACCCGAATCCGTAGGCCGCCGACTCAGCGCACGACGAGCAGCTCACCCACCTCGCACTGCAAGGCGTCGCAGATCGCGGTGAGGGTCGAGAAGCGGATGGCGCGGGCCCGGTCGTTCTTCAGCACCGAGAGGTTCACCAGGCTCACGCCCACCAGTTCCGCGAGCTTGGTCAGCGTCATCCCGCGCTCGGCGAGCAGTTCGTCGAGACGGCAGTGGATGCGGCCGGCATCCTCGTCGTCGGCGGGGGCCATCTACACGAGTCCTTCCGTGTCGCGCTGGAGGCGCTGCCCGATGCGGATGACGTAGGCGGCGACGAGCACCACCACGCCGAACGACCAGTCGCCGGGCGCGATCGTGAACGCCGCCTCGAACGGACCGTCGGGCACGGCGCCCAGGTGGTCGGCGGCCTGCACCCGCCCGACGCCGGAGAGTGCGGATCCGGCCAGCCCGCCGAAGGTCATCACCGTCCCGGCGACGAGAGCCACCCGGTAGAGGAGGTGGTGGAAGGGGGTACCCCGCGCGGCGAGCACGAGGAAGACCACGACCGCCAGATAGGTGGCGGCGGTGACGAGCAGCGTCGCCGTCGACCCGGCGACGAGGAATCCGAGGCTCGATCCGCCCACCTCGGACGACAGCACGGTCGCCGTCGAGATGCGGGCGTCGGCGCCGGGCAGGTCGCCGCGGGCGAGCAGCTCGATGCCCTCCGTGCCGATCGCGATCGAGATCGTGCGCCAGATGCCGTCGATCGTGAGGATCAGGCCGAGCACGCCGGCCATCCCGGCGATGACGGCGAAGGCGATGCGCTGCGAGGCGTCGACGGGTGCGGGTGCGGAGGTGTCGGCCATCAGACGAGCGCCTCGGTGTCGCGCTGCAGACGCTGCCCGATCTCGAACGCTGCGGTGACGACCATCAGGGCGAACGCCCAGCCGATCGGCGCCGGATCGAAGGCGACGAGGAAGACCGGGAGTTGATCGAGGTCTAGCGCGGCCGCCGCCTCGGCGTTCGCGACCCCGAGGAGGGCGGGCCGGCCGAGGGCGACGACGACCACCAGGATCGCGACGATCCCGATGCCCCAGGTCGCGGACCCGACGAACGGCTTGCCCACGAACACCCGCAGGCAGAGCCAGACGACGACGGCGCAGATGCCGAGCGTGAGAAGCGACGTGAGGATGCCGGCGGCGATGAAGGCGGCCCGCCCACCCGTCGTGAGGTCGGTCATGAGCGTGACCGTGTCGAAGGTCGCGCCTCCGAACCCGGCGTCGAGCGGTTCGGTGGTCGGAACGCCGCTGAGGGTGACGGGTCCCGACGCGCCGGCGATGATCCGGCCGACGAGGAAGACGATCTCGACGACGCCGATCGCGGTGGCCGCGCCGGCGATGAAGCCCAGGATGGTCTTCTCGGCGAGGCCGAGCGCACGATTCCTGCGGGTCTGCAGTGCGCCGGTCATCAGACGAGCCCTTCGTTCTCGCGCTGCAACCGGTGGCCGATCTGGAACGCGGCGCTGATCGCGCCGAGGGCGAGGATCCCGAAGATCACCGCGAAGTCGGTCTCGAACAGCACGCCGTCGTACTCGTAGTCGCTCACGGCGGACAGGGCGCCGTTCACGCCCATGGTCTGGAACAGCCAGCCCAGCACCCAGCCGGCCATGAGCACGCCGGTCCCCGCGGTCACGATGCGCACGGTCGAGGCGGCGAACGCGCGACCACGGGCGAGGTTGACGCAGAACAGGCACAGCAACACGATGCCGACGAGCACAGCCAGCCCCGTCACGATCGGCTGAGCGACCAGGGCGAAGAATGTGGCGGCGGCCGGGTCGTCGACGGTCACGACCGCGCGGTCGACGTCGACGATGAGATCCGTTCCGCCGGGACCGATGGGCAGCGCGGCGGTCTCCCCCGAGAACGGGACGAGCACCGGGATGCCGCGCTCGGGGAGCACTTCGGCGAGGCGCGCGATCATCGCCCAGACGGTCAGGGCGGCCCCGATCGCGCCGAGGCCGATGGTGCCGTACATCCCGATCAGGTCGGATCGGGAGAGGGTGGTGGGGGAGGTACTCACGAGGAGCTCCTTATCGATTGTCGATGTTATCGATCTACGATAACCACACGCACCCCGGTCCCGTCAAGCCCGCGCTGAGCCGTGAGCGAACACGGGAGTTTTCGCCAGCCTGCGTCGTTACCCTCGGATGTATCGGCGCCTTCCGACCGGCGTCCACAGGAGTTCAGAATGTTCGAGCGCTTCACAGACCGAGCCCGCCGGGTGGTCGTCCTCGCCCAGGAAGAGGCGAAGATGCTCAACCACAACTACATCGGCACCGAGCACATCCTGCTCGGGCTGATCCACGAGGGTGAGGGCGTCGCCGCGAAGGCGCTCGAGTCGCTCGGCATCTCGCTCGACGCCGTGCGCGAGCAGGTCCAGGACATCATCGGCCAGGGTCAGCAGCAGCCGACCGGCCACATCCCCTTCACCCCGCGCGCCAAGAAGGTGCTCGAGCTGTCGCTGCGCGAGGCCCTGCAGCTCGGTCACTCCTACATCGGCACCGAGCACATCCTGCTCGGCCTGATCCGCGAGGGCGAGGGCGTCGCCGCCCAGGTGCTCGTGAAGCTCGGCGCCGACCTGAACCGCGTGCGTCAGCAGGTCATCCAGTTGCTCTCGGGCTACCAGGGCAAGGAGCAGGTCGCGGTCGGCGGCAACGACGCGACGCCCGACAAGGGCAGCCAGATCCTCGACCAGTTCGGCCGCAACCTCACCCAGGCGGCGCGCGACGGCAAGCTCGACCCGGTCATCGGGCGCGAGAAGGAGATGGAGCGGGTCATGCAGATCCTCTCCCGCCGCTCCAAGAACAACCCCGTGCTGATCGGCGAGCCCGGCGTCGGCAAGACCGCCGTCGTCGAAGGCCTCGCGCAGGCGATCGTGCGCGGCGACGTGCCCGAGACCCTCAAGGACAAGCAGCTCTACACGCTCGACCTCGGCTCGCTCATCGCCGGGTCCCGCTACCGCGGTGACTTCGAGGAGCGCCTCAAGAAGGTCACCAAGGAGATCCGCACCCGCGGCGACATCATCACCTTCATCGACGAGATCCACACCCTCGTCGGGGCGGGTGCCGCCGAGGGTGCGATCGACGCGGCCAGCATCCTCAAGCCGCTGCTCGCGCGCGGGGAGCTGCAGACGATCGGCGCGACGACGCTCGACGAGTACCGCAAGCACTTCGAGAAGGATGCCGCCCTCGAGCGGCGCTTCCAGCCGGTGCAGGTGCACGAGCCCACGATCCCGCACACGATCAACATCCTGAAGGGCCTCCGCGACAAGTACGAGGCCTTCCACAAGGTGTCGATCACCGACGGTGCGATCGTGTCGGCGGCGAACCTCGCCGACCGCTACGTGCAGGACCGCTTCCTGCCCGACAAGGCGATCGACCTGATCGACGAGGCCGGCGCCCGCCTGCGCCTCTCGATCCTCTCGGCCCCGCCGGAGCTGCGCGAGTTCGACGAGAAGATCGCCACCGTGCGCGCCTCGAAGGAGGCTGCAATCGAGGAGCAGGACTTCGAGAAGGCCGCCAGTCTGCGCGACGAGGAGAAGAAGCTGCTCGGTGAGCGGCTCCGCCTCGAGAAGCAGTGGCGCGCCGGCGACGTCGCGGCATCCGGAACGGTGGATGAAGGCGTCATCGCCGAGGTGCTCGCGAACGCGACCGGCATCCCGGTGTTTAAGCTCACCGAGGAGGAGTCGAGCCGGCTCATCTTCATGGAGAAGGCGCTGCACGAGCGGGTCATCGGTCAGGAGGAGGCCATCTCGGTCCTCGCCAAGACCATCCGCCGCACGCGCGCCGGACTGAAGGACCCGAAGCGTCCGTCGGGCTCGTTCATCTTCGCCGGCCCCACCGGTGTCGGTAAGACCGAGCTCGCCAAGGCGCTCGCCGAGTTCCTGTTCGATGACGAGAACGCGCTCATCTCCCTCGACATGTCGGAGTACGGCGAGAAGCACACCGTCTCGCGGCTGTTCGGTGCCCCTCCCGGGTTCGTCGGGTTCGAAGAGGGCGGCCAGCTCACCGAGAAGGTGCGCCGCAAGCCGTTCAGCGTCGTGCTCTTCGACGAGATCGAGAAGGCGCACCCCGACATCTTCAACTCGCTGCTCCAGATCCTGGAGGAGGGACGTCTGACGGATGGCCAGGGCCGCGTCGTCGACTTCAAGAACACCGTCATCATCATGACGACCAACCTCGGCACGAAGGACATCACCGGCGGCCCCGTCGGCTTCACCCTCGAGGGCAACGCCGCGGCCGACTACGCCGGCATGCGCGCGAAGGTCGTCGAGGAGCTGAAGAAGCACTTCAAGCCGGAGTTCCTGAACCGCGTCGACGAGACGATCGTCTTCCCGCAGCTCAACAAGGACGAGCTGCTGCAGATCGTCGGACTCTTCATCAAGCGGCTCCAGGAGCGTCTGCTCGACCGGGACATGACGATCGAGATCTCCGACGACGCGAAGTCGCGGCTCATCGACATCGGCTGGGACCCGTCGATGGGCGCCCGCCCGCTGCGCCGCGCGGTGCAGCACGAGATCGAGGACCGGCTCTCGGAGAAGATCCTGCACAGCGAGCTCGAGGCGGGCGACCACGTGCGCGTCGAGTTCGTCGACGGGGAGTTCACGTTCGAGACCGGCCGTCAGTCCGGCCGCGACCCGAAGCCGGAGAAGACCGCCGCGATCGGCGCGTAACTCTGACGCCACAGAGGGTTCTCCGACCCGAGGGATCCCCGCACGCGGGGGTCCCTCGAGCGGTCAAGGGGTCCGAGCGGCGTCGAGGGTCAGCAGTCGACCGTGACGATCTGCCGCAGCGCCGCACCTGAGGCGAGGTCGTCCATGCCCTCGTTCAGGCTCTCGAGGGGGATGCGGCCGGAGATGAGGCTCTCGACGTCGAGGCGACCCGCCCTCCAGAGCTCCACGAATCGTGGGATGTCGCGGGACGGCACCGCGGATCCGAGATAGCTCCCCACGATCGTGCGGGCGCCGCTGACGAGGTCGAGCGGAGCGATCGTGGCGCGAGCCTGTGCGGGCGGCAAGCCGACGGTGACCGTCGTCCCGCCGACGCTGGTCAGGGCGACGGCCAGCTCGAAGGCTCGCGCGTTTCCCGCGGCCTCGATCACGGCGTCGCCGCTGAGGCCCACGTCGACCGCCTGGTCAGGCGTGTAGACCGCGTGCGCGCCGGCCGCTCGGGCCGCGTCGAGTTTCGACACGGTCGTGTCGACACCGACGACCTCCACTCCCTCGTACGCGAGACCGGTGATGAGTGCCACCATTCCCACTCCACCCAGTCCGACGACGACGATCCGCTGCCCGGCTTCGGGGCGCGCGGCGTTCACGACGGCTCCGCCGCCGGTCAGCACCGCGCAGCCCATCAGCGCCGCCACGTCGAAGGGGATCCCTTCTCCGACGGCGACCAGCGAGGCACGATGAAGCACCGCATGGCTGGCGAACCCCGAGACACCGAGGTGATGGCCGATCGGCTCGCCGTGTCGTGTCAGCCGCCGCCCGCCACCGAGCAGTTCACCGGCGGTGTTCGCGGCGGTTCCGCGACTGCACGGCACGCGCCCATTCGTCGAGCATTCGCGACACGCACCGCACCGCGGTAGGAAGCTCGCGACCACCGCGTCGCCAGGGACGAGATCACCCACGTTGGCGCCGACTTCGAGCACGGTTCCGGCGGCCTCGTGCCCGAGCAGCATCGGGAGAGGGCGGGGCCGGTCGCCGTTCATCACCGACAGGTCGGAGTGGCAGATGCCCGCCGCCTCGACACGGATCAGCACCTCGTCCGCGCCCGGTGGATCGAGGTCCAGAGCGCCGATCGTCAGCGGGCGCGAAACGGCGTACGGTGCCGCATCGCCCGAGCGTTCGAGCACCGCACCCGTGATCTGCATCCCGTGCCCTTCGAAGATCTCCGTCGATCCGCTCAGTGAACCGACGGTACGCTGAGTGGACTGATGCAATCATGCGCCACGGCGTGTGTCAATCAGGTTTCGCGCTCGTACCGATTTGATTTCCGGCTTGCATTTGTGATTCATGGCCCCTAACTTCAGGGTCCATGGAGCGAATCGATGGTTCGGAAAGCGGACCGGATCTGCAAACCGTGGTGCGAGCGGGCAACCTGTTGTTCGCGTTCACGGCTGAGCAACCCGAGTTGGGTCTGACTCAGCTCGCGTCGATCCTCGGCCTCAGCAAGGCCTCCGTTCACCGGCTCGCGCAGACCCTGGTCGGTCTCGGACTTCTGGAGCAGAGCTCCGGTTCGCGCGGCTACCGCCTCGGGGTGCGTCTTCTGCAACTTGCCCACGTCGTCGAGGCGTCGCTCGACCTCCGCACCGAGGCGCGAGCAGCCCTTCGCGAGCTTCGCGACCAGACGGGGGAGACCGTCTACCTCATGCTGCGCCGCGGCGACCAGGCCTTCTGCGCGGACCGCATTGAGGGCTCGCATCCGATGCGCGATCTCTCGACCCCGCCGGGGACGTTCGTGCCCCTCGGTGTCGGCGCGGCCGGCACCGCCATCCTCTCGACCCTCGAGCATGCGGCGGCGACCGCCCTCGTCGGTCGCCGGGCCTACAGCCCCGACCTCGCCGCGCGCGTCGAGGCCGCCCGTACGAACGGCTATGCCGTCACGCGCGGTGACGTCACCGACGGGGTCGCCGCCATCGCGGTGGCGCTCGTCGACGAGCGCGGGACCGCCGTGGGCGCCATCAGTCTCGGTGGCCTGCTGGCTCGCGTGACGGCGTCGGAGAGCGAGCTCGCCGAATCAGTTCAGGCCGCCGCCGCCGCGGTCGGGCGGGCGATGGGATGGGA
>NZ_JBIIAW010000014.1:0-44791 GCF_044239695.1 Pseudolysinimonas sp. | reverse complement strand
ACTGGAGGACGTCAAGGGCCCCAGGCTTTGCCCTGGTGGAGACGAACAGGCCTTGAACGTCCTCGAACCGGGTGCTCACGAACTCCAAACGTCGAATGAGTCCGTCGTTCAGCTCGTAAACGTAGTCCCCGGCGTGCCCTTGGGAACGCAACTCGTCCCGGACCAATCTCGCCGTGCGAAGTGATTCAGACCCGGCCGCGATCAGGTCGTGGGATGCCATCTCGATAGATAGACCCACTGCGGCAAGGTCCTCAAGTCGTTCGATCTGCAAACGCGAGAGTTCTCGCTCTGCCGCGATGGCATTGGCCACTCTCGCGATCTCGGCACGCGCCGAAGCGGGGATGGACTTATCGCCGACGAGCGAATCAAGACTCCCACCTTCCCCGCTGGTCTTCTCGAGCTTGGACTCGCGTTCCTGACGCTTCTTAACCAGATACTTCGCGTAGTGGTCGCCGCGAACGAAGGAGAGCACTGATTGGAGGAGCGCAACAAAGTCTTCGGTTGCATTGCCGACGTCAAGCAGACCCTCGCGGCTCGTCTTGTCGCGCAGGTCCGGATTGTGCGCTTGCGAGATCGCGACGTACCCCACCGTCTGATCGTTGCTGAACGTCGTCCGAGCAGAACGCGTGCCGCGAGTCGCGTCGATCCGAAGCCAGTCGTCGTCCGGGTCTCCATAGGGATAGACGCGAACGCCGTCCCGATAGAGATAGATGCGGTGCTGCTTGAGTGCGGTCTTCTCCTGAGGGTCCAACCGAAACTGTTCGGAAACATCACCGTTGAGGTCAAAGACGTAGAACTTGAACTCAAACGGGCCACACTCGGGACGTCTCCACTCGCCCTCGCCGGTCTTGAAGCGCGCGATGAACTCCGAGTTTCCGCGCAGCTCTGGACCATCGAGCTTGAGGCACTCTCTCGCACCGTTGACCAAGAAATCGATTTCGTTCGCCCCGACGTCAAATCGGCCCTCGTCGATTGTCAGGACCGCGCGCTCAAGAATCAGGTCGATTGGAGCGGTCTTCTCGCTCCTGAAAGACTCAGGAACTCCGTCGCGCAGGAACTCGACTCTGAAATCGTCCGACTGCGTCTGATCTGGAGCCACCCAGTGAAGCGGTTGGAGCCTAAGAACATCGACTAGGGAGTTCTCGACCGCGTCGTTACTCCAAGAACCTCGCAGGTTTCTTATCTCGATCTGAGTTCCGTGCGATGAAGCACCGGCGCCGCCTTCGAAGGCGATCGGTGACCCGCTCTCGATCATCACCGGTAGCTCATCCAGGTACATCTCGCTCGGGGCGCCGGTACCCTCGTCAAGCATCGCGATGTCGACCGCGACCGTCACCTCGGTGGGGCTGCCCTGAGTACGAGATGACAAGTGAATCTCGCGCCCGAGCTTGAATGCGGCGAAACGGCCGATCCCCTTCTCGCCCTGAAGTATGCGACCTCGTTCGGTTCTCGGGTTTGACATCTTGATTAGCCGCTTCGAAGGAGTGGCTGGATTCAGCCACGCTTCGCGCACGACCGACTCCGACATACCCGATCCATCGTCGCGGACGACGATCGCTGATCCGGGGCCTGCGGTCATGTCCTCGTTGAAGTCTCTGAAGTCGACCGTTACCAGGGTCGCGTCAGCGTCATAAGAGTTCTTGACCAACTCGACCAACGCGATTCGATCACTACGGATTAGCTGCTCGCCGAGCATCGTGAGGAGCCTTGCATGTGGTCGGAAGGCTGAGGCGTCGGCCATCGTCAGGGGCGTTCCAGAGTCATGACTATTTCGGTTCTCATTCGCTTGGTCACGCTCGACTCAGTATCCGATGCGTTGATGGCCATGTAGCGGCTAGAAGGTGGAATTTCGCGTTCATACCGCGCGTCGTCAATCATCCGGAATCCAGCGTGTTCCATGGCCTTTTGAGTGATGACGTCGTTACGAATGTAGTTGCCCTTTAGCGTGGAGTTGCCGACGACCAAGACGCAGCGGCCGCCTGACCGAACCGTTCGATGTAGTTCGGTCGCGAATCCGATGCAATCTTGTGCGAACCTTTCCAGCATTGGTCGACGGAGGACTTCCTTGTTCGCCGCCTCGGATTCGATTACATCAACGATCTTGCTGACTGTCTTCGTCGTCTTCCCGTCGGGACGACGTTCCGCACCGATGCTCGCGCTTCGTCGGGCCCGCAGCTCGGCGATCTTGTAGCCGAACCATACGAGCGCTAATTTGTGCCCTCGGAGATAGTCGAGCGCGTTCAGATACGGCGGAGAGGTGACTGCCAGGTCCACTGACGCGTCATCGACACCCGACAAAGATCTTGCGTCTCCCAATTCCACCCTTCCACTGCCGCCGAAGGTTCGAATCTCCAGCATTCGCGCGAGTTGGGTGGTCGATCTGGCGAATCCCGCGAGCACGTCGTAGTCCGAGTCAGTCTGGACTCTGTGCGGTCGACTATGAGATGTATCAGCGGCGAGCGAGGCCGCCGGAGTCTTCGTGACGATTATCCGACTGAGCGCGAGTCGCAGGCCAAGCTGGATTTCGCGGCTGTCGAGGGACGATATCGCGGCTGTGAGGGCTATGAGATCTTTCTTCTGTTTCGATCCGAACCAATAGTCAACGAAGTGATTGGTTTCGTCATCGTCGCCCCAAGGTGGCTCGCCATCGCTGGCAGCCGCCGCTCTCACCACCTCGCTGGACGTCGAAGTGAGGACATCTGAGTCCAAAGGCGTGACCGTGAGCTGGGACATCATCACCGCCAGTGGGTCGATGTCCACTCCGACGGCATTGTGTCCTTGTTGAATCGCCACTCCCAGCACGGTGCCCGACCCGCACATCGGATCCAGCACGGTGAACGGTTCATCCATCGCAGAGGGAATCGCTTTGAGCGCGATTTCCGGCGCCATCCTGGCGGGGAAGGGATGGATAGTGCGCGCGCTCATGGCTCCCCGTCAACTGTCGGAATGGACGCCGCCAGCCTGCCATACACCATCCACCTGCGGATGAGGTCTGCCGGCGTGCCGTGAGGTTGCCCAGGCGCCACCCGCTGGGAGGGACATTCCGAAGTCATGGTCGGAAGTCGCATATAGCGTGATCGCATGTTCGTCCGCAACTCTCGCGTGTACTACAGCGCCTCAGACCTGAAGGCTGCAGTGGAGTGCGAGTGGGCGCTCATGCGGAAGCTCGACGCGAAGCTCGGTCGCATCGAAGCGGTAGAGGATGCCACCGACGCGATGCTTGAACGCGCGAGTCTCCTAGGCGGCGAGCACGAGGCCCGCGCCCTCGCGAATTTCAAGGCCACGTTTCCCGAGACGGTCGTCGAGATCGAGACCGAAGACGCTCGGGCCGACCCCGGCATCCTCCGGGCGGCGCAGGAGCGCACCATCCAGGCGTTGCGGGATGGGAACGACGTCGTGTTCCAGGCGACGTTCTTCGATGAGCCTGAGGGTGAGCGGATCGGGTTCGTCGGGTTTGCTGACTTCCTGGTGAAAGCCCCGGTCTCGACACGCGACCCGGAGGGTCGCTACTCGACCACCGAATATGAGTACCAGGTGTGGGACACCAAACTCGCTCGCAAAGCCCGCGTGACCGCGCTGCTGCAACTCGCGGCGTACGCCGACCAGCTGCGCAAGCTAGGCATCCCGGTCAGCGACGACACCTACCTGCTGCTCGGCAGCGGCGAAGAGTCCCAGCACTCGCTCAAGGACATCGAACCCGTCTTCCACGACCGCGTCGCGCGGCTCAAAGAGATGATCGAGGCGCGGCTCGACGATCCGAACCCCATCGAGTGGGGCGCCCCGGGCTACACCGCCGACGGGCGCTGCGAATGGTGCGCGCCCGAGATCGAAGGCACCCGCGACGTGCTGCTCGTGGCCGGCATGCGCACCACGTCACGGGCACGACTGGCGGATGCCGGCATCCACACGATCGACCAGCTCGCCGCCAGCACGGGCGAGGCGGATGGGATCGGCGGGCCGGCACTCGAGAAACTGCGGGCTCAGGCGCGGATGCAGCTCACCCCGCATGCCGACGGGGAAGTGAAGTACGAAGTCTCGTCGGCGGGGAGCCTGTCGCAACTTCCGCCGGCGGATGCAGGGGACATCTTCTTCGACTTCGAAGGGGATCCGTTGTGGACATCCAATGGTCTCGACTGGGGGCTCGACTACCTCTGGGGTCTCATCACGCTCGAGCCCGAGGAGAAGTTCACGGCGTTCTGGGCTCATGACCGGGATGAGGAGAAGCAGGCACTCATCGACTTCCTCGAGTTCGTGCAGGCACGCCGCAAGGCGCATCCGGGGCTGCACATCTACCACTACGCCGACTACGAGCGGGCGCACCTGCTGCAGCTGACGGCGCGGTACGGGGTGGGCGAGGCGATCCTCGACGAACTGCTCACCGAAGACGTGTTCGTCGACCTCTACCCGATCGTGCGGCGCAGCATCCGCATCTCGGAGGGCTCCTACTCGATCAAGAAGCTCGAGCCGCTCTACATGGGCGACGAGGTGCGCGTCGGCGACCTGGTGAAGGGCGACGAGAGCATCCAGTTCTACGTCGACTACACCGAGCTGCGGGATGAAGGCCGCACCGCCGAAGCGGCGGCGAAGCTCGAAGAGATCCGGGCGTACAACGAGTACGACTGCGTCTCGACCCACCGGCTGCGCGACTGGCTGCTCGAGCGGGCGCGCGAGAACGGCGTCGAGCCCGTCGCCACCCAGGTCGCCGCGGCCACCCGCGAGAACTCACTGGCGACGGCGGAGAGCGAAGTACGAGACCGCCTCTACGCGCACATCGACGGCATCCCGGCGCTAGACCGCACGCCCGACCAGCACGCCATCGGACTCGCCGCCGCCGCCATCGAATACCACCGCCGCGAAGACAAGTCGTACTGGTGGGAGCACTTCGCCCGCCACACCGTCGAACTCGACGACCTCGAAGACACCCGCGGGGTCTTCCGCGTGCACAGCGCGCAGGTCGTCGAGGACTGGCGCGTACCCGAAGGCAAGCGCACCGAACAGCGGGTGATCCGGTTGCGCGGGCGACTCGCGCCCGGATCCCGCCTGGATGCCGGCGGCCGCCCGTTCGTCATGTACGAGCCGCCGCTTCCGGGGATCATCCAGAACGTGCTGCCCGGGCGCCGCGGCGAACACAACCGCGGCTCGGTGCTCGAAGCCGGCCTCGTCGAAGGGCTCGGCGGCGAGATCGCCGACGTCGTGCTCGAAGAATCCGCAGGCGTCGGCGGGGAGCCGTGGGTCTCCTTCCCCGTCGCGCTCACCCCCGAAGCCCCGGTGCCGACGAAGGCGCAGCGCGAAGCCATCCTGCAGTGGGGTGGCAAGGTCGCGGACGCCCTCGCCACCCGCGGGTTGAGTGCCGGCGCAGCCGGTGTATCGAAACCCCCCACGGGTGACTCGGAGGTGGGTTTCGATACACCCGCCTCCGGCGGGCACTCAACCCGCGAGGGCGCGGGGTTCCCGAAATCTCCTGCTCTCGACATCCTGCGGCGGGTTCCCCCGCGCACCGTCGACGACGGTGGGCTCGAACCGGTGGGGATCGACGGGGTGCCGTCGGCGATCGTCGAGACCCTCACCCGACTGGATGACTCCTACCTCGCCGTGCAGGGCCCCCCGGGGTCGGGCAAGACGTACGTCGGCGCGAAGGTGATCGCCCACCTCGTCACCGAGCTCGGGTGGCGCGTGGGGGTCGTCGCGCAGTCGCACGAGGTGATCGAGAACCTGCTGCGGCGGGTGCTCAGCGAGGGCGTGCCGGCGGAGCGCATCGGCAAGAAGCCTCCCGGCGGTGGCTACGCGACCGAACCCGGCTGGACGATCCTCGACCGCAACGAAGACATCCCGCCGTTCATCAGCGCCCACCACGACGCCGGGTTCGTGCTCGGCGGCACCGCCTGGGATTTCGCGAACGCCGGCAAGGTGCCGCGCGAGAACCTCGACCTGCTCGTCGTCGACGAAGCCGGGCAGTATTCGCTCGCCAACACGATCGCCGTCGCGGTCGCCGCCAAACGCCTGCTGCTGCTCGGTGACCCGCAGCAACTGCCGCAGGTCACCACGGGCACCCACCCCGAGCCGATCGACACGTCCGCCCTCGGCTGGCTGTCGGAAGGCCACGACGTGCTGCCGGCGCACCTCGGCTACTTCCTCGAAGAGACCTGGCGCATGCATCCCGCGCTCACGTCAGCGGTGAGCGACCTGTCCTACGAGGGACGCCTGCGCGCCAACCCCAGCACCCTCGAGCGCCACCTCGGCGGCGTCGAACCCGGGCTGCACCCCGTCCCGATCGAACACGACGGCAACTCGGTCGAATCCCCCGAGGAGTGCGCAGCCGTCGTCGCCCTCGTCACACACCACCTCGGGATGCCCTGGCGCGATCCGAGCACCGGCAGGAATGACAGCATCCGCCCCACCGATCTCATCGTCGTCGCGCCCTACAACGCCCAGGTCGACCTGCTGCGCCGCCACCTCACCGCCGAAGGACTCGCGGAAGTGCCGGTCGGCACGGTCGACAAGTTCCAGGGGCAGGAGGCGGCGATCGCGATCGTGTCGCTCACGGCATCCTCAGCGGCGGACGTGCCGCGCGGCATCTCGTTCCTGCTGCAGCGCAACCGGCTCAACGTCGCCATCTCGCGCGGCAAGTGGGCGGCCTACCTCGTGCACTCCCCCGGATTGCGCGACTACCTGCCGTTCACGCCGCAGGGCCTCGCCGAACTCTCCGGCTTCATCCGCCTCACAAATCCAGCGCGTCCCTGAGGTAGAGCCGGATCGTGTCGAGGCTGTCGACATCCACAGACCCGCTCCACCGCACGATGCGTTCCCGCGCGATGGAGCGCATCTGCTCGGTCATCGCCCAGCTCGACGCGGTGAGTCCGGTCATCCCGGTGAGGAGAACGTGGTTCGGCCACTCTCGGTCGCGCGTGGTGACCGGGATGACGGTCGCCAGAGAATCGACGGACTCGAGATACTCCGAGGAAGAGATGACGACGCCGGGACGGATCCCACCCTGTTCACGGCCGCGCGTGGGTTCGAGGTCTACCCAGACCACGGCGCCCGCGAAGAGTTCCATCACGAAAGAGGGTCGTACTTCGCCAGGTCCTCGTTCGCCGCGCGATCCCACAACTGTGTCTCTTCTCGGTACTCCGCCCACTGTGCAGGAGTCGAGCGTGCCATTGCCTCCTTGATCGCCCGAAAACGCTCGGCCCGCTCGTCGGCGGCGATCAACCGCTCGATAACGTCGGCGACGGTGGAATCGGATGCCCGCGCCCGTGCGTTGAGGCGGTCGCGGAGGTCTTCCGGCACTTTGATCGTGGTGGCCATGCCGGGAGTATACCGCCGGTATACTCGGAGGTCGGGGTTGCGAGACACCGCCTCCGGCGGCACTCAACCTGCGGACGGGTGCGGCTCAGGCCGCGGCATCCTTCTTCGCGTCCTTGGCGACCTGCTTCGCCGCCGTGCGGTCGGCGTTGACGTCGGCGGCCATCTCGGGATGCGTCCGGCCCGGGTCGACCGGCGGCGGCACCACGTGGTTGCCGGCACCCCCGGAGGCCGCGCGGCGGCGGAAGAGCAGGATCGCGATCACCACGACAAGGGCGACGACCCCGATCATGACGATGATGCCGGTGATGAGTGCCATGTCGAACATGGGTCCTGCCTAACCCTCATCCGCCCGCCCGGCAAGGGGTCGACAAACCCTGCGCCCTGAGCATCGACTTGATGTCCTGGACACGAAGGAGAACGCGATGAGCGGATACGAGAGCCCCAGCCCCGAGGACGAGGTCGCCGGCGGCAACACCGGCAGCGCGACCGGCGGCGGCTCGCCGGGCGATCAGGACGACATGGGCACCGATGACCCGGTGACGGTCGAAGAGGGCGCCGGACGGCCGCAGTCGGTCGAGGAGACCGACCCCGACACGGCGGACCAGCCGTGAGCGGCTACGAGTCGTCGTTCGCCGGCGGCGAGGAGGAGGTCAATGCGAGCCCGGAGTTCCAGCACGACGCGAACGACGAAGCCATCGCCGAGGGTGAGGGCACCGAGGCCGCCACGACCGTCGACGACCGCAACCCCGAGGGCGAAGACGAGACGGTCGGCATGGAGCACATCGACGACTTCCGCCCGCCGGCGGCCCGCGAGAATCTGCGGCTCACCTGATGGGCAAGCCCGAGCTGAGCGGTGAGGACATCACCGACGGCACCACCCCGGACGCCGACCTCCAGGTCGAGAAGGTCGACGACGACGACGAGGCCTGACTCGGAGCCGACTACGATCCGGGCGCCGACTGGCCGATGATCCCCAGCACGACGATCAGGAACATCAGCGCCACGATGGTGCCGAACTCGACGAGCGGCAGATAGATCGCGACCCGCCCCGCGTGCAGTCGCACCGCGGCTGCGGCGGTGACGATGATCGGCGCCGCCATCAGCGCGATGCAGGTCGCCGACCAGGCCGGCGCGAGGGGCCCGGTCGGGGCGTGGATCAGGTAGAGCGCACCCAGGAAGCTCCCGAGGAAGACGCCGAGACCGGCCAGCACGAGTGTCGCCACGACCTCGCCGAGGGTGACGGGCGATCGAGACCTCGACATCGCCATACGCACGACGGTAACCCTCCGCCCCGCGGACGCAAGGGCCGAAAGTCCCCCCGAGACTAGCGCCCGCGGCCTCCGCCGCCGCCCCCGCCGCCGCCGGAGAACCCGCCGCCCGACGAGCCGCCGCTGAACGACGAACCCGACGATCCGCTCCAGCCGCCGGACGATCCGCCACTGCCCCAGCCACCCCATCCGCTGCCCGACGACGACGACTTCGCCTTCGCGACGAGCGGTCGGGGCGGCTCGGGCGTCGAGCGGCGGATGCCGTTGATCGTCGAGGTGAGCCGCCACGACGTGAGATCGCTCGACCCCGACCACCAGGCGACCGGCACGGCGGCGGCGGCCGCCTTCACGGTGAGCTCCTGCGACCACTGGTCTTCGATGCCGAAGATGATCGCGTACGGCAGCAGGCGCTCGTAGAGCTTCACCATCGCAGAGCGGTCGTCGAGGTCGATGCGCTCGGCGCCCTCCGGGCTCTGCAGGTAGCGGATGCGGTCCTCCTCCGCGAGCTGCATGTAGTCCCGCATCCCGAGCAGGTAGTCGTTCTGCTCGCGGCCGCGCTGGCTGAGGGTCGCCACGGTCGACCGTCGACCGTAGGTCGCCGACGCGCTGAAGATCGCGACGAAGAGGGCGAAGAACGAGAACTCCGCGAAGGAGTCGTCGGCGAACCGGCGCATCGTGTCCAAGCCGGTGAGGATCGCGACGGCGACCGATCCGAAGAACAGCGCCGACCAGAGGAAGGTCGGCTTCGCCGGGCCCTGGTAGCCGTCGCTCTTCAGCTTCTTGTCGACCATCCGGTAAACGCCCGACAGCTTCGAGCCGAGCTTCGTGTTCGACGAGCCCAGCGGGATGCGCCGGCCGGCGGGGAGGTCGTCTCCGAACACCGCCTGGAGCACCTTCAGCTCCACCTCGTCGACCCCGTCGGCGTGGAGCAGTTCCACCTCGAACGGCGCCGACGAATCGGCCGGGTGGTCGAGCAGGCGCACGTTGCCGCGCACCGCGAGGTTCACGATCTGCGCGGCGAAGGCCCGCTCCGGGCGCCCCGCGATGTACGACGCGACCATCACGTTGAGCCCGTCCGGCGGGGTGTACTGCGGGATGATGATGTCGCTCGGCCCGGTGCGGCGCGAGCGATCCGCCCCCTGGGTGGCGCCCGCGATGAGCGAGATCACGACGGCCGCGGGGCCCAGGATGAACGGCCCGAACGTGTCCCAGAAGGTGGGCTGCTCGGCCGGGGGCAGGTAGTCGTCGTCATCCGACGGCGGGATCACGATCTCGCCCGGCTCGAAGGTGCCCGGCTCGAACGCGATCGCGACGGTCAGCGACTCCGTCGGGATGAGGTTCGTCGCCGCCGCCGTGAACACCGCCGAACCGTCGGGCCGGTCGACCCGGGTGAGCGGTTCGTCGCAGTCCCCGACGAGACGCACGCAGTCGCTCGCGCCGGTGAGGGCCGGAACGAGCGACGGGTCGACGGTCAACGTCATGCTCGCCCGCCCGAACGGCTGCGCCCACCCGGTGCCGTTGACATCCCAATAGAACTCGTCGGCCCCGGTGTCGGCGAACGCCTCGATCACGTCCACCTGCTCGTAGCTGATGACGTAGGTCTGACGGCCCTGCACGAAGGTGTCGTCGCCGAGCCCGACGCTGAAGAAGTCGTAGTAGTACTCGGTCGTGTACGCCACCGGCTGCCCGAACTCGTCGACGACCGAGTCGACGGCGGTGTGCAACTGAACGCCGTGCCGGTACTCCGGGATGTCGCGGTAGAAGCCCTTGTTCTGGTCGAAGTCGGGGAACATGGCCACGATCGTCTCCGTCACCCGGAGGTGCGCGTGTCCGTCGGCATCCCGGGTGAGTACCCAGTCGGCGTCGAACGACTCGATGTCGAAGTCATCCAGGTTCTGCGCCGTCGCCACCCCCGCGGGGGCGAGCGTCAGCGCCGCACCCAGGGCGAGCACGGCGACGAATCGAGCGAGCCTCGGCATGCCCTCACCCTATCGACGGCGCCCCGCCACGTAGGCTTGGGCGGTGACTTCCGAGAGCCCCGCGCAGCGCCACGACGGGCAGGCGCGCCGCGCCAGCCTCGAGGTGCTGCGTGCCGAAGCCCAGGACGAGCTCGCCACCGTCGTCGTCGAGCGGCTGCGCTCCGGCGAGGACCCGTGGGCGTTCATGGACGAGATCCCGTCGGTCGACGAGCTCGTCGTGCTCATCTTGCGGGCCGAGCACATCGTCGCCGACAACTCCCGGATCCCGACCGCCGAGGTCGACTACCGCATCCTGCGCCAGATCGCGCTCGCCTACCCCGAACTCAGCTCCACCGTGTGGGCGATGCTCGACCGCCGGATGGCGTCGGCGTGACCGCGGCCGCCCTCGCCGTCTTCCGATTCGACGCCGCGGGTGCCGCGATCGGGTACGACCTCGTCGACCCGGCGGGTCCGACCCTCGCCGTCACCGAGCTCGCCGCGAACCGGGGCGACGGCGTCTTCGAGACCGCGGGGCTGCTCGACGGCCGGCCGCTGAAGCCCGCGCGGCACTTCGTGCGCTTCGCCACCTCCATCCGCATGCTCGACCTGCCCGCGCAGGACTTCACCGTCTGGGATGCGGCCCTGCACGAAGTCGCCGCCGCCCTCGCGCCCTCGGCCCTCGAGGGTGGGGAGGGCTGGGTGAAGATGGTGCTCAGCCGCGGCATCGAGGGGCAGCCGACGCCGACGGGCTGGGCGTACGGGCAGAACATCCCCTCCACCGAACACGTGCGGCAGGAGGGCATCCGGGTGGTGCTGCTCGACCGCGGCTACCCGGCCGACATCGCGCAGACCTCGCCGTGGCTGCTGCAGGGGGCGAAGACGATCTCGTACGCCGTCAACCGCGCGGCCCTGCGCGAAGCGGCCCGCCGGGATGCCGACGACGTGATCTTCACGACCACCGACGGGTTCCTGCTCGAAGGGCCGACCTCGACCCTCGTACTGCGGAATGGGATGACCCTGCGCACCCCGCCGGCGTCGCTCGGGATCCTCGCGGGCACCACCCAGCAGGAACTCTTCGACTGGGCTACCGGCGCCGGCTACACGGTCTCGTCCGAGATGCTCACCCCCGCCGACCTCGCCGCCGCCGACGCGGCCTGGCTCGTCTCGTCGGTGCGTCTCGCGGCCCCCATCCGCTCGGTCGACGGCACCCCGAAGACGGTGGATGCCGAGCTCACCGCCGCCTTCACCGCTCACCTGCGCACCACCGCGGGTTGAGTGCCCGCGCAGCGGGTGTATCGAAACCCCACCCCCGCCCCCGCAAACCTTGAACTATCTAGCGAAACTTGACGTCTTGCGCGCCGCCGCGGGCTGAGTAATCTCGACTCAACCGAAACGGCGAACCCGGAGCGGACGGTGTCACAGCCGCCGGCCGAGGGCCGCACCCGAGTCACCCGGGGTCATTCCCGAGCCGACCCGGACGCGGTGCCCACGGGTCCCCCGGCGTCACAGCCGAAGGACGCGCGGGATGCTTGCCCGAGAGCTCGCGGGCGGGACGCCTGATCGACCACTGATGGGCCCCGGGATTTCTAGACCCGGGGCCCATCGTGGATTAACCGATCCTCCCCACCCCTCCGCGGGTTGAGTGCCCGCGCAGCGGGTGTATCGAAACCCACCCCCGAGCAGCCAGCACGTGCCAGCATCCGGGGATGCCAGCCACGTACCTCCTCCGTTGCGCCGACGGCAGTTACTACGTCGGCAGCACCCGCGACCTCCCAACCCGTCTCGCGCAGCACGCCTCGGGAAAGGGATCGGAGTACACAGCGAGACGTCGTCCCGTGGAACTGGTCTGGGCAGCCGAGTTCGATCGCATCGACGACGCGTACTTCCTCGAGAAGCGCATCCAGGGGTGGTCGCGGCGGAAACGGGAGGCGCTCATCGCCGGGGAGTTCGAGGCGCTGCCGGCGCTGAGCAAGAAGGCGAACTTCGCGCGACCGGAGAGCTGAGTTACTCGGGGTGGGGTTCGATACACCCGCTACGCGAGCACTCAACCCGCGGAACCTCGCGGTTTCGATACACCGCCTGCGGCGGCACTCAACCCGCGGTGATGGGGTACGAGGCGGGGGAAATACTGACGGCGGTGATGTCGTCCGCGGATTTCGCTCTTACCCCCGTAATTGCGAATCGCGATAGTGACGAGATCACCGCCGTCTGGCTAGTCCCCCAACTAGTGCTCTTGAAGCGTAACCGCGGATGTAAGACCCCCGCTGTCCCCAGTGGGGGTGTCCTCACTCAGGAGGACACAGCGGACATTTCGGGGTACAAGACACCTCGGGGTGGGTTTCGATACACCCGCTGCGCGGGCACTCAACCCGCGGAGCCTCGCGGTTTCGATACACCCGCTACGCGGGCACTCAACCCGCGGAGCCTCGCGGTTTCGATACACCCGCTACGCGGGCACTCAACCCGCGGAAGCCCGCGGTTTCGATACACCCGCTGCGCGGGCACTCAACCCGCGGTGGCGGCGACGGCGTCGCGCAGCAGCGAGACGAGCGCCTCGAGCTGCACGGAGCCTTCCGCCGCCTCGAACTCCTCGCCGTCGAGGGCGCGGGCGGCAAGGCCGGCCTTGCTGTCGATGAGCTCCGAGATGCGGCCGTCGATCGTGCCGGCGGCGATGATGCGCCACGCGGTGACCGGCAGTTCCTGCCCGATGCGGTGCACGCGGTCGATCGCCTGCGTCTGCTCGGCGTTCGTCCACGACAGTTCGGCGAGCACGACGTTGGACGCCACCTGGAGGTTGATGCCGACGCCGGCGGCGGTGAGTGAACAGACGGCGACCGCGACATCCGGGTCGTTCGTGAACGCGTCGAGAGCGGCCGTGCGGGCCTTCGTCGACTGCTCGCCGCGGATCGACACCGTCTTCAACCCCGCCTTCGCGAAGAACTCCTCGGCCGCATCCATCACGTCGATGTGCTTGGCGAAGAACACGACCTTGCCGACGTTGCGGGCCAGGTTGACCGTGTAATCGGCAGCCGGCACCGCCTTCGCCTGGCCGATGCGACGCACCATCGCGAAGACGTTGGTGCCGTCGGATCCCCCGCCGCGCGACTCCTCGAGTTCGGCGGCGGCGACCAGTCGGATGGCGTCGTCCGGCGACGTGTCGGGACGCGCCGCGGTGAGTCGGCGATACCGCTCCACCAGTCGGGCGAGCAGCGCCGCCTCGGCCTCGCGGATCGAGCGGCCCGCCTCACCGTCGAGTTCGACGGGGATGTCGGCGATGCGCCGCGCGGGGATGTCGGCCGCGACATCCACCTTTTTGCGGCGCACGATGCCCATGTCGATGACGGCGCCGCGGGCGGAGGAAAAGAAGCCCGGGTCGCCCGGGTTCAGCTCGGTCTCTTCGAGCTTGCGCATGAGCGAGGTGAGCGGCTTCTTGTCGTCGATCCACCCGAGGTACTGCCAGATCATCCGGAAGTCTTCGATCTGGTTGATCAGCGGCGTTCCGGTGAGGGCCACGAAGAGCGCGTTCGGGGTGACCGCGCGGATGCTCTTGGACAGCGCGAGCACGTTCTTGCTGCGCTGCGAGTCCTTGTTCTTGATGAAGTGCGCCTCGTCGACGACCATCCCCTTGAATCCGCGACGCGAGAGCCAGGCGACGTGCCGGTCGAGCACCTCGTAGTTGACGATCACGACGTCGGCGAAGGCGTCGATGTCGTCGCCGTCACCGTGCACGACGGTGGCGGAGCGCTGCGGGATCCACTTCTCGACCTCGCGCGCCCAGTTCACCTTGACGACGTTCGGCACGACGACGACGAGCGGGAACGCGCCTGCGGCCTCCGCGGCGAGCAGCGCCTGCGCGGTCTTGCCGAGGCCGGGCTCGTCGGCGAGCAGGTAGGTGCGGTGCCCCGAGCGGGCGCTCTCGATGAACCGCGCCTGGTGGCGCATGAGCTCTTTGCCCCCGGCGGCCGCGAGCGAGCGCGCCTCCGGCAGCTCCATGCTGGCGGCTCCCCCGCCGGAACCCATCTCGAACGACCGGAACAGCGGCTCGATGAGCTCCCAGTTCGCGAGACGGCCGGCGGTGCTCGAGGCACGCGGGGTCGTGGCGCTGAAGTCGGGGGCGAGGAACGGGTTCGACATCTGGTACTGCTTCACCGACTGCGGGACGACGTACTTGTCCTCCTGCTTCGGCGCGGGGGCCTCGGTGGTGACGATGAGGTCCTCGGGCGACAGTTCGGCGCCCGCCTCGATCAGCATCGCCCGCTTCTCCTCCTGCTGCTGCGTCGTGAGAGGTGCGGTGTCGGTGAGCAACTGGATGAGGGAGGTGTCGCGGGCCGCGGTCTTCGCCATGATCGTGGCGATGCCGTCGAGTCGCGTCAGCTCCTTCGTGCGCTCGGCATCCGTCAGTGCCTTGTCGGTCTTGATGCGGGCGCGCTCTTCGCGCACGAGCGCCGCGACGACGCGGAACTTGACCCGGTTCGACGGCGCGACCTTGCCGCGCTCGGCCGAGTTCTCGATCGCCCGCACGGTGCGCGCGAGGATCGGGATGATGCCGGCTTCGTCCTGGTGCTGACGGCGCCGCTGCGACTGCCCGCTCGAACGCTTGCGCGTCTTCTGACCCGACGACGTGGTCCTCTTGCCCGAGGACGGGTTCTGCCCAGAGGGGCTCATCTATCTCCTTGGTTCCCGTGTCGGGAACCTGCTGTGCGATGTGCCTACGGCGGCCCATCGAGGTGATCCGAGAAACGCTCCGCGAAACGTACCCAGACCCGGCTTGACCGGTGGTGGGGAGCGACTTCATCTTAGCGCGGAACGGCCGACAGCAGAATCGCTCCCCGTAGAATCGCCCCCCGTAGAATCACTGAGTGTTGTTCACCGCGCTCCGAGTCCTCGCGCGGTGCTGGCCCGCCTTGCTCGCCTGGTTCCTGCTCGGCTGGACCGCCCGGGCACTGATCATCCGGCTGGCCGCCTTCGTCGGCAACGCCGACGACATCTACGGCCTGCTGATCCTGCCGGTCGCGGTGCTCGTGCAGCTCGCGGCCTACATCGGGATGTTCCTCGCGATCCGTCGGGAGCTGCCGCACCTGAACCGCGTCGACGACGTCGAGACCGGGGAGGCCGCGCCGAGCGCGACCCGCCGCTGGCGCGAGACCCTGCTCGCCGGCATCCTGCCGTTCTTCCTGCTCTACGTCGCGTGGAACTTCATCTACGACGACATGATCGACTACTTCTCGTCGGCGCTGAACCAGGCGGACCTCTTCGGCGGCGGCCGGGTCGCCTCCCTCGCCTCGTTCGGCGTCATGTCGGTCACCCTCGTCGTCGTCGCGTTCGCCCTGCGCTGGCTGCTCGGGCGCTTCTCCACGCGGCTGCCGCGGTGGTCGAGCGCCATCGCCACCTACCTCGAGGCGGTCTGGGTGTTCGTCGCCTTGACCGTGATCCAGACCTTGCTCGTGGGCGTGCCCGCCTGGCTCGCCAGCCGGCGCATGTTCGCCTGGGCCGTCGACGGCTGGGCATCACTCGTCGACTCGCTCCCCTGGTTCGCGTCGGCGAACGAGATCGTCGGCTGGATGCTGGGTCAGGCCGGCACCCTCATCGGCCTGCCGCTCGCCTGGCTCGCGATCGCCTCGATCGTCTACTTCGCGACACTGCCGCGCAGCACGGGTCCCGCCTCGGGCGCCGTCGCCAAGGTGAGCGAGCGCTGGTCGCGGATGCCGGTGTGGGCGCGCCGCATCGGGATGACGGTGTCGTCGGGCCTCGTCGACCGGTGGGGTCCGGTGACCCTCGCGGCCCGCCTCATCTGGCGCTCCGGGCCGATCGCCCTCGGCACCTACCTCCTCGGCTTCGCCGTGGTGACCGCCGCCGGCGAGTGGCTGAGCCTCGTCGTCTACCGGCTGCTCGGTCCGCACGACACCGGCTGGTGGTTCGGGGCGAGCGACGCGGTGCAGCTCGGTGTCGCCGCGATCACCGCCGTGCTCCAGGTGTGCCTGGTCGCGGCGGCGTTCGACCAGGCGCTGCGCAGCGACGAAGCGGAGCGCCTCATCGACGAGGCGGGCGACGCGGTCAGCTCAGCCGCAGCACCCGCGGCAGACCTGCCGACGAGCTGAGTTCGATCACCGGCTGTTCCACCTGCCCCCGCGGCACGAGGAACGTCAGCTGCAGGTCGTACGACCCCGGCTCGGTGAGGGTGCACAACGACTCGAACCGGTCCGGCACCACGTAGTCGCTGTCGGAGTACAGCTCAGCGTCCCAGCGTCGCTCGAAGCCCGCGTCCGACGACACGACGTGCACCTCGCAGCGGGCGGCCTCGGGCGGCTCGACGACGTCGATCGAGAGCGTCGCGACGACGACATCCGACCCGGCCGGCGCCGCCCAGCGGTCGCCGTCGAGCAGCTCCAGGGCGGTCAGCTCGATGTCGGCCCCCGAGTAGCGCACCGTCTCGCCGAGGGCCACCGACTCCGGCTGCGGCTGCTGCCCCTGGTACGGGAACCAGCGCGGGATGAGCGACACGACGAACGCCACGGGCAACAGCACGGCGAGCGCGACGAGGTACCAGCGGTTGCGGGTCAGCCAGGCGGTCATCGGTCTCCCTCCCGGGCGGGGTCGCGTTCGGTGCGCGACTCCGACGGGAGGCTCGTGAGGTCGAACTCGAGGTCGATCACGCTGTCGAGTCGCGCGTCGATTCCCGAGCTGAACCGCACCGTCGCCGTTCGGGCGCCGGGGTGGTCGAGGATGTCGGCGGGCAACTCCACGAGCACCGAGCCGGTCACCGGGAAGCCCGCGTCGGCGACCCGGCCGTCCACGGCATCCGTGCCGATGCGTCCGGTCGCCGGGTACCGTACGCCGTCGACGAAGACGTTGACGGCGACGGTCGAGCGCTCCGTGCGGGCCTGGATGGTGGCATCCACGACCAGCCACACGCCCGAGGTCGTTCCCCGCCAGTCATCGACGACGACCTCGTCGGCGAGTTGCGCGTCGTGCACGGTCACCACGAGGTGCCGCGACACGGTCTCCTCGCCCACCTCCGCCGCCACGGAGAACGGCGCCTGCACCTCGTCGTCGCCGGGCGTCGAGAACGCGACCCCGAAGGCGAACAGCAGCAGACCCAGACCGGCGAGCACCGCCAGCGGCCGCCTCATCGCTCGTCCCGCAGCACGACCGGCACTTCGACGGCGACGTACGGGCGCGCCCACCGGGTGCCGTCGAACAGGTCGGCCTCCTCCGGGGTGGCATCGGTGAGGCCGATCCGCAGTTCGTCGCCGTCGGCGAAGAGCCCCGCGTCGACGACGAAGACGAACTGCACCGTGTCGGGCACCCCCGGACTGAGCGTGCTCCCGCTGGTGCCGTCACGCAGCAGACGCATCGAGTTATCGCCCGCTCCGAGCACGGTGTCGAGCTCGAGGTAGCCCGGGATGGTGAAGGAGTAGAAGCCCTTCGACCCGAGCGCCCCCTGCGGCTCGTCCGTCAGGTTCTCGAGGGTGGCGACGACGACGAGGAACCTGGTGCCCGGGTCGGGCTCGGTGAACCCGTCGGGATGCTCGTCGGTCAGGTAGAGGTCGTCGATCGCGGTGCTCATCCGATGGCCGGCGTAGGGCTGCCCGATCGGCTGCTCCGGCACGACGGCGCTCTGCAGCTCCACTTCGTCCCACCCGCCGAGCGGGATCGCCACGAGGCCGGCGGCGACGAGCACTCCACCGACGATGAGCACCGGTCGCCAGGTGCGCAGCGTCTCGCGGAGAGTCACCGACGCTGATCCTCGGGAATCGGCACCTTGATGAACCACCCGGCGAGCAGGAAGGCGAGGGCGGCGACGTACTGGGCGCCCTGCCACCACGGCGCCGGGATGTCGATGACCCAGACCGGGTTCCAGGCGATCGCGATCACGGCGAACGGCGGCAGCCACCACCACTGCTTGGCCTGGAACGCGAACACGGCGACGATCGCCGCGAAGATCGTCACGAGGTAGCGGATGACGGTGAACGTGCCCTCGTCGAGCACGACGGCTCCGACGAGCAGCGCGATCGCGGCGATCAGCCCGGGGATGAGCGCGAGTCGCCGGGTGCCGGGGTCGGGTTTCGTGCCGTACCGGGATGCGGGTCGCGACGTAGAGGAAGCCATCCCTGCAACCCTACGATGTCGGCCATGGGCTTCCTCGATGACATCGGCGACGCGGTCCGCTCGTTCACCGGCGGAGTCGACGGCGACCTCCTCGCCACCGGCATCCTCGGTCGCGCCGACCTGCTCGGCATCGACGTCTCGGGCACGACGATCCAGATCGGCAACGGGCTCGTGGAACGCAAGTGCGACTTCACGCTGCAGGTGTATCTCGAGGGGGAAGCGCCGTTCCCGGCGACCTGCACGCAACGGGTCGGCGAGATCTACCTCCCCCAGTTAGTCCCCGGGCAGACGGTGCTCGCCGTGCGGGTCGACCCGGGCGACCGCAGCAAGGTGGCGATCGACTTCGCCTCCGACATCCCGAACATCACCGTCGCGCCGAGTGACGGTCACGACAGCGCGGCCTGGATCCTGGCGAACGGGTCGGATGCCGCCGTGGTGCTCGTCGCGAACCAGCCGATGGGCCTCACCTCCGCGTCGGGCGACCCCGTGCACGCCCTCACCCTCACGATCGACAAAGGCGCCGACAGCTACCAGGTGCAGGTGGGCAACGGGGTACCGAACAGCGCCCTCCCGCTGGTCTTCCCCGGGTCGAAGCTGCACGCGAAGATCGGCGACACCCCGAACGCCGTCGTCGTCGACTGGTCCCGCGGCGCCCGCGGACAGAATTCCGCGGGGTGAGTGCCGCCGGAGGCGGTGTATCGAAACCCACACCGAGTCACCCGCCGGTCGGGTTTCGATACACCGCCCGCTGCGCGGTCGGCACTCAACCCGCGGGGTGGCCGAATACCATCGGAGGGTGGATGCCGACGCCGCCGTGGAGCGCCTGAGAGAGCTTCTCCGGGTTCCCACCGTCTCCCGCACCGAGACCGAGCTCCAGGATGCCGACGCCTTCGCGCGGTTCCCGGTGCTGCTGTCGGAGCTGTACCCGCGGCTGCACGCGACTCTCGAACTCGAGCGGGTCGGCGACGTCGGGCTGCTCTACCGTTGGCCCGGCCGCACGCCCGGGGATGCGCTCATCCTCATGGCGCATTGGGATGTCGTCCCCGCCGACGAACCCGGCTGGACGCATGAGCCCTTCGCCGCGGATCTGACGGCGGATGCCGACGGCTCGCGTCGGCTGTGGGGCCGGGGGGCGATCGACGACAAAGGCGCGCTCGGCGGCATCCTCGAGGCGGTCGAAGATCTGCTGGGCGCCGGGTTCGTGCCCGAGAACGACGTCTATCTGAGCTTCGGCGGCGACGAGGAGATCGCCGGCACCGCGGCCGCCGCCGCCGTCGACGTGCTCCTCGCGCGCGGCATCGCCGTCGAGTTCGTGCTCGACGAAGGCGGCGCGGTCGTGCAGGGGCAGTTCCCCGGCGTGAGCGAGCCGACGGCCGTGATCGGCATCGCCGAGAAGGGCATCGCGACGATCGAACTGCGCGCCGCCGAACCCGGAGGGCACGCGGCCCACCCGCCGCGCTCCGGAGTCACCGCGACCTCCCGGCTCGCTCGCGCCATCCAGCGGGTGTCCCGGCAGGTGCCGGCCGGACTCCCTCCGACGGCGTTCCCGATGTTCGCGGCCCTCGGCTCCCGCGCCCGCGGGATCCTCGGCCTCGCCTACCGTCATCCACGCCTCTTCCGTCCCGTGCTGCTGCGCGCGCTGACGACCGGCAGCGACGAGGCCAACGCCCTCGTACGCACCACCCGGGTGGTCACCCGGCTGCGCGGCGCCGCCGCCGACAACGTGCTGCCCGAGGTCGCCACCGCCCACGTCAACATGCGCGTCGTCGTCGGGTCGACGCTCGACGCGGAGGTCGCCCGCATCCGCCGCGACATCGCGGATGCCGGCATCGGCGTGCGGGTGCTCGCCGGATCCGACCCGCCCCCCGTCGCGCCCGCGACCGGCCGCCCGTGGGAGCGGCTCGTCGCCGCGCTCGCCAGCTCGCATCCCGAGTCCGTCCCCGTGCCCTACGCGATGCTCGGCGCCACCGACGGCCGGCACTTCACCCGGCTCACCCCCGCCGTCTACCGCTTCACGCCGTTCGAGATGACGAAGGCCGAGCTCGCCGGGTTGCATGCGATCGACGAGTCCATCCGCGTCGACGCCTACCTGCGCGGCATCGCGTTCTACCGCGCGCTCCTCGAGTCGGCGTAGGGCGATTCACCACCGCGGGTTGAGTGCCGCGAAGCGGTGTATCGAAACCCGCGAGGGAAGATGGCCTCAGGTGCCGGGAGCGGTGGCGGCGATCCACTCGTCGAGGGCGGACGGCTCGTCGGTGACGATGCCGTCGACCCCGGAGGCGAGGGCCTCCCCCCACCGCTCCTCGCTGTTGAGGGTGTAGAGCAGCACGCCGAGGCCGGCCGCGTGCATGTCGGCGACGGCGTCCGGACTCGCCGCGAGCGCGGATGCCCGCGTCATGATCGCGATCGCGCCGAAGCGGCCGGCGACCGCGACCGGGTCGAGGGGCAGCACCCGCCGGATGAGCACCCGCGGGATGACGGGGGCCGCCTCCTGGAGAGCCGCGACGGTGCCGGTCGAGAAGGCGGCGAACACGATGCGGTCCTGCGTGCCGCGGAAATAGATGCCGCCCATCAGGCGGTCGACCTCGTCGGCCGACCACTCACCCTTGACTTCCACGAGCGCGGTGACCTCGGGCGAGGCGACGAGGATGTCGAGGAATTCGTCGAACAGCGGCACCGGGATGCCGGCGAACGCCGGGTCGTACCAGGAACCCGCGTCGAGGGTGCGGAGTTCGGCGAGGGTGAGGTCGGCGACGAGCCCGGTGCCGGTGGTGGTGCGGTCGACGCTCGGGTCGTGCATCAGCACCGGGTAGCCGTCGGCGGTCAGCCGCACGTCGGTCTCGAGAAAGTCGCTGCCGCTGGCGACCGCCGAGACGAAGGCGGGGATCGTGTTCTCGGGGGCGCTGGCGCGGTCGCCGCGGTGGGCGGCGATGAAGGCGGCCTCCCCGGGGGCACGCAACGGACCCATCAGGTTGGCGGCGTAGGCGCTGCGGGCTCCGGGGGCGAGGATCAGCACGAGCACGGACGCGGCCGTGACCAGGATCGCGGCAGCGATGCGCACAGGACTGCTCATGGAACGCCTTCGGGTAGCGGGACCGCGTCATTGCGGTGGCCCGACGATAGCAGAACCCGTTACCGTTTCGTTACCTCCCGTTCACCATTTCGTGACCTTCGCTCCTCGGTCGGCGGCGTCTGGCACGCTGTCGCCATGGTGTGGAGCACGGACAACCCGACCCAGGCCCGCCTCGACGGATTCGCCGACCGCTACCTGGCACGGCCCGACGTCGACTGGGGTCGCATGTTCGGCACGATCGGTCTGCGCGTGCGGGGCAAGGTCTTCGCGGTCGCCGTGCACACCGGCGGACTCATGGTGAAGATTCCCGGGGCGCGGGCCGACGAGCGCATCGCGGCCGGTGAGGTCACCCGCATGGTCATGCGCGGGCGGGAAATGCGCGAGTGGGTCGTCGTGCCGCTCGACGCCCCTGACGCGCTCTGGGAGTCGCTCCTCGAGGAGGCTTACGCCTACCTCGACGAGATCACCCCGGCGTAGGCGTTTCGATACACCGGGCTTCGCCCGGCACTCAACCCGCGAGCGCTAGATCAGGGCCTTGGTGTGCCAGACGGTCTTCGTCTCGGTGAACGCGAGGATGCGGTCGAGCGCGAGATCCGGGATGCCGGCCTCCGGCCGTACCACGCGCTTGAGGGTGTCGGCGGCCGCGATCTCGAGGTCGATCCACTCCAGCGCCCCGGCCCCGGCCAGGTCGAGGGCGTTGACGTCGGCATGCGAGGCGAGCCACGGCGCCATCTCGGCAGGTGACCCGGTGAGCACGTTGACGACTCCCCCGGGCACGTCGCTCGTCGCGAGCACCTCGGCGAGCGAGACCGCCGACAGCGGGCGCGTCTCGTCGGCGATGACGATGACCGTGTTGCCCGCCACGAGGATCGGCGCGACCGTCGTCACGAAGCCGAGCAGCGACCCCCCGGCGACGCCCTGCGGGGCGATCGCGGCGACGACGCCCGTCGGTTCCGGCACCGAGAGGTTGAAGTACGGGCCGGCGACCGGGTTGCCCGAGCCGGCGACCTGGGTGAACTTGTCGGTCCAGCCGGCGTACCAGACCCAGGCGTCGATCGCGGCGTCGACCTGCTTCGCCGCCGCGGCGGTCGAGGCGCCCTCCGAGAGCCGGAGCTCCTCGATGAACTGGTCCCGGCGACCTTCGAGCAGCTCGGCGATGCGGTAGAGCACCTGGCCGCGGTTGTAGGCGGTGGCGCCGGCCCAGCCGGACACCGCCGCGCGGGCGGCGACCACGGCATCCCGGGCGTCCTTGCGGGAGGCGAGCGACGCGTTCGCGAGGAAGACGCCCTTCGGCGTCGTCACCTCGTAGGTCCGGCCCGACTCGCTGCGCGGGAACTTGCCGCCGATCGCGAGCTTGTAGGTCTTGGGGATGCTGAGGCGGCTCATCGAGTGCGTCCCTTGGTTTCGATACGCGAGCCGCTGCGCGGCGCGCTACTCAACCCGCCTGCGGCGAGATAGGCGGCGAGTCCGTGGCGGCCGCCCTCGCGGCCGTAGCCGGACTCCTTGTAGCCGCCGAACGGGGAGGCGGGGTCGAAGCGGTTGAAGGTGTTCGCCCAGATGACCCCGGCGCGCAGCTTGTCGGCGACGGCGAGGATCTTGCTGCCCTTGTCGCTCCAGATGCCGGCGGAGAGGCCGTACGGGGTGTTGTTCGCCTTCGTGACCGCCTCGGCCGGGGTGCGGAAGGTGAGCACCGAGAGCACCGGGCCGAAGATCTCTTCGCGGGCGATCGTCGACGACGCCTGCACGCCCGTGAAGATCGTCGGCGCGAACCAGAAACCGTTCTTCGGGATGTCGCACGGGGCGCTCCAGCGCTCGGCGCCCTCGCTCTCGCCGATCTCGGAGAGGGTGCGGATGCGGTCGAGCTGCTCTTTCGAGTTGATCGCCCCGATGTCGGTGTTCTTGTCGAGCGGATCGCCGAGGCGCAGCGTCGAGAGGCGGGTCTTCAGCTTCTCGACGACCTCGTCGTGCACGTTCTCCTGCACGAGCAGCCGGCTGCCGGCGCAGCAGACGTGGCCCTGGTTGAAGAAGATGCCGGTGACGATGCCCTCGATCGCCTGGTCGAGCGGGGCGTCGTCGAAGACGATGTTGGCCGCCTTGCCGCCGAGTTCGAGGGTGAGCTTCTTGTCGGTGCCGGCGACGGCCTTGGCGATCTCGCGGCCGACCGCGGTCGACCCGGTGAACGCGACCTTGTTCACGTCATCGTGGCGCACGAGCGCGGCGCCGGTCTCGCCGGCCCCGGTGACGATGTTGACGACGCCCTTCGGGAGCTCGGCCTGCTGCAGGATCTCGGCGAAGATCAGGGCGCTCAGCGACGTCGTCTCGGCGGGCTTCAGCACGACGGTGTTGCCGGCGGCGAGGGCGGGCGCGATCTTCCAGGCGAGCATGAGCAGCGGGAAGTTCCACGGGATGACCTGCGCGGCGACCCCCAGAGCGCGCGGGTTCGAGCCGACCCCGGCGTACTCGAGCTTGTCGGCCCAGCCGGCGTAGTAGAAGAACCAGGCGGCGACGAGGGGGATGTCGACATCCCGGCTCTCCGTGATCGGCTTGCCGTTGTCGAGGCTCTCGGCCACGGCCAGTTCGCGGGCGCGCTCCTGCACGAGCCGCGCGATGCGGAACAGGTACTTGCCACGGTCGGACCCGGACATCTTCGACCAGGTCTTCTCGTAGGCGCGGCGTGCGGCGGCCACGGCCTTGTCGACGTCGCCCGCCGTCGCGGTGGCGATCTCGGCGATCTTCTTCTCGGTCGCCGGCGAGATCGTCGAGAACGACGTGCCGTGGCCGTCGACGAAGTCGCCGTCGATGAAGAGCCCGTACGCCTTCTTCAGGTGCAGGATGCTCGTCGACTCCGGCGCGGGGGCGTAGTCGAGGAATCGGGTCGCGGGCGCGACGTCCTTGGCCATGGTCAGTCCACCGTCACGTAGTCGGGGCCGCTGTAGCGACCGGTCGTCATCTTCTGCCGCTGCATGAGCACGTCGTTGAGCAGCGTCGAGGCGCCGAAGCGGAACAGGTGCGGCTGCAGCCACTCCTCCCCCGCCGTCTCGGCGACCGTCACCAGGAACTTGATCGCGTCCTTCGACGAGCGGATGCCGCCCGCCGGCTTCACGCCGATCTTCTCGCCGGTGAGCCGGTGCCACTCCTGCACGATCTGCAGCATGAGCAGCGTCACCGGCAGGGTCGCCGCGGGCTGCACCTTGCCGGTCGAGGTCTTGATGAAGTCGCCACCCGCGAGGATCGAGAGCCAGGATGCCCGGCGCACGTTGTCGTAGGTGTTCAGTTCCCCGGTCTCGAGGATCACCTTGAGGCTCGCGTACGTCCCGTCGGCGCGGCGGCAGGCCTCCTTCACGGCGACGATCTCCTCGAAGACCTTGCCGTAGTTGCCGGCGAGGAACGCGCCGCGGTCGATGACCATGTCGATCTCGTCGGCGCCGGCGGCCACCGCATCCTCGGTGTCGGCGAGCTTCACCCGCAACGACGCGCGTCCGCTGGGGAACGCCGTCGCGACCGCCGCGACCGAGATCTTGCCGTCGTCGGGGTCGCCGTGCATCTCGCCGAGCGCCTCGACCGCCGTGGCGACCATGTCGCCGTAGACGCAGACGGCGGCGACGCGGGGGGTCGACGGGTCCGACGCGTCGGGGGTGATCGCCTTCGCCACGAGCGAGCGGACCTTGCCCGGGGTGTCGTCCCCGGAGAGGGTGGTGAGGTCGATCAGCCGGATGACGGTGTCGAGCGCCCAGGCCTTCGAGGTCGTCTTGATCGAGCGGGTGCCGAGGCCTGCCGCGCGGGCTTCGAGCCCGACGGCATCCACGCCCGGAAGTCCTTCGAGATGGAGCCGGAGGCTCTTCTCCGAGAAGTCCCCGCCGAGCAGCGAGACCGCCCGTTCGGCCGGTGCCAGCGACGTCGCGTCCATCCGCCAGAGTCTACGCGGACGGCCCGGCGTCTACGCTGGAGGCGTGACTGAGGCGCCGGTGCTCGCTGTTGACTTCGGAGGCACGAAGGTCGAGGCCGCCCTCGTCGCCGACGGCCGCCTGGTGGAGGGCACTCGCACGCGTCGCCCCACCGGACCCGACCGCACCGCGGCCGAACTGGATGCCGCGGTCACCGAGGTCGTGCGAGGCGCGCTCGGCGACACGACCGTCACCCGCGTCGGCATCGGCTCGGCCGGACCCGTCGACACCGCGCGCGGCTTCGCCTCGCCGCTCAACGTCCCCGCCTGGCGGGATCACCCGCTGCGCGACCTCGTCGCCGGCCTCGTGCCGGGCGCCGACGTCACCCTCGCGATCGACGGGCTCGCGATCGCCCTCGCCGAAGCGCGCCACGGCGCCGGGGCGGGGTCGGCGAACGTGATGGGGATGGTCGTCTCGACCGGGGTCGGCGGCGGGCTCGTGCTCGACGGCCGCGGCATCTCGGGCGCGAGCGGTAACGCGGGGCACATCGGCCACGTGCAGGTCGCCGGCTTCGACGACCCGTGCCTCTGCGGACGCCGGGGCTGCCTCGAGGCGATCGCCTCGGGACCCAACTCGGTGCGCTGGGCCAACGCCCAGGGCTGGGTCGGCGCGACCGGCGAGGAGCTCGCCGCCTCGAGCGATCCCGTCGCCCGGGCGGCCATCGAACGCTCCGCCCGCGCCGTCGGGCTCGCGATCGCGTCGGCCAGCGCCCTCGTCGATCTCGACGTCGTCGCCGTCGGGGGCGGGTTCTCGCACTCCGCGCCCGACTACCTCGACCTCGTGCGCGCGGCGGCGGATGAAGGTTTCGGCTTCGTGCGAGCCACCCGCATACTGCCCGCCGGGCTCGGCGGCGAGGCGCCGCTCATCGGCGCCGCCGCCCTGGTCGTCAGCTAGCGCGGGTCGTCGACCCGCCCGGGGCGCAGGACGATCGGCACCGCCACCAACGGCAGCATCCCGATGGCGACGAACACCACGAGCGGCGCCGTCCACTCCCCCGTCGCGTCGTGCAGTACACCGAGCGCGAGCACCGTACACCCGGTGACGACGTAAGCGATCGTCTGCACGAACGCGCTCAGCCGCACCGCGACCCGCGTCGTGCCGGCACGCACGACGACCTGCACGAGGACGAGGGTGAACGTGAGCGCCCCGCATCCGATGAGCACGCACCACAGGGCGGGCGCGGCCGTCGGCGCGAACAGCAGACCGGCCCAGCCCGCCGAGCCGAGCAGACCGGCGGCCGCGACGATCGCCGCGGCGGGGTGTGGCCTCGACGCGACGAGAGGCACGAGCAACGACGCCGGGATGCCGACGAGCAGCACGATCCCGAGGTGGGCTCCGGCCGTCGCGGCGTCGAGCCCGGCCCGGGCGGTGAGGATGAGCGGCAGCCAGGCCGCTCCGCCATAGCCGACCATCGCCGACGCCGAGAGCACGAGCACGAGCGCCCAGGCCAGCGGCGAGCGCCTCAGCCGCACCGGATCGCCGGCGTCGGCCACCGGGGCGGCGGCGGGCAACTCGAGCGCCACCGTGCGCGCTCCGCGGGCGAGGGCGATCCACGGCACGACCGCGATCAGCACCGTGACCGCCCAGACGGTGAGCGCGGGGCGCCAGCCGATCGCGTCGGAGAGCGGCACGGCCACGAAGGCGGGGCCCGTGCCGCCGATCGCGAAGAGCGTCGTGTACACCGCGGTCAGCACGCCGACGCGGTCGGGGAAGTAGCGCTTCACGAAGGCGGGCAGCAGCACGTTGCCGACCCCGATCCCCACCATCGTCAGCGCGGTCGAGGCGACGATGCCGAGCACCTCGCCCGAGAGGGCCCGGGCGACCTGTCCGAGCACGATCGCGCCGATCGCGACGACGAGCGCGCGCTCCGCTCCGAGCCGGCGGGAGAGCCAGGGGGTGAGGCTCCCCGCGAGCGCGAACGCGAATGGCGGCAGCGCGCCGACCACTCCGAGCACGACGGGCGAGAGACCCAGGTCGGCCGAGACCAACTCGAACACGGGAGTGAACGACGTCGTCGCGCTGCGCATCCCGAACGACAGCAACACGATGCCGAGCAACGCGAGCAGACGGGGCTTGACGACCCCCGTCATGAGCGGACGGTGGGGGTGACGATCTCATCGTCGACGAAGCGCTCTCGCCGAAGGATCACGATCGCCGGCACCACCAGCAACAGGCTCACCAGGGCGAGCACGGTCGACGCCGTCCAGCCGCCGGTGAGTTCGTGCAGCGCTCCGACGATGAACGACGAGAGACCGCCGAGCACGTAGCCGACGGCCTGCACGAAGGCGCTGACCGAGACCGTGACCCGGTGGTTGCGGGTGCGCGTGTTGACCAGCAGCAGCGCGAGGGGGAAGGCGATCGGCACCGACCCGATGAGGAACGCCCAGAGCACGGGAGCCGCCGCCGGGGCGACGAGCATCCCGACCCAGCCGACCACCCCCGAGGCCGCCGCGACGACGAGCAGCGGCAACACGAATCGCCGCCGCACGGCGAGCAGCGGCACGATCAATGCCTGCGGGATGCCGACCACGATCGCGACCCCGAGGGCGAAGGCGGCCGCGGCAGGCGACACCCCGGCCGCGATGAGCATCACCGGCAGATACGCCATCGCGGCGTAGATGCTCACCGAGGCGAGCGCGAGGGTCGCGGCGATCGCCCACGCCGTCGGCGACACCGCGACCCGACGGCGCACGATCGGAAGCACCGCCACCGGCTCGACGGGGTCGCTCGGTCGCTCGTCGAACTCGGCGGCGAGCGGCTCGACCGGCGCGACCGCGAGCGGGGCGGGGGCGCGCACCATCGCGAGCCACGGGATGATCGCGATCAGCGGGATGAGCGCCCAGACCCCGAGCGTCCAGCGCCAGCCGACGCCCTCGGCGAGCTGCACCGCCGCGAACGCCGGCGCCGACGCGCCGACGCACATCAGCACGAGGTACAGCGAGGTGAGGACGGCGACGCGGTCGGGGAAGTAGCGGCGCACGAGCGGCGGCAGCAGCACGTTGGCCGCGCCGATCCCGAGCATGACGATGACGGTCGAGCCGACGAGCAGCACCGCCTCGCCGGAGAACGCGCGCAGGATCTCGCCGAGCGCGATCGCGAGGATCGCGACGACGAGGAGCGCCTCGAGCCCGAAGCGGCGGGTGAGCGGCGGCACGAAGAGTCCGGCGGCGGCGAAGCACAGCGGTGGAGCGGCGCCGACGAGCGACAGCACGACGACGCTCAGCCCGAGTTCGTCCGAGATGACGTCGAAGACCGGCGCGATGACCGCGACGGCGTTGCGCATCGACAGCCCGACGAGCACGATGCCGAGCACGGCGACGAGGCGGCCGCCCCTCGGGATGACGGCGAGCGCGCCCGTCACCCGAGCAGCCGCTCGTGCCAGGAGCCCGCCGACACGTCGGTCAGCGAGGCCACCTGGTCGACGACGACGCGCATGCGGGCGGCGTCGTCGGGAGCGTCGGCCCAGTCGGCGGCGAAACCGACATCCAGCTGGCTCGGATCGGCCAGCAGGCGGTCGGCGAGTTCGGTGAGGATGCCGCGCTGCCGGGCGTAGAGCGGCTGGCGGGCGTTCGTCGACATCACATTCGCCGCGACGATGCCCTTGAGCACCGCGATCTCGGCCCGGGTCTCCTCCGGCACCACGACATCCGCCCCGAATCGCGCGAGGGCGGACTGCGGGTACGCCTCCCGGGTCGCGCGCTCGGCATGCCCGGCGAAGCGGCCGATGAGGAAGCTGGTGAGGTTCTTCAGCCGGGCGAGGTCGCGGCGGCTGGCGTCCCAGGTGTCGATCCAGTACTCGAGGCTGTCGAGCCGGTCGAAGGCCGCGATCAGAGTGTCGTGGTCGAACTCGCCGCCGATCCAGGCGAACATCGCGTCGACCAGGGCGTCGTGGTCGACGCGGGCCCCGAGCGCCTTCACGTCGAGGAACCCGCCGACGATCGCATCCTCGAAGTCGTGCACCGAGTAGGCGATGTCGTCGGAGAGATCCATCACCTGCGCTTCGATGCAGCGCACCCGCTCCGGCGCCCCGGCGCGCAGCCACTCGAACACCTCGGTGTCGTCGTCGTAGAAGCCGTACTTGCTGCGTCCCGACGGGTCCGGGATGCCTTGGGCGGCCGGCCACGGGTACTTGCAGCTCGCGTCGAGCGACGCCCGGGTGAGATTGAGTCCGTACGAGCGGCCGTCGTCGCCGAACACCTTCGGTTCGAGCCGGGTCACCAGGCGCAGGGTCTGCGCGTTGCCCTCGAAGCCGCCGATCTCGCTCGCCCACTCGGCGAGCGCACGCTCCCCGTTGTGCCCGAACGGCGGATGCCCCAGGTCGTGCGCGAGACACGCGGTGTCGACGACATCCGGGTCCAGTCCGAGCCGCTGCGCGAGTTCCCGACCGACCTGAGCGACCTCGAGGGAATGCGTGAGGCGGTTGCGGGCGAAGTCGAGCCCGGCCGTGGGACTCAGCACCTGGGTCTTCTGCGCCAGCCGGCGCCAGCCGCTGGAATGCAGGATGCGCGCGCGATCGCGGGCGAAGTCGCTGCGGCGGCTCGCGTGCTGCTCGGGAAGCCAGCGCTCGGCATCCTCCTCCGCGTAGCCCAGCGGCAACGGCGAGGAGTGGCGGTGATCAGCCACCGCTGTTGTGCAATTCGGCCTCGGCGACCTCGGCCCGCATGCCCTCCGCGATCTCGCGGCTGTCGAGCCAACGATCGGGCAGGCTCGGGGTCTTCGGGGTGCCCGCCCGGCCGCGCTGGCCCTCGGCGTCGGCGCCCGGGTAGGGCTGGTCGTGGTCGAGGCGACCGAGCAACTGGGCGATCTCGTCGAGGCTCGACGACATCGCGAGCGCCGCCCGCGTCTCGCCGCCGACCGCGTAGCCCTTGAAGTACCAAGCCACGTGCTTGCGGATGTCGCGGCAGGCCCGCGCCTCGTCCTCGAAGAACTCGACGAGCAGTTCGGCGTGCCGCTGGTAAGCCCGGGCGACCTCGCCGAGCGTCGGCTCGGCCTTGAGCACCCCGCCGGTGAACGCCGCGGCGAGGTCGCCGAAGAGCCAGGGCTTGCCGAGACAGCCGCGCCCGACGACGACCCCGTCGCAGCCGGTCTCGGCGACCATGCGGAGGGCATCCTCGGCCGACCAGATGTCGCCGTTGCCGAGCACCGGCACGTCGGTGATCGTCTCCTTGAGCTTCGCGATCGCCGACCAGTCGGCGTGTCCGGAGTAGAACTCGCTCGCCGTGCGCGCGTGCAGGGCGATGCTGCCGACACCCGCGCCCTCCGCGATCCGCCCGGCCTCGAGGTAGGTCAGGTGGTCGGGATCGATGCCCTTGCGCATCTTGATCGTCAGCGGACGATCCCCGGCCGCCTTCACGGCACCCTCGACGATGTCGCGGAACAGGTCCAGCTTCCAGGGCAGCGCGGCTCCCCCGCCCTTGCGGGTGACCTTCGGCACCGGGCAGCCGAAGTTGAGGTCGATGTGGTCGGCGCGGTCCTCGGCGACGAGCATCGTCACCGCCTCGCGCACCGTCTTCGGGTCGACCCCGTACAGCTGGATGCTGCGCGGCGTCTCCGACTCGTGGTGCCGGATGAGACGCATCGACTCCGGGGTGCGTTCTACGAGGGCGCGGGAGGTGATCATCTCGCTCACGTAGAGCCCGGCGCCGTACTCCCGGCAGAGCCGGCGGAACGCCGTGTTCGTGATCCCGGCCATCGGCGCGAGCACCACCGGAACGGTCAGCTCGATCCCCCCGATCCTCAGGGGTTTCGCGATGACGGAGGTGGACACTCCTTGATTGTTTCAGACCCGCAGACGGGGTGCCGGTGGCGTCCCGTCGTGTTCTCAACTCTTGGACATTCAGCCCTTCGTCGATGAGACGTCGATGAGGGGTCGAAATTCCGAGAGTTGCGAACACCGGGAGAGAATCGGAGCATGACGACCGGCAGAGAACGTGTTGCGGCCGACGCGGAAGCCCGAGGCATCCCCGTCGAGTTCACGGAGCGGGCCGTCGCCCGGTCGCTCGAGGAGGCGGCGAGCATCCTCGGCATCGATCCCGCGGACATCGTGAAGTCGCTCGTCGTGCGCCGCCACGACGGCAGCTACCTGTTTGCCCTGGTGCCCGGCGACCGGCAGATCTCCTGGGCGAAACTGCGGGCCGTCGTCGGCGTCAACAAGCTGCGTCTGCCCGAGGCGGAACTCGCGCTCGAGGCGACCGGGTTCGAACGCGGCACCATCACCCCGCTCGGCTCGACGACGGCGTGGCCGGTGTTCGCCGATGAGCGGATCGCTGGCAAACGCGTCTCGATGGGCGCGGGCGAGCACGGGTACTCGCTGTTCGTGCAGGCCGACGACCTGGTGCGCGGGATGGATGCCACCCTCGCCGACATCACGGAGCCGCTGTAGGGGTTTCGATACACCGCGCGTCGCGCGGCACTCAACCCGCGATGGTGCTCGGGACCTCGCACACGTCGCCCTCACAGACGACGCCGGCGTCGCCGAGGGGGGTCAGCACGATCTTCGGCGCGTCGCTCATACGGTCGCCCGCTCCGCGACGACCTGCTCGAGCACGTTGACGAACGTGGCCGACTCCTGCGCACCGGAGACGCCGTACGTGCCGTCGAGCACGAAGAACGGAACACCGCGGATGCCCAGCTCCCTCGCCTGCGCGACGTCGGCGTGCACGGCGGCGAGGTACTCGCCCGCGGTCAGCGAGCGGACGACATCCTCACGGTCGAGGCCGATCTCGGCGGCGAGGTCGGCGAGCTCCGGGATGCGACCCACGTGGCGGCCCTCTTCGAAGTACGCCTTCATGAGGCGCTCCTTCATCTCCAGCTGCTTGCCGTGGGCCTTGGCGTAGTGGATCGCCTGATGGCCGAGGACCGTGTTCGTGGTCTGGAGGGCGTCGTAGTCGTAGTGCAGCCCCACGCTCTCGGCGATCCCGGTCACGCGGTCGAGCATCACCTGCGCCTGCTCGGCGTCGACACCCAGGTGCGAGGCGAGGAAGTCGGAGTGCGTGCCTTCCATCTCGACCGGGGTGTTCGGGGAGAGCTCGAACGAGTGGTACTCGACCTCCACCGGGATGCCCGACGACGTCACCGCGGCTTCGAACTTGCGCTTGCCAATGAAGCACCACGGACAGGCGATGTCCGACCAGATGTCGACCTTGATCGGAGACGCGTCACCAACAGAACTCATACCGGGTTCAACTCGGGGGAAGCGGTGGCATTCCCGCCGCGGGCACTTCCACGCCGATTCGGCTCAGCCGCTCGATGCCGTGCCGGCGGGCGAACCACTCGACCGCGAGCACCCAGAGCACGACCGTGACGATCTGTGCGACGAGACCGGCCGGGCCTCCCGTGTCCTCGGTGATGCCGGTGGGGCCGAACATCCCGGTGCCGGTCACCACGAACGCGGCCACGTTGTTGACCGTGTGCATCGCGATGCCCGCCTCGAGTCCGCCGGTGCGGATCGTCACGACCGCGAATCCGACGCCCATCACGATGACCGTCAGGATGCCCCAGAAGTCGTAGGCGTGGCTGAGCCCGAAGAGCACCGCCGAGACGATGATCGTGACCGGGGCGAACCGCACCCACGAACCGACCGACTGCATCAGCACGCCGCGGTAGAGGTATTCCTCCGTCGCCGCCTGGATCGGCACGAGCAGCACGACGATGAGCACCGAGAGCAGGTACGTCGGCACGTCGGTGCTGAACGGCAGCAGCTCCTCCCCCGCCGCGATGCCGATCGCGAGCTGCCCTGCGAAGGTCGCGATCCAGACGACGGCCGCAGGGATGAGGGTGACCGCGAGCCAGCGCCAGCGCAGGCGGAAGAGCACCGAGTGCAGGATGCTGACCCGCACCCCGGCCGGGCGGATGCCGGCGATGCGCAGCGCGACCGGGATGAGCGGCAGCACGAGGATGATCGAGCCGAGCCCGAAGGCGAGGGTCCACGGCCGCGCCATGTCGGGGGTGATGAGCGTGGTCAGGTCGTCGGTCGCGCTCGGGGCGAGGAAGTCGATCGCGTTCGTCGCGAGCACCACGACGAACACCGGGATGGCGACGAGGATGCTGACCCCGATGAAGAACACCGCGGTCATGAGCACCGCGACCAGGGGGCGCCACCAGCGGTAGGTCGGCTGCGCGCGGTAGAGCCGGTGGTAGGGCAGTTCGACGATCGTCAGGTCACTCACGGGGTCTCCTCGGGCTGGCCGACATCCAGGTCGTCGATGAGCCGCAGCCCGTCGCGCGCCCAGGCGATCTCCTGCTCGGCCCGCTGCACGAGGCCTTCGTAGGCGTAGCGCTTGAACGCCGCGGTGCGCTTCCGATCCTTCTCGGGCGTCACCTCGAGGCGACGGTTGAGCATCGGGCTCGAGCCGCCGTCGATCTGATCGATCTGGTCCTGCCACTGCGCGAGTTCGGACTCGTAGTGGGCGATGTGGGCGCGCAGCTGACTGCGGGCAGCGTCCGGGGTCGCCCACTCGAAGTACGCCGACTTGAGGTGCATCGCGTCCCGGAAGCGGGCGTACGGGAGGGTCGTGTTCATCCACGTGCGGAGGGCATCCCGACCTGCGCCGGTGATGTGGTACTCGCGCTTCGTGCCCTTGGTGCCCCAGGGCACCTCCTCGGCGGTGACGACGCCGTCGGCCTCCATCTTGCGGAGCTCGGGGTAGATCTGCGAATCGGGCGCGTACCAGACGTGTCCCACCGAGGAGTCGAAGCGCTTGTGCAGGTCGTAACCCGTCATGGCGTCGACGCTCAGCAGGGCGAGTAGCGCGAATCTCAGGGACAACGGGCACCTCGAATAGCGGGAAAAGGCCTAGGGCCGGATGCGGGACCGTGAAGTGATCCCGCATCCGACCCTAGAGGTTGCGACGGATGCTCAGGCGTTGTAGCCGGTGCGCCAGCCGCCCTGGTAGGACTGGCGGGCGACCGTCGAGTACGGAACCGGGCTGACGACGGCGCGCACGGGCAGCTGCTCGTGCTTCTCGACCGAGGCCTTCGTGGTGTTGGGCGCCTCGCCCCACAGCACGCGCAGCTCGGTGCCCTCGGGCACGTCGGGCGAGATCGTCGCGAGCGACAGCGCGCGCTTCTCGTTCGACGAGTACCCGGTGAACATCGAGTAGCCGACGACGGTGCCGTCGGCATCCACGACCGAGTCGTAGTTCGCCGAACCGTAGTTCGCCAGCGGCAGGTCGAAGAACTTGTGCGACGGGCCGTCGACGTCGAAGAGCGACGCGAAGATCTTGGTGACGTCTTCCGGCTCCCAGGCGAGCGTGACCTTCTTGCGCTGCGCGTCCTTGTCCATCTTCTCGAGCGCGTCGCGACCGATGAAGTCGTGGTCGAACTTCACGAACGAGCCGTAGCCGAGTTCCCACGGGGTGAGGTAGTAGTCCTCGATGTTCTCCGAGACGAACGAGCCGGCGAGCGTGCCGGTGGCCTCGTAGGAGTCGGCGGGCAGCCAGTCGCGGTAGCCCTGCTCCTCGGCGCCCGTGTAGATCGCGGGCAGCGGCGACGGGATCCAGCCCGACTCGAGCGTGTTCGACGGGTAGGCGCGCGAGCCGACCGGCACGAGGCCGAACTCCTTGCCCGCCTCGACGATGAGGTCGCGGATCTTGTGGTGGTCGGCGTACGGGCCCCACAGCTCCAGACCCGGGGCGCCGGCCATGCCGTGACGCAGGGTGCGCACGCTCACGCCGCCGATGTTCATCTTCGCCATGCTGAAGAACTTGAGCTGCTCGAGCGGTCCGCCGTTGAGCTTCTCGATGACCGACCACGCGGCCGGGCCCTGGATCTGGAACCGGTAGTACTTGCGCGAGACCGCGTCACCGTACGGGCGCGAGTTCGAGCGGCGGTCGATCACCAGGTCGAGGTTCGAGTAGCCGCCGGTCTCGGCGTGGTACGCGAGCCAGTTCGAGGCCGGCGCGCGGCCGACGTACACGTACTCGTCCTCGGCCTCGCGGAAGAGGATGCCGTCACCGATGACGTGACCCGACGCGGTGGTCGGCACGTACTGCTTGGCACGGTCGACCGGGAAGACCTCGACCGAGTTGATGGCCGTGTCGCGGATCAGGTTGATGGCGTCCGAGCCCTTGAGGAACACGTTGTCCATGTGGTGCGACTGGTCGTAGAGCACGGCGGTCGTGCGCCAGGCCTGCTGCTCCTTGATCCAGTTCTGGAAGTCGGCCGGCACGACCGGGTAGATGTACGACCCGATCTGCGAGTTGCGGAGCAGTTCGACGGGGCTGCCGGCCGCGTCGATCTTCCCCTGGAGGTTGGTTGCTTCAGCCATGGTTCCTTCTTCGTTGAATACCTATGGATATAGGCGTTGGGTGGGTGTGGAAGGGCTCGGATGAACCCGGAGGTCGCTAGAAGACGATCGTTTCGCGGTCGGCGCGGATGACCCGGTCCTCGCAGTGCGCGAGCACCGCGCGGGAGAGCACCGCGCGCTCGACGTCGGCGCCGCGGCGCTGCAGGTCGGCGGCGGTCTCGGCATGCGTGACCCGCACGACGTCCTGCTCGATGATCGGACCCTCATCCAACTCGGCCGTCACGTAGTGCGCGGTCGCGCCGATCAGCTTGACGCCGCGCTCCTTCGCCTTGCGGTACGGGCCGGCGCCGATGAAGGCGGGCAGGAACGAGTGATGGATGTTGATGATCGGCACGCCGATCTTCTCGATGAAGTCCTCGGAGATGACCTGCATGTAGCGGGCGAGCACGACGAGGTCGGCGTTGCCGCGGATCAGGTCGAGGATCTTCGCCTCCGCCTCGCTCTTGTCGGGGCCGGGCTTGCTCGGCACGTGCAGGAACGGGATGCCGAACCCGCGCACGTCATCCGCCAGCTCGGTGTGGTTGCCGATGACCATCGGCACCGTCATCGGGATCTCGCCGCGGCGCTGCCGCCAGAGCAGGTCGAGCAGGCAGTGGTCGCTCTTCGACGCCATGATGACGACGCGCTTCGCGACCGAGCGCTGCGAGAGCTTCCACTCCAGGCCGAAGCCCTTCGTGATGACCTCGCCGAGTTCGGCTTCGAGCGCGGGCACGGCGACGTTGAGGTCGGCCAGGTGGAAGACGGTCCGCTGGAAGAACCGGCCGCCCTCGGGGTTGTCGGAGTACTGGTCGAGCGACACGATGTTGGCGCCGATCCGGGCGAGCACCGCCGAGACAGCGGCGACGATCCCCGGCTGGTCCTTGCCGTGCACGATGAGCACGGCCTGGTCGGCGTAGGCGTCGAGCTGGGGGGCCGGCGCGGGAGCGAGTTCGGTGGTCGCCATGGTTACAGCTTCTCCTTGAAGTCGCGGATCCACTCGGACGTCGCCGTGAGCCCGCCGAAGGTGTAGAAGTGCAACTTCACCACACCGTGCTTCGACGGGTCGAGCTTCTTGGCGAGGCGCTTGATGAACTTGTCCGGGCCGGCGGTACCCATCAGGTTGGTGAGCGAGAGGCCGTACTTCTTCGCAATGCCGGCGCTCGAGGCGACCCCGAAGCGCGCGGCGAACGACAGGAGTCGCTTGATGCCGGCCGGTCCGGGGACGCCGACCCGGATCTCGTAGTCGATGCCGGCGGCGCGCACCTTCTCGATCCAGGCGACGACCGGGTCCTCGTCGAATCCGAACTGGGTGAGGATCGTGCCGGTCGTGCCCTGCTCGACGAGGGTCGCGTGCTTGCCGGTGATCGCGGTCCACAGCTGCTCGTCGGAGATGTCGGGGTGACCCTCCGGGTAGCCGGCGATCGAAATGTCCTTCGCCCCGAACTTCTGCAGCAGCCCGGTCTTGATGACGTCGTGCGAGTCCTCGTACGGCCCCTCCGGGGTCGAGGGGTCGCCGCCGACGGAGAAGACGTACTCCGAGGTGCCCTGGCCCTGGAGGGCCGTCAGGTACTCCTCGAGCTGGGCCTGCGAGGAGAGGCGCCGGGCCGAAATGTGCGGCACGGGGAGGAAACCGCCATCCAGCACCGCCTTCGACGCAACGAGCCGCATCTGGAGGTCTTCGTTGCCGAGGAAGGTCACGTTGATGCGCGTGCCCTGCGGGATGAGCGGAGCGGCTTCGAGGAGTCCAGGGACATCCTTGCCGGTCATCTCGAGCGAGAAGTCCTCGAGGAGCTGAGCTGTGGTGTAGTTCGCCATGGGGTGCGTTCCTTCCGACATCGTCGTCGCGAGACACACTACCTATCGTCATAGGTAGTTGTCCAGCAATGGTTCCGCACAATGAAACCGCGCCGTTCAGGTCGCACCGATTGCAGTGCGTTTGATGCGGAACTGTCGGCCTGCCCAACGCCCGAAACCGATCGCCCGACGCTCGATGAGCCACCAGGAGGCGAGCGCGAGCCCCCCGGCGATGATCGCGACAAGCAGGATGTCGACGGCGAGCGGCAGCCCGGGGGCGACGAGCACGACGGCCTGCTGCACCGGGAAGCCCCAGAGGTAGAGCCCGTACGACAGATCGCCGAATCGCGCGGCGCGACGCACCACGGGAGTCGACCGCCCGCCCCAGCCCACGACGAGACTCGGCAGCACCACCCAGGCGAGCCCGACCGCGGCCGGCTCGGGCAAGACCGCGCCCCCGACGACCCACGCCGCGGTCAGCGCGACCAGCACCGGAACCCGGCCGAGGAGACTCAGCCGTCCGCGCGCGCGGAGTTCGGCGAGAACCGCTCCGCCGGCGAAGAACACGGCGACCGTCAACACGTCACGTGCTCCACGGGGAGCAAGGTGGGGGACCAGCAGGACGACGACGACGGTCAGACCGAACCCGGCGAAAGCGACGAGACGCCACGTCCCCGGACGAACGGTGCGGAGCGCGAGCAACCCGACGGCGAGGACGACCAGGTAGCAGACGAACTCGGGACCGAGGGTCCAGAGGGCCCCGTTGACGATCGCGTCGACCGGATTCTCAAGAAAGACGCCCGGCAGCGTGTAGACCGGCACGAGCGTGAGATTGCCCAGATACGCCCAGGAACCCGAGTCCGCGAAGTAGTCGGCCGCACCGATCGCCGTGACGACGGGACCGACGACGAACGTTGTCGCGAAGACGAGCAGTACCAGCGCCGGGAAGATGCGGAACACACGTCGGAGCAAGAATGGGATCGCGAGCGGGGATCGCGCCCAACTGCTCCCGATGAGGAATCCGCTCAGGCTGAAGAACACGTAGACGCCGAGGTCGAACAGCTTGAGCCCGGCGAGAAACGGCGGATGCGGCATCCCGGTGAGCGGGAACGCATGCCCGACGAGAACGGCCATCGCGGCAAGCAGCCGAATCGCGTCGAAGTCGTTGTCGCGCTCCGGACGCGCCATCAGCCCTTCAGCTGCTCCGCGATGTAGCCGTGCAGCCGGTCGAGGGAGACCCGCTCCTGGGCCATCGTGTCGCGCTCGCGCACCGTGACCGCCTGGTCGTCGAGGGTGTCGAAGTCGATCGTCACGCAGAACGGGGTGCCGATCTCATCCTGACGGCGATAGCGGCGACCGATTGCGCCGGCGTCATCGAACTCGATCATCCAGTCCTGGCGGAGGTCGGCGGCGACCTCCTTCGCGATCGGCGAGAGCTGCTCGTTGCGCGACAGCGGGAGCACAGCGGCCTTCACCGGGGCGAGGCGGCGGTCGAGTCGCAGCACGGTGCGCTTGTCGACGCCCCCCTTGGTGTTCGGGGCCTCGTCTTCGGCGTAGGCGTCGACGAGGAACGCCATGAGGGCCCGGGTCAGGCCGAAGGCCGGCTCGATGACGTACGGCGTCCAGCGCTCGTTCGTCGTCTGGTCGAAGTACGACAGGTCGACACCCGACTCCCGCGAGTGGGTCGACAGGTCGAAGTCGGTGCGGTTGGCGACACCCATCAGCTCGCCCCACTCGCTCCCGCTGAACCCGAAACGGTACTCCAGGTCGGTGGTGCCCTTCGAGTAGTGCGAGAGCTTCTCGGTCGGGTGCTCGTAGCGGCGCAGGTTCTCCGGGTTCAGCCCGAGGCCGAGGAACCACTGCTCGCACTGCTCGATCCAGTAGCTGAACCACTCGTCGTCGGTGCCGGGCTTGACGAAGAACTCCATCTCCATCTGCTCGAACTCGCGCGTGCGGAAGATGAAGTTGCCGGGGGTGATCTCGTTGCGGAAACTCTTGCCGACCTGCGCGATGCCGAACGGGGGCTTCATGCGGGCGCTCGAGAGCACGTTCGCGAAGTTCACGAAGATGCCCTGAGCGGTCTCCGGGCGGAGGTAGTGCAGGCCCGCCTCGTCGTCGACCGGGCCGAGGTAGGTCTTCAGCAGTCCGCTGAACTCGCGCGGCTCGGTCCACTGGCCGCGGGTGCCGCAGTTCTCGCAGACGATGTCGGCCATGCCGTTCTCGGGGGTGCGGCCCTTCTTCTCTTCGAACGCCTCCAGCAGGTGATCCTGGCGGTAGCGCTTGTGGCAGCTCAGGCACTCGACGAGCGGGTCGGAGAACACCGCGACGTGGCCGGAGGCCTCCCACACGCGCTTCGGCAGGATCACCGAGGAGTCGATGCCGACGATGTCGTCGCGCGTCTGCACCATGAACTTCCACCACTCGCGCTTGATGTTCTCCTTCAGCGCGGTGCCGAGCGGGCCGTAGTCCCAGGCCGAGCGGGAACCCCCGTAGATCTCGCCGGACTGGAAGACGAAGCCGCGGCGCTTCGCGAGCGAGATGATCGAGTCGAGGGAGGTGGGTGTAGACATCCTGCTCAGGATACCGGCGTGCCGACTCTGAACGGTGCCGCGCCGACATCCTCGCCTGCGAGCAGCGCTGGCGCGCCGAAAATCTAGGTCTCGTGCCAAGTTTCATCCTAGGTCTAGGATTAGGTACGTGTTCGAGACCTATGAAAAAGGAGCGACTAAGGCGCCCACGTGGCCGGAGGTGACGCTTCTCCGCAAGGGCTCCATGCACCTCAACTCGGAAGCGCGCCGACTTCTCGGCGACACGGATTTCGTCGAGCTGCTCTTCGACCGCGAGCGCGAGGTCATCGGTCTGCGCCCATCCCGTCCCGATTCAACGAACGCCTACAAGCTGTCGGGGGTGCGCGACGTGCTGTGGACCATCTCGCTCATTTCTTTCCTCAAGTTCTACGACATCGACGTGACAGAGTCCCGGCGTCGTATCCCCACGCTGGAGAAAGAGATCCTCTGCGTGAATCTCAGGGAGCCGGGAGTCCTCGTAGATCGAAAGACATCGTGATGCAGGCCTACGTCGACGAGTCGATACGCGGACGCGACTACATCCTCTGCGGCGTCATCGTTCCGGAGCAGGAGGTCACGCGGACGAGACAATCGATCAAGAGCCAGCTCCGCGGTCGGCAGACCCGTCTTCACATGGCCAAGGAGAGCGCCGAGACGAAAGGACGCTTAATCGCCCACGTCGCGGACCTCTCGATGATCAGCGCCGTCATCGTCATCAGGACCTCACGTGAGAGCGACCGAGTCAGTCGCGACGGGTGCCTTGCCGCGTTGACGGATCATTTGGTCTCGCAGGGACTACGGCGCATGGTGATCGAATCGTGCGACCAGGACAAGCAGGACCGGCAGATCATCGGCGACGTCTTGGCCCGAACAAAGAACCTGGATCGGGTCAACGTCGTGCACCACCGGCCCTCGGACGAGCCGCTTCTGTGGCTCGCCGACATCGTCGCGTGGGCGCACGGAGGATCGAGCGCCTGGCGATCGAAGATCTCCTCGTTGTCGATCACGGAGCTTCGGCTGTAGAAACGCGAAACCCGGCCGACTCACCGTCCGGAGAGCTGCCGGGTTCACTTTCCAAAGCTTCCGCAATGGACACTTCATTCTCCCGCGATGCGTCGCGTTGCGCAACGTCGACGCCTGACGCGGTCGTGCGCTTCAGCTCTGCGGCGCATCCACCGCTCCACCGAACCGCCTCGCGCGCCCGGCGTAGATCTCGATCGCGTGCCAGAGGTCGGTGCGTGAGAAGTCGGGCCACAGGGTGTCGAGGAAGACCATCTCGGCGTAGGCGGACTGCCAGAGCAGGAAGTTGCTGGTGCGCTGCTCCCCCGACGACCGCACGAACAGGTCGACATCCGGCAGGTCGGGCACGTAGAGGTGCTTCTGCAGGGTCTTCTCGCTGATGCGGTCGGGCTTGATGCGACCGGCGGCGACGTCCGCGGCGATCTGGCGCACGGCATCCACGATCTCCACGCGACCGCCGTAGTTGACGCACATCGTGAGGGTCAGGCCGGTGTTGCCCGCCGTCATCCGCTCGGCGACCTCGAGCTCCTCGATCACGGAGCGCCACAGCCGGGGACGGCGACCGGCCCACTTCACGCGTACCCCCCACTCGTGCAACTGGTCGCGGCGGCGGCGGATGACGTCGCGGTTGAAGCCCATCAGGAAGCGCACCTCGTCGGGGCTGCGCGCCCAGTTCTCGGTCGAGAACGCGTAGGCCGACAGGTGGGTCACCCCGATCTGGATCGCACCCGCGACGACGTCGAGCAGGCTCGCTTCGCCCGCCTTGTGACCTTCGACCCGCGAGAGGCCCTTGCGGTTCGCCCAGCGACCGTTGCCGTCCATGACGATCGCGACGTGCTTCGGCACGGCGGCGTGCGGCATCGTCGGCGGCTGCAGCCCGGTCCAGTCGATCGGCAGGCCCGTGCCTGAGCCGCCGTATCCCGTCGAGTCGGTCACGCGATCCTCCACTGCGTCGATGTGCGTCGAGCGCGCGTGATCACGCAATTGCGCTCGACGCACATCGGTGCGCTCGGCGTCATGCGGGGGTCCGATCGACATGGGTGAGCGAACGCAGTCCGCGCTCGAGGTGGAACTGCGTGTACGCGGCAACGACGCCGGAGGCCTGCGCGCGGGTGCGTTCGTCGGCGCCCTCCGCGACCGGCCAGTCGCCGGCGAGCAGCGCGCCGAGCACCTCGAGGGTCGCCGGGTCGAGACGCGGGGCGCCGGGTGGGGCGACCGCGTCGCTGACGACCCCGCCGAGCTGCACGACGAAGGCGGTGTGCCCCGGACCCGCTTCCCCGGTGACGGCGCAGTCGACGAACGACGGCGCCCATCCCGCGATCGACAGCGCGCGCAGCAGGTAGGAGTCGAGGGTGAGCCCGGCCGAGTGCTCGGCCTTCGCGAGCGAGCGCAGGGCGCCGACCAGCAAGAGGTAGTGCTGCAGTCCGGCGTCGTGGTCGGTCAGCCGGTCGGCCGCCTCCACCATCGCGGTGGCCGCGGTGAACCGGGGGTAGTCGTCGACGATGTCGGCGCCGTAGGAGCCGAGCGACTCCGCCTGCTGCACGATGTCGAGGCTGCGGCCGCGGTAGAGCTGCAAGTCGGCGACCATGAACGGTTCCAGCCGCGAGCCGAACCGGGATGCCGTGCGCCGCACCCCTTTCGCGACGGCGCGGATCTTGCCGTTCTGTCGGCTGAGCATCGTGACGATGCGATCGGCCTCGCCCAGCTTGTGGGTACGCAGCACGACGGCTTCGTCGCGATACGTCTGACCCATGGGGACAAGTCTCCCCTTTCCGGGCTGAGAAGGGGGGATCCTCCGCTCCGGGCACGATGATGGATGCCGTGACCCCCTTCACGATCCCGCTCTGGGCCGACCTGCTCGCCGTCGGCATCGGGTCGCTGCAGGGGGCGCTGTTCGCGGCGCAGTTCCGCGATCGGCGCCTCGACCTGCTCGGCGTGGCGATCATCGGCATCGCGACGGGCTTCGGCGGCGGCATCATCCGCGATCTGCTGCTCGCCGACGTACCGCGCGCGCTGGAGAGCAACGCCTACCTGCCGGTCGCGACCGTGGCGGCGCTGCTCGGGATGCTGCTGGAGCGCCTGTTCGCGCGGCTCTCCGCCGTCATCACCGCCCTGGATGCCCTCACCATCGGCCTCTTCGGAGCGATCGGCACGACCGCCGCCCTCGCCGCCGGGCTGCCGGAGGTGCCCGCCGTGTTCGTCGGGGCGGTCAGCGCCGTCGGAGGATCGATCCTGCGCGACCTGCTGCTCAACGTGCCGATCGCGCTCATGCACGTCGGCTCCCTGTACGCGGTCGCCGCGATCGCCGGGGCGACGGCACTCGTGGCCCTCACCCGGTTCGGCGTCGACGGCACCCTTGCGGCGATCGCCGGCGTCGTCGTGACCTTCGCGGTGCGCATCCTGGCGGTGCTGTTCCACTGGAGCCTGCCGGAACAGGTGGCGCTGCGTCGGCGGCGCCCCCGCCCGGTCGAGCCGCAGTGAGCGACCGGCTCGTCGCCCGGCTGCGTGCCGTCGGCTGCGTCTTCGCCGAAGCCGAGGCGGCCGAGATCCGCCGCGTGCTCGGTCACGACGACGACGCGACGGATGCCGTGGTCGCCGCCCGCGCGGCAGGCACCCCGCTCGAACAGGCGCTCGGCGTCGCCCGGTTCGCCGGGGTCGAGGTCGAAGTCGGAGACGGCGTGTTCGTGCCGCGACTGCGGGCCGAACCCCTCGTCGACGACGCCGTGGCCGCCGCTCCCGACGCCCGCGTGGTCGTCGACCTGGGCTGCGGATCCGGGGCGATCGCCGCGGCGCTGCACCGCCGCCTGCCGCAGGCCCGGGTGCACGCCGTCGACATCGACCCGGTCGCCCTGCGTTTCGCCGCCCGCAACGGGCGACGGCACGGCTTCGAGGCCCACCTCGGCGACTGGTGGCAGGCACTCCCCCGCACCCTGCGCGGCCGGGTCGACCTCGCCGTCGCCTACCTCCCGCACGTGCCGACGGCCCGGCTGTCGGGCATCGCCGGCGACTACCGCGCGCACGAACCCGACCGCGCCGTCGCCGGGGGCGCGGACGGCCTCGATCCGTTACGCGCCGTCGTCGCCGGGATGGACGACTGGATGTCGCCCGACGGCCTGCTCGTCACCTTCGTCGCCGACGAACAGCACATCGCGGCGCGCACCGTCGCCGGCGCGCGCCGCGTGCTGTTCGTGCTGGGTTAGACGGCGGCGAGTTCGCGGTCGCTGGCGTCGGCGCGCACCGAGCGGTTCACCGCCGACACCACCGCCTTGAGGGATGCCGTCGAGATGTCGCCGTCGATCCCGACGCCCCAGAGGCGCTTGCCGTCGACCTGCAGCTCGACGTAGGCGGCCGCCTGGGCGTCGCCTCCCGCCGACAGGGTGTGCTCGACGTAGTCGTAGAGCTTGATGTCGTGTCCGAGGTCGCCCAGGATGCCGAGGAACGCGGCGATAGGTCCGTTGCCGCTCCCGT
>NZ_JBIIAW010000081.1:0-14151 GCF_044239695.1 Pseudolysinimonas sp. | reverse complement strand
GAGGAGTACCTGCGCTACGGCAACGACGAGGTCGTGCTGATCCCGCAGATCGAGAGTGCGCTCGCCGCCCGCAACGCCGGCGCGATCGCGGCGGTTCCGGGGGTGGATGCGCTGCTCATCGGCGCCGCCGACCTGTCGACGAGCGAAGGCACGAGCGAAGACCATCCGGATGTCGTGGCTGTCATCGCCGACGCCATTCGCGCCACGAGAGCGGTCGGCATCCCGATCGGCAACGCGGGCGGGGCGACGGCCGCGTCGGTGCAGGCCGCGGTCGACGCCGGCTACACGTTCACGATGATGAGCAACGACGCGTCGCTGCTCGGGGCCGCCGCCAAGGCGGCGCTGACGGCGGGCCGCACGGTGCGCTATGCCTGAGCCCGCGCCGACGCCGCCCCTGCGCACGACGCTCGACCTGCGTTGGGCCGACACCGACCAGTACCGGCACGTCAACAACGTCACCGCGGTCCGGCTCGCGGAGGAGGCCCGCATCCGCCTGCTCGGCCTGCCCGAGAAGCCGGAGCACTTCCCGCCCGGCGCGCCGCCCGTGCTCGCCGTGCTCGGCACCGACACCTTCACGATGACCGTGAGCCAGCGCTTCGAGTACACCGCCGAGATGCCGTACGCCGGCCAGTCGGTGCTCGCCGAGGTGTGGCTGTCGAAGATCGGCTCGCGCAGCCTCACGATGGACTGCCGGGTCGGCGACGGCGCGGGTCTCACCTACTTCATCGCGCGGGTCTCGGTCGTCATCATGGACCTGGCGGCCCACGCCCCGCGCGCGCTCACCGCGTCCGAGACCGAGCACCTGCGCGAATACCGAGGCGAACCCCTCGTCTTCCGCGACTGACCGCGACCCACCCCCAAGGAGAACCCCATGACCACCGGACTGCTCGACGGCAAGGCCGTCCTCCTCGTCGGGGCGAGCACCGGCATCGGCGTCGAAGCCGCCCGCGTGTTCGCCGAGGAGGGGGCCCGGCTCGTGCTCTCCGCCCGCTCCGGCGACGCGCTCGAAGCGATCGCCGCCGAGCTACGGAATGCCGGGCACGAGGTGACGGTCGTCGTCGGCGACGTGACGTCGGGTGCCGACGTCGCCCGCATGGTCGACGCGACCGTGGAGGCCTACGGCCGGCTCGACGGGGCGTTCAACAACGCCGGCATCGGCCAGGTCGGCCTGCTGCACGAGGTGTCGGAGGAGGACTTCGATCGCGTCATGGAGGTCAACGTCAAGGGCGTCTGGCTGTGCCTGCGCGAACAGCTGCGCGTCATGCGCGCGCAGGGCTTCGGCTCGATCGTCAACACCTCGAGCGTCGGCGGATACAAGGGCAACACCGGCCTCGGGGCGTACCAGGCCACGAAGCACGCCGTCATCGGCCTCACCCGCAGCGCCGCGCACGACAACGGGCCGCTCGGCATCCGCGTCAACTCGGTCGCCCCCGGCCCGACCCGCTCGGCGATGATCGAGGCGATGCTCGCGAAGGATCCGGCGGCGATGGACAAGCGGCTCGCCGTGATGCCGCTGCACAAGATCGGCACCGGCACCGAGGTCGCGAACGCCGCTGCCTGGCTGCTGAGCGACCGGGCGAGCCACACGACGGGGATGGTGCTGCCCGTCGAAGGCGGGATGACCGCCTGACCTGAGCATCCCTCGGTCCGGTGCATCCCCGGGATGTCAAGTCGAAGCTCCGAGACGCGCCGCTTCCTAACGTGGGGGATGGCCTCCGGGCCATTCGAGGCCCTCGGGCCCCAACGGAAGGTGACACATGAGTATCGGAACGGGCATCGTCCTCTTCGTGATCGGCGCGATCCTGGTCTTCGCGGTGAACGTCGACACGGGCACCTACGTCAACCTCGACGTCGTCGGGTACATCCTGATGGGCGCGGGACTCGTGGTCCTGATCATCGGCCTGGTGATGCTCACGCGTCGGCGTCAGGCGGTCACCACCTCGCGCACCGGGACGGACTCCGTCTCGGGCGAGCGCGTCCAGCAGCGCGTGACCGAGGTCGACGACCCGAACACGCGCCTCTAGTCGCGACAGACGCCCGGCACCTGCTGCCGGAGGAACGACGAGCCCGGTCCTCGACCGGGCTCTTCGTGCATCGCGCGTAGCCTGGGTGGCATGACGAGCCCGACCGCCCCGACGGCGATCGCGGTCGCGCAGTTCGCACCGGGGGACGACGAGGCGGCGAACCTGGTCGTGATCCGGCGCCTCGCGCAGGATGCCGCGGCTCGCGGCGCCCGGCTCGTGGTCTTCCCCGAGTACTCCGCCTACTTCACGCCCGACCTCGGGCCGGACTGGCCCGAGCATGCGCAGCCGGTCGACGGGGCGTTCGTGACGGCGCTCGCCGGGATCGCGACCGAACTCGGCATCCATCTCGTCGCCGGGATGATCGAGCAGGTCCCGGGCGACGACGCGCGGGTGTCGAACACCCTCGTCGCGCTCGACCCCGCCGGGGCCGTGGTGGCGATCTACCGCAAGATGCACCTCTACGACGCGTTCGGGATGCGCGAGAGCGACCGCATCGTCGCCGGTTCGGTCGACGCCGAGCCCTCGACCTTCGCCTTCGACGGCTTCACGGTCGGGCTCCAGACCTGCTACGACGTGCGGTTCCCCGAGGTGACGCGGCGGCTCGTCGACGCGGGCGCCGACCTCGTGCTGCTGCCGAGCGAGTGGGTGCGCGGTCCGCTCAAGGAGAGCCACTGGCGCACTCTCGTCACCGCCCGCGCGATCGAGAACACCGTGTATGTCGCCGCGGCCGACCACGCGCCGCCGATCGGGGCGGGCAACAGCATGGTCGTCGACCCGATGGGGGTCGAGCTGGTGACGGTGGGGGAGTCGACCGAGGTCGGCGTCGCGTGGATCTCACCCGCGCGGGTCGCCGAAGTGCGGCGGCTGAACCCGGCGCTCGCCCTGCGTCGGTTCCGCGTCGAACCGAGCTGACCCCGCCCGGGTCAGATCGGTGAATCGTTGACACCTCCTGAGGTGGGTGATAATTTTCGAGAAAGCGGTTTCACGCTACGAAATCTGCCCACGCTGCGATCGCTTTGGGTGCCGTCCGGCAGCCGCTCCGCACGACACGAGAACGAGGCGCAAAGATGCGTACCGCCCGGGAAGCACCCCCGACATCGTCGTGAGCTGACCCCGCTGCTGCCGCCCGAAAGGCGTCGGCGGACGATCTCACGATCCCGAACTCCCACCCGTCGTCTGACGGGCCACCAACGCAGGGCCAGCCGAACGCGCTCGCCCGATCGCGCCGACGCGGCGACCCGACCCTTCGGCGTGCGCCCGCCGTGCTCCCCGGCGCGCCCGGAAACCGGCGCGCCACGAATCCACCACCCCAACACACGAAAAGAAGTAGGAGGCATCACGATGAAGAGAACCACATCCACCTTCGCGTTCATCGCGACGTTCGCCCTGATCTTCGCGCTCCCTGCGCCGGCTTCGGCGGCACAGGGGAACGCGGAGATCTCGGTCGAAGCAGACTGGCTGGACGTCATCGGGCGCGAGGTCGACACCGATGTCGAGCCGACGTTCACCGACGGCTATCGCATCGGCTCGACCACCGCCCCGGCGGGCGCGCGCGTCGCGTTCTCCGCCGAAGAAGTCGTCGGCTTCGACCTCGTGCGGATCTACGTCGACGGCAGGTATACCGACGAGATCGACTTCACGGCAGACGCGGGCGAGTCGTACGACATCCGCTTCGTCTATCAGGAGCCCTACGACGGGGAGATCCCGGCGCTGAAGGACGTGTTTCCCGAACTCAATATGGGTGCCGGGGGCGTGAGCCGCTCGTACTTCACTCCGGGCTCGCGTTTGAACGACCTCCTGCGGAAGCACTTCACGACGATCACTGCGGGCAACGACATGAAGCCCGACGCGTTCCTGGGTCGCACACCGACGATCGGCGCGGACGGCAGGCCCGTGCTGAACTTCACGATCGCCGACCAGTACGCCGACTACGCCCAGGAGAACGGCGTCGCATTGCACGGCCACACTCTGGTCTGGCATAGCCAGACACCCGGGTGGTTCTTCCGCGAGGGCTACTCGGCCACCGCACCGCGGGTCAGCCGCGCGGTGATGCTTGACCGCATGGAGTGGTACATCAAGTCGATCGTCACCCACTACGACAGCGAGTACCCGGGAGTGATCTACGCCTGGGACGTCGTCAACGAGGCCGCGGGCGAGAACAACCGGGGGATGCGCGGGCAGTCGGGCCAGGGCACCTCGGACTGGTACACCGTCGTCGGCCCCGACTTCGTCGCGAAGGCCTTCGAGTATGCGCGCAGGTACGCCGCGCCCGGGGTGAAGCTGCTCTACAACGACTACGGGATCAACGGGCACGAGAAGCGTCAATCGGCCCTGGAGTTTCTGCTCCCGATCAAGGACGCTGGCAACATCGACGGGATCGGCGAGCAGGCCCACCACCACATCAACAACAGCGTCACCGGAGACGAGGAGACCTACCGCACGTTTGCGGAACTCTTCGGCTACCTCGAGATCACCGAGCTCGACGCGCTCAACACGGCGCAGAGCACCGGCGGCGACGTGCAGCAGGCGACCTGGTACCACGACTACTTCGCGTCGCTCACCGCGATGAAGGCGGAGGGGATCGATCTGGGGCGAGTGATCATGTGGGGGATCGGCGACTCTGACTCGTGGAAGCGCGCCGACCTCCCGCTGCTGTTCGAGCTCGGCACCTACAACCCCAAGCCCGCCTTCTGGGCGATCACCGGGGTCGAGGGCGACGGGGCGAAGAACGAGGTGAAGACGGCCGTGGCCTTCGCCGGCACTCCCGACGGATCCGGCTCCTGGGCGGGTCAGAACACCTACCCGATCGGCCGACTCGGCACCTATCAGGTCACCTACGATGCGGCGAACGCCTACTTCCGCATCGGCGGCGCGGCCGGGGCCTGGGTCGAGATGTCACTCGCCGGTCACACCCACTCGGGCGTCATCGGTGCCGATGGCACGCTCGACCTCACGGTGCCCATCTCGGGGCTCGCCGGCAGCGCCGCGTTCGACATCGGCATCGTCGATGGCGATGCCTTCGACGCCTGGAACAGCTACTTCTACACGGGTCGCAACCTCGGGGAGTCCGCCTACCAGGGCAGGTTGCAGCTGGGGTCGGGGGAGTCACGCGCCATCTCGTTCGCAGGAACACTGAACGAGGGAGCGGTGAATCCCACGCTCGAGATCTCGGTCGCCGACCCGCGGTTCAACTTCCAGACTCGCACCGAAGGGCCCATCCTCGGCACGACCGAGGTGCTGAACTCGAACATGGTGCTCGGGCTGGGATGGAACGTGGACGAAGGCACCACCGGTCTGGAATGGGAGGGGATCACCACCGCAGGCGGCAAGACGCTGCTGAGGTTCAGCGGGACGGCCCGGGCCGGCACGGTCAGCATCTCCGCGAACGCGTCGTCCTTCGGTCAGCGGGCTCAGGGCATCGCCATGAGCAACACCCTCGAGGTCGCGGTCTTCGTGCCTCTTGTCAACCGGGTCGCCCCCGCGATCTCGGGAACCGCGGTCACCGGTGCCACGCTGACGGCGGACGCGGGGGAGTGGTCGGTCGCCGACGCCGAGTTCGCGTACCAGTGGCTGCGTGACGGTGATCCGGCCGGTGCGTCGAGCACGTCGACGACCTACCAGGTGACGGATGCCGACTTCGGGCGGCGGCTCTCGGTGCGGGTCACGGCGACCGTCGACGGCCAGGAGCCGGTGACGGCGACGTCCGCCGCCGTCGCGGTGTCCGACCGAGCGACTGCAGCCCCCGGTCGCGCCGTGCTCTCGCACGACAACGGCTGGGACACCGGGCTTCAGGACGGGTCGTACAACGTCGTGATGAACCTGTGGTGGGGCCAGACCGGGTCGGCGTTGCGGCTGTTCGAGAACGGCACTCTCGTCGCCACCATCCCGCTGTCGTACGCCGGGACGGGGGCGCAGAGCGTCTCGGTCCCGGTGAGCGGGCGCGCCAACGGCACCTACGTCTACACGGGCGAGCTGGTGAATGGGAAGGGCTCGACGGCGACCGGCTCGACGACCGTCAAGGTCACCCAGGCGAACCCCGGACAACCCGTGCTCAGCGCCGACAACTGGGACGGCGATGGGGCATACACCGTCACCGCGAACATGTGGTGGGGGATGAACGCGACCTCGTACACGATCGCCGAGAACGGCGTCGTGATCGCGCAGGGCGAGCTGGGGGCGGCGACCCCTGCCGCTCAGGTGGCGAAGCTGCCGGTGACGGGAAAGCCGATCGGCTCGTACGTCTACGTCGTGGAGTTCGCCAACACGGCCGGCGCGACGTCGAGCAACCCGATCACGGTCACGGTCACCAGATGATCTGACCAGGCGTCACAGCGGACGGGGTGCGGCAGTCGCTGCGCCCCGTCCGTGGGTGCGGCCCGGGCCGGGTCGTCATCCTCGGGCGAGCCCGGTGATCGACGCGACCATCGCCGCGACGAACGCGACGCGCTGCGCCTCGGTCACCAGGTGGAGCGAGAGGTAGGGGTTGAGATCCTCCAGCTCGACGAGCATCAGCTCGCCGGACGGGGCGCGGCAGGCATCCACCCGCTGGATGCCGTGCCGGATCGGGTTCCAGGCGATGAAGCGGTCGGCGAACGCCAGGTCGTCGGGGGTGGCGGAGTAGGGCGCGAGCTCCCAGCGCTGCGTCGGGTCGGGGGCGTAGAGCGCGTACTGGAAGCGGTCGTCGACGAAGTAGAACGACACCTCGTACGCGAACGGGATGCGCGGCTGGATCAGCAGGTCGTCGTCGGCGAGCGCCCTCACCTCGGCGGCGGAGAGGAACCGCAGGCCGTGGGAGTCGGCGCCGAGCCGCGGTTTCACGGCGTACTCGTCGACGACCGGCAGCCGATCGAGATCCGTCGGCGACGACACGGTGGGAATGACCGGGTAGCCCGCGGCCCCGAGCTCGAGCAGGTACTGCTTGCCGGCTTGGTCGCCGCGGCCGGTGAGCTCGGTGAAGACCGGCATCCCGGTCGCCAGGGCCCGGTCGCGGAACGCGTCGTGCGCGGCCTGGTAGCCGAGCACCGGACCGCTGTTGCGCACCACGACGACGTCGAAGGCGTCCATCAGCGCCGCCGCATCGCGCGGGTGGCAGAGGGCGAGGTCGACGTGCTCCCGCAGCCGGCGGGTGAGGTCGACATCCTCATCGCCGTAGCGCCGACCGCGCGCCTCGTAGGCGAGATCCGTGACGAAGAGGATGCGCAGTCGCGTCATTCGGCGACCAGCAGATCGGCGGGCACCGGGAACGGCAGGTGGAAGCGTTCGGGTTCGGCGCCGACGGCGGAGGCGGCGCCGTACTCGTCGGCGATCACGGTGACGCCGCTCGTGCTGACCTCGCCGATGCGCACCGGGCGATCGGCGTAGCGGTACCGCTCGGCGAGGTACCCGATGCCGAGGTCGTCGAGGAACTCCTCCGCGTCGAGCCACGGAAGCGGCGACGTGCGCGGACGGCCGAGCAGATCGATCACGACGAAGCCGCCACCCTCCGGGGCCATCCAGCCGAGCAGCTCGCGATCGCCGCGGCGGTGCTCGATCCAGCCGGCTTCCGTCACGCATCCCAGAGTAGGCGGGGCCGTGCCCGGGTCTCGCGGGACCTATGGCCCTACGGGGGCGAGCGGGCGGCGGTCAGCCTGTTCCCATGCATCCGCACCCTCTGGAGGCCGTCAGATGTCAGCACCGGAAATCACATCCCCGTCCACGAGCCCCCGCGGCGGGTGGTTCGCCGTCGTCATCGTCGGCAGCCTCCTCGCGCTGTTCGGCGGACCCGTGCTGGGTGCGGTCGGTGCCGCGAGTTCCGTCGCCACCTCCCGCGCGGACGGCGTGGTGCTGACGCATCCGGTCCACGCCTCGGCTCCCGGATACGCCCTGACCAGTCCCTCGGCCCTCATCGAGACCTCGCTGGACCCCGCGTCGTTCCCGCAGACGTCGGTCACGCTGGCGGCCGGAGAGACCGACGGGGAGCCGGTGTTCATCGGCATCGGACCGGCGGCCGACGTCGCGGCCTACCTCGCGGACGTCCACGTCGCCGAAGTGACCGGACTGCGCGCCCGTCCGCTCGAGATCCGCACCCGCGACATTCCGGGCCAGGCACGGCCGGACTCGCCCGCCGCGCAGGACTTCTGGGTCGCGTCCGACAGCGGTTCCGGGGTCCGCGAACTCAGCTGGACCCTCGAGCCGGGTGACTGGACCGTCGTCATCATGAACGAAGACGCGTCCCCGGGTCTCGACACCCGGATCCAGGTCGGCCTGGCCGCGCCCTGGGCGGCTCCGCTCGCCACCGCCCTGATCGTCACGGCCGCCGTCGTGCTGGTCGCCGGTCTGGTGCTGATGGTCGTCGGCGTCGTCGGCTGGGGACGCCGCCAGCCGCTCACCACCGTTCGCCCCGTCGGACCGTATCCGGCGACCCTCCGCGGGGAGCTGCGGACGACGCCCTCCCGCGGGCTGTGGCTGGTCAAGTGGATCCTGATCATTCCACACGTGCTCGTGCTCGGGCTGCTCTGGATCCCCTTCGTCCTCACGACGATCGTCGCCTGGTTCGCGATCCTCATCACCGGCCGGTATCCGCGCCCGCTCTTCGCCTTCACGGTCGGATTCCTGCGGTGGGCCTGGCGGGTCGGCTTCTACGCCTACTCGGCCCTCGGGACCGACGTGTACCCGCCGTTCAGCCTCCAGCGCACGGACTACCCCGCCGACTTCGACGTCGCCTACCCGGAGCGGCTGTCGCGCGGGCTGGTGCTCGTGAAGTCCTGGCTCCTGGCGCTTCCGCACCTGCTCGTCGTCGGCATCCTGACCGGTGGTGCCGCGTGGGGCTACGGGTCGTGGCGCGACACGGGAACCGCCGGTGCCGGGGTCTCCCTGCTGGGGCTGCTCGTGCTCGTCGCGGCGGTCGTGCTGCTGTTCACCGGTCGGTATCAGCGGCCGCTCTTCGACCTCATCATGGGGCTCAACCGCTGGACGTTCCGCGTCGCCGCCTACGTGTCGCTCATGCGCGACGAGTACCCGCCGTTCCGTCTCGACCAGGGCGCGGACGAGCCGGCGGCTGCGGCACCGGCGAGCCGCGGAACGGAGAGCTGACGGATGCCGGTCATGCGCGCACTCGTCGTCGACGAATCGCTCTGGGGCAACACCGAGAAGGTGGCGCGGGCGATCGCGGGCGTGCTCGAACGGGACATGACGGTGGAGATCCACAGCTGCGACCCTCGGCATCCGTGAGTGGCTGGCCGACCTGACACCGCTGCGATCGCTCGGCTTCGACGTGCGGGCCGAGCCCGAGTCGTTCCGCGTGCACGGCGCCGCGGGCCCGCTCGTCGACGGCGAGCTGGAACGCGCGACGGCGTGGGTTCTGCGGATGCGGGGCGCGGTCGCCGCCGACTGACCTCAGGCGGAAGCGATCTCCTCCGGCACCTCCGCGGGCGGCGGCTCGGTCGCCGGGCCCTCCAGCCGCACCACCGGTCGCGGGGTGCGGTCGACCGTGAGGCGGAAGACATCCGGTCGGCTGTAGTGGCCCACCGGGTCGGCGAAGGTCTTCGCGACGGACACGGCCGAGAGGTCGAGGTCGGCGTAGGCGATGCCCTCGACGTCGGGGTCGATCGGCTCCGAGACGATGCTCCCGTCCGGCCCATAGACGAGAGCGCAGAGCTCGGGAGGCGTGGCGTCCGCCATCGCGGGATCACGCGGGAAGAGCTGGTTCGGCACGAGCACGAACACGCTCCCTTCGAGGGCGTAGGCGCGGCTGAGGGTCAGGCAGGCTCCGCCGGAGAGCTGCGGCAGCAGCGAAGTTCCCGGGGAGGTGAGCGCCGGCCAGCCCGCGACATGGATCTGCTCGTGCTGCGCGTACATCGCGAACTTCACGAGCGGTTGCATGTGCTCCCAGCAGTTGAGAGCCCCGAGGCGCCCGAGCGGGGAGTCGACGACCGCGAGGCCCGACCCGTCGCTCTCGCCGAAGAGCGTACGTTCCACGTGAGTCGGCTTGAGCTTGCGGCGGTGAAGCAGCAGCTCGCCGTCCGCGCCGATGATCGCCTGCGCCATGTAGAGCGAGCCGTGGTCGCGTTCGCTGAAGCCCAGCACGACCGAGATCTCGTGCGCTGCGGCGGCCGCCCGGATGGCGGCGATCTCGGGGCCGTCGACGGTGGGCGAGGCGCTGCGGTAGAGGGCGACGAGGGGCAGCTGCTCGAGGGCGCTCTGCCCCCAGATGAAGCCCGGGTAGCCGGGCAGCCACGTCTCAGGGAACGCCACCAGCCGAGCGCCGCCCGCCGCGGCCTGCGCGATGAGGGTGATCGTCTTCTCGGTCGTCGCGGCGAGATCGAACCAGACCGGCTCCGCCTGAACGGCGGCGACGCGGATGGATGACATGGGGGTCCTTTCGTCGGGTCGCGGAATGCGAATGGCACGCAGGCTATGTCGGCTTCGAGCCGCCCCGGCAGGCGAATCCGGCAGCCGGGTGTGCAATTCCGGCACGACGACGCAGCGAAACACGAACGTCACACGCTCGAACCGGCGACGACACGTGGGGGAGGGATCGTGGTGCGATGGTGATCCGCGCGGTGTCCTCGGTGAGCGAGTGGGAGGCGCTCGCCTCGACGACCTTCGTCCCGGTGCGCATCGAGTCCCCGGTCGAGACGTTCGCCGGAACGATGGATCACCGGGGAGACGCGGAGTGCGGGGTCACGGCGATCCGCAGCGGTGCGGGCCGGGTGGTGAGAACGGCCGAGCATCTGAACAGCTCGCCCGACGACGTGGCTCTCTTCTCGGTGCAGGTGCGCGGCTCCGGCAGCGTCCAGCAGGACGGACGCCAGGCGCGGCTCGCCCCCGGCGACGGCGTGCTGTACCTCACCCGGCGCGAATACGAACTGACCTTCCCCGAACCTGCCGAGCTGGCGATCCTGCAGGTGCCGACCGAACGGCTGGGGCTCGATGCCGACTCGCTCGCGGCGCTCGCCGCGCGTCCGCTCCGCGTCCGGCACGATGCCGCGCTGCGCACGTTCACGCGGGTCGTGCGGTCGCTCGTCACCGAGCGGCCGGTGATCGCCGAGACCGATCAGGCGCTCCGGGTCGCCACCGAACTGCTCGGCTCGGTGCTCCGACATCACCGGGCCGCCCCGGACCGGGCGCGCAGCCACGCCGCTCTGTTCGCGTCGTTCGATCGAATCGTGCACGAGCGCCTCGATGATCCGCGGCTCGACGTGACCGCGCTCGCAGGCGCCGAACGCGTCTCGGTGCGGACCGTGCACAACGTCTTCACCGAACGGAATACCACCCCGGCCGCCTACATCCGCGACGTGCGGATCCGCCGCGCGCAGCGGCTGCTCGCCGCGACCTCGTTGCCGCTGGCCGAGATCGCCGTGCGCTGCGGGAGTTCCGACGCCAGCGTGTTCAGCCGGACATTCCGCGCGGTCACGGGAGTCACCCCGAGCGACTACCGGGCGCGGTCACGCCCGCTCGGCTGATCGCGCGGCGACGCCTTACGCGGTGCGGGCCAGCCGCGCGCGAAGGGGGAAGTCCGTCCCGTCGAGGATCACCTGGGTCGCGGCTCCGGTCGAGGTGTTGACCAGCACCGGGGCGAGCAGGTTCACCACGGGACCGTCGGAGTCGAGGGTCGTCACGACGAGCACCTCGGCGTCGTCGCGCGCGCCGGCGCCGACATCCAGCAGGTGCTCCTCGGTGAAGGCCGGGGCGTAGTCGGGCACGTACATCGAGGCCTCGACGACGAACAGGCGCACGTTCGCGTCGTCGGCCGCCCGGAGCGTGTGGAGTCCCGGGGCACCCTCGATGTCGTCGAGCGCGAACTCGACGTGCGGCGAGAGGCCGGGAGGCGGGGTGACGAAGGTCAGCGTCGCGGTCACGAGAGGAACTCCAGGAGCGTCGAAGGGATGGCGCGGGCGGTGACGGAGAGGGCGGCCTGATAGGCCACCTCCTGCATCTTCAGATCGATGACGACCTGCCCCAGGTCGGCGTCCTCGAGCGCCGAGCGGCGCGATTCGAGCTCGTTCGACGACATGAGCAGGAGATCCTTCCCTCGTTCGACCTGAGCGTAGCGGCTGCCCGCGATCGAGCGTTCCGTCGAGATCGACGACAGGAACCCGTCGATGTCGCCGACGCGATCCTGCACCGGGGTCGCGGAACGGAGGTCGGCGGAGATCCGGTCGAGCAGGGCGAACACGCTCGTCGCACCCTCGCCGAACGCCGCGACCCCGTCGCCGTCGACCGTGACGCGGGAATCGCTGCCGATGCGCCGCTCCAGGGACGTGCCGGCGACGCCGGAGTGCGTGTAGGTCGCGTCGAAGGCTTCGCCGGCGAGCGAGTTGGCCGAGAAGACGCTGCGTCCGAGGTACTGGGTGTTCGCCTGCTGGAGCAGTGCATCCCGCAGAGAATCGATCTCGACGGCGAGGGCCTCACGGGACGCCGTCGACTGCGCGCCGTCGTTCGCGCCCTGGAGGGTGAGATCGCGGGCGCGACGCAGGATGTCGGTCGACGAGCCGAGCACGGTGTCGACGGTGCCGAGCCAGCCGAGGGCGTCGTTCGCGTTGCGGGAGTAGACCTCGTTGGCGCGCGCCTCGGAGCGCACCCGGAGGGCCGAGGCCGCCGCGGCGGGATCGTCGGACGGCTTGGTGAGCCGCACCCCGCTCGAGCCCTGGTCCTGCAGCCGGGCGAGGGCGGCCTGCGAGTGCGCGAGGTTGCGTTGCGCCGTCGCGGTCATCATCGAACTCGTGATCCGGTTCATCATCATCTCCCGACGAGGCCCATGCGGTTGATGAGGGTGTCGAGCATCTCGTCGACGGCCGTCATCACGCGGGCCGCGCCCTGATAGGCGTGCTGGTAGGTCATGAGCGACACGGTCTCCTCGTCGATGTCGACGCCCGCCTCCGACTGGAGGTTGGCGACGGCGCCGGCGGCGGCCTGGTCCGCGAGGGTCGAACTCGCCGTAGCGGCTCGGGAGGCCGTGCCCAAGGCGACGACGTACCGGTTCCAGAGGGCATCCGGGCCGTCGGTCGCGTCTCGGAGTTCGGCGATCGCGTCGGCGACCTGGCCGCCGGCGCCCCCCGTGGCCGGCGTCGCGGCGGCGATGGCGTCGACCGACGACGGCACCAGGGTGAGGCCGTGCGAGGCCGGCACCCCCGGGGCGAACGAGAAGAAGTCGAGATTGGTGGTCCCGTCCCGGGTGGCCCCGGTCTGGTGCAGGGCGTTGACCTTCGCGGCGAGGGAGGTGGCGACGGCGTCGAGGGCATCCAGTTGCCCGCGCAGCGGTCCGGTCGCGGAGAGGGCGGTCAGCCGCCCGGCGACCTCGCCGCCGGAGACCTCGGCCGCGACGCCGGGGTGATGCTCCCACTCGACCGACACCGGGTCGGTGCCGACGGTATCGGGGTTGAGCGTGCCCGTGACCACGAGCTTGCGCGCGGTGTCGGCGGTGACGAGGGCGTTGCCGCCGAGGATGACGTCGGCCGAGCCGTCGGGATGGCGACGCAGCGTCGACCCGGTCAGCCCGGCGAGTTCGGCCCCGAGCCGGGCCTGTTCGTCGAGGAGTTCGTTCGTCGACCCCCCGGCCGCGGCCAGCTGGGTGATCTGGGCGTTGAGGTCCGCGAACCGGACGGCCAGCTCGTTCACCTCGGAGACCGAGTCCAGCAGGTCGGAGCGCACGCTCGACCAGGTCGCCTCGACGGCGCTCGCGGTCTGCGAGAGACGGGTGACGAGGCTCCGCGCCTCCTCCAGCAGCACGCCGCGGATCGAGTCGTCGGTCGGCTGGGCCGCGACCTCCTGCCAGGCGGACCAGAAGTCGGAGAGCACGGCGGAGAGCCCGTTGTCGCCGGGTTCGGCGATCGCGGCCTCGAGCGTCGCGAAGACCGTCGTCGCGATGTAGGACTGCCCGCTGTCCGCCATCGTGGTCTGCACGCGGGTCTCGAGCAGCGTGTTCGACAGCCGCGAGACGCTGTCGATCGAGACGCCGGATCCGACCCGGAACGCCGTGTCGAGCTGGTTGGCGCCGCCCAAGGGCGCGAGGGCGCTGGTCTCGACGCGCTGGCGGGTGTACCCCGCTGTGTTGAGGTTGGCGATGTTCTGGCCGACGACATCCATGCCCGCCCGGGCAGCCCGAAGGCCCGAGGCGGCGGTCGACAGCAGGCCGAAGGTGCTGGCC
>NZ_JBIIAW010000173.1:0-3681 GCF_044239695.1 Pseudolysinimonas sp. | reverse complement strand
TACTCGAGACCCGCGAACAGCGGGTGGTCCTTGAGTGCGTCGAAGCGCTTCTTGAGGAAGGCGACGTTGTCGGCACCCCAGACGAAGCTCATGTGCGGAACCGGGCTGATGAACGCCGACGGCTCGGGCAGCAGCCCCGCGGAGACCAGGTACGACCAGAACTGCCGCGACACCTGGAACTGCTCGTTGACCTTCACCGCGTTGGCGATGTCGATCGAGCCGTCAGGCCGCTCGGGCGTGTAGTTGAGTTCGCACAGCGCGGCGTGGCCGGTGCCGGCGTTGTTCCACGGGTCGGAGCTCTCGCGCGCGACGTCGCCGAGGCGCTCGAAGATCGCGATCTTCCACGTGGGTTCGAGTTGCTGGAGCAGGGTTCCGAGGGTGGCGCTCATGACCCCGCCGCCGATGAGGGCGACGTCGTAGGGTTCAGTCACTCTGCGAGTCTACCGAGCGTTCACAGGCCGAGCTGCGCGAGCTCGGCATCCATCCGGCGGGCCATCTCGGCGTACCCGGCGTCGTTGGGATGCAGGCCGTCCGTCGCCATCCACTCGGGGTGGCCCTCGATCCAGCGCGAGGCGCCCGGGATCCAGTCGGCGCCGATCGCGTCGGCGGCCTCCCGCACCCAGTCGATGATGATCTGCACCGACTCGGGGCGGGCGTCGGTGTACCAGAACGGCTCGACGACGATGACGCGGGCATCCGGCAGTTCGCTCGTCAGGTACGCGAAGTCGGCGGCGATCCGGTCGCGGATGCCGGTGCCGGCGCGCACGTACGAGAAGTTGTCGTTGAGTCCCATCGTCACGAACACGAGGTCGGGATCCTGCGCGACGATCTGCTCCGGCAGGTTCTGGGACGCGCGATTGTTCACGAACCCGAGCCCGTTGACGCTCGGATTGAACTCGGTCCAGCCGCGGTCGGCGCAGATCACCGTCGACCAGCGGTTTGCGAGGTCGGAGGCGCCCGTGCCGAGCGCGTACGAGTCGCCGTAGAAGGCGACCACGGGAGCATCCGGGTCGACCAGCACGTCATCGGCGTCCGGAGACGAACAGGCGGAGAGAAGCATCGCTCCGAGCGCAAACAGTGCGATGCCTCCCCGCCTCATGACAGGGATTCGTCGCACCGGGGCGATCGGATGGGTCAGGCGACCGCCGGAGCCCCGGAGACCAGGCGCGCGGCGACGAGCTCGGCGATCTGCACCGCGTTGAGGGCGGCGCCCTTGCGCAGGTTGTCGTTCGAGATGAAGAGGCTGAGGCCCCGACCCTCGGGCGCGCTCTGGTCGGTACGGATGCGCCCGACGAGACTCGGGTCGGCGCCAGCGGCGTCGAGCGGGGTCGGCACGTCCATGAGCTGCACGCCCGCGGCGGTGCTCAGCAGTTCCGACGCCCGCTCGGGGCTCAGCGGGCGGGCGAACTCGGCGTTGATGCTCAGCGAGTGGCCGGTGAAGACCGGGACGCGCACGCAGGTTCCGCTGACCAGGAGGTCGGGGAGCTCGAGGATCTTGCGGCTCTCGTTGCGGAGCTTCTTCTCCTCGTCGCTCTCACCGAGTCCGTCGTCGACGATCGAGCCGGCGAGCGGCACGACGTTGAAGGCGATGCTCTTCGGGAACTTCACCGCGGCCGGGAGGTCCACCGCGGAGCCGTCATGCACCAGCGCCAGCAGATCCTGGGAAGTCGCGGCGCGGGCCTGCTCGGCGAGCTCCTCGCCGCCGGCGAGTCCGGCGCCCGAGACGGCCTGGTAGGTCGACACGATGAGTCGCTCGAGGCCGGCCTCGGCGTCGAGCACCTTCAGCACCGGCATCGCCGCCATCGTCGTGCAGTTCGGGTTGGCGACGATCCCCTTCCTCACCTCGTCGAGGGCGTGCGGGTTCACCTCGCTCACGATGAGGGGCACGTCGGGGTCCATGCGCCAAGCGCTCGAGTTGTCGATGACGAGCACCCCCGCCGCCGCGAAGCGCGGGGCCTGCACCTTCGACATCGTCGCGCCGGCCGAGAAGATCGCGACGTCGAGACCCGTGGGGTCGGCGGTCTCGGCGTTCTCGACGACGACGTCCTCACCGCGGAACGGGAGCGTCGAGCCCGCGCTGCGGGCGGAGGCGAAGAAGCGGATCTCGGCGATCGGGAAGTCCCGCTCTTCGAGGAGGCGGCGCACGACCGCGCCGACCTGACCGGTGGCGCCGACGACGCCCAGACGGATCCCGTTGCTGCTCATAAGCAAAGAGTTTACGGCTCGGGCCGGGGTCGACGCCGCTTCGGGACCGTCGGGGGATGTCGACATCCCGCCAGTCGCTCTAGCGGCCGGTGCCGCCGTGCACGATGGCGATCTCCTCGGCGTCCAGCCCGAAGGCCTCGTGCACCACGCGCATCGCGTGCTGGAGCTGGTCGGCGCGGGTGACGACCGAGATGCGGATCTCGGAGGTGGAGATCATCTCGATGTTGATCCCGGCGTCGGAGAGGGCGGTGAACAGCTGCGCGGAGACACCGGCCGAGGTGCGCATGCCGGCACCGACGACGGCGAGCTTGCCGATCTGGTCGTCGTACTGCAGCGACTCGAAGCCGCCGGTCTCCTTCTCGGCGGTGAGCGCCGTCATCACCTTCTCTCCGTCGCCCTTCGGGAGGGTGAACGAGATGTCGGTGAGTCCGGTCGCCGCGGCCGAGACGTTCTGCACGATCATGTCGATGTTGGCGCCGGTCTTGGCGACGATCGTGAAGATCTCGGCAGCCTTGCCGGGCACGTCGGGGACGCCCACGACGGTGACCTTCGCCTCGTTGAGGTCGCCGGCGACGCCGGTGATGATCGGCTCTTCCACGCGATCGCCTTCCTTCTTCTCGTCGACGCGTTCGTCGAGCGGCAGCACCCAGGTGCCTTCGTTGTTGTTGAACGACGACCGCACGTGCAGCGTCACCCCGTGGCGCCGCGCGTACTCGACGGCGCGGATGTAGAGCACCTTCGCGCCGGCTGCCGCGAGCTCGAGCATCTCCTCGCTCGTCACGCGGTCGATCTTGTGGGCCTTCGGCACGACGCGGGGGTCGGCCGTGAAGACGCCGTCGACATCCGTATAGATCTCGCAGACGTCGGCGCCGAGCGCGGCGGCGAGCGCGACCGCGGTCGTGTCGGACCCGCCGCGACCGAGCGTGGTGATGTCCTTGCTGTCGCGGTTGAACCCCTGGAAGCCGGCGACGATCGCGATCGCGCCCGCGTCGAGGGCTTCACGCACCCGTCCGGGCGTGACATCCACGATGCGCGCCGAACCGTGCCGGTCGTCGGTGATCATGCCGGCCTGACTGCCGGTGTAGGAGCGGGCGTCGTAGCCCATGCTCTTGATCGCCATCGCCAGCAGCGCCATCGAGATTCGTTCACCGGTGGTGAGCAGCATGTCCATCTCGCGCGGATCCGGGATGGGGGTCACCTCGTGCGCGAGGTCGATCAGCTCGTCGGTGGTGTCGCCCATCGCCGACACCGCGACGACGACGTCGTTGCCGGCCTTGCGCGTCTCGACGATGCGCTTCGCCACCCGCTTGATGCTCTCCGCGTCGGCGACACTCGATCCGCCGAACTTCTGCACGATGAGGCTCACGGTGGTGCTCCTGGGTGGGATGAGAGATCGGGCGAGCGGCCCGCCGGTCAGTTTAGCCGCGCGAGAATCCGCTCATGACACGGCCGTCGCCCCGTCCGGGCCGTGAGGGG
>NZ_JBIIAW010000172.1:0-3702 GCF_044239695.1 Pseudolysinimonas sp. | reverse complement strand
GAGTCCGGCGGGCGCTACGTGCACGTCATCGCCGACGGCGGCCTCGGAACCTCCGGCGACATCGTCAAGGCGATCTCGGTTGGAGCAGACGCCGTCATGCTCGGCTCAACGCTGGCGCGCGCGACAGACGCGCCCGGCGGGGGCTGGCACTGGGGTGCGGAGGCGCACCACTCCGAGCTGCCCCGCGGCAACCGCGTCGAGGTCGGCACGCTCGCACCGCTCGAAGAGATTCTCTTCGGCCCATCCACAGTTGCGGATGGCAGGGTCAACCTCATCGGAGCGCTGCGTCGCTCGATGGCGACCACCGGCTACTCCGACCTCAAGGAATTCCAGCGCGTCGAGGTTGTCGTCGCGCCGTACGACGCGCGATAGGAGCCACCGTGGCCAAGGCAAAGTCCGTCACTCGATCGTCGAAGCTCGGACCTGCCGAACGGGAGGCTGCACTCGGTGCGCTGCGCACCAAAGAGCTCGACATCCTCGTCGTTGGCGGCGGCATCGTGGGCACGGGCAGTGCGCTCGACGCGGTCACGCGTGGCCTCAGCGTCGGCATGGTCGAGGCGCGTGACTGGGCCAGCGGCACGTCGTCGCGATCGTCCAAGCTGGTGCACGGCGGCATCCGCTACCTTGAACAGCTCGACTTTCGGCTCGTGCGGGAGGCGCTCATCGAGCGGGGTCTGCTGCTGCAGCGCATCGCGCCGCACCTGGTGAAGCCGGTGCGCTTTCTCTACCCGCTGACCAAGCCGGTCTTCGAGCGCGTCTACATCGGCGCCGGCATGCTGCTCTACGACCTCTTCAGCTACACCGGCGGACGCCCGCCCGGCGTTCCCCACCACCGTCACCTCACCAAGCGGCAGATGCTTCGGGCGATGCCGTCTCTCGACCCCAGCGCCTTCGTCGGCGGCCTCGCCTACTACGACGCGCAGGTCGACGACGCCCGCTACGTTGCGAACCTCGCCCGTACCGCATCGTTCTACGGCGCCCATGTCGCCTCGCGCGTGCGCGTCGAGGGCTTCATCAAGGTGGGGCAGCGCGTCGTCGGCGTGCACGCGCACGACCTCGAGACCGGCGAGAAGTTCGACATTCGCGCCCGGCAGGTCGTCAACGCCACCGGCGTGTGGACGGACGACACCCAGGCCATGGTCGGCGAGCGCGGCCAGTTCAAGGTGCGCGCGTCGAAGGGCGTTCACCTTGTCGTTCCGCGCGACCGCTTTCAGTCGAAGCTCGGACTGCTGCTGCGCACGGAGAAGAGCGTGCTCTTCGTGATCCCGTGGGGCCGCCACTGGCTCATCGGCACGACCGACACCGACTGGAACCTCGACAAGGCGCACCCGGCGGCGACCGCGGCCGACATCGACTACATCCTCGGCCATGTCAATCGCGTGCTGGCCGTCGACCTCACCCGGGATGACGTCGAAGGCGTCTACGCGGGCCTGCGGCCGCTGCTGGCCGGCGAGAGCGACCAGACCTCCAAGCTCAGCCGCGAGCACATCGTCGCGCACTCCGTGCCCGGACTCGTGGTCGTCGCCGGCGGCAAGTGGACCACCTACCGCATCATGGCGAAGGATGCCATCGACGAGGCCGCCGCCGCGCTCGACGGCAAGGTGCCGGAGTCGACGACCGACGACATCGCCCTGCTCGGCGCGGAGGGCTACCAGGCCGCGTGGAACAAGCGCTCCAAGATCGCGCGGGCCTTCGGCGTGCACAAGGCACGCATCGAGCACCTGCTCAACCGCTACGGCGTGATGACCGACGAGCTGCTCGATCTGCTCGTCGAGCGTCCGGAGCTGCAGGAGCCGCTGCCCGGCGCCGACGACTACATCGCCGCCGAGGTCGTCTACGCGGCCTCGCACGAGGGCGCAATGCACCTCGAGGATGTGCTCGCGCGCCGCACCCGCATCTCGATCGAGGCCTGGGACCGCGGCGTTTCTGCCGCTCCGGTCGCCGCCGCGCTCATGGCAGCGGAGCTCGGCTGGTCAGCCGAGAAGACGCAGTACGAGATCGACCGCTACCTCGCCCGAGTCGAGGCCGAGCGCGCCAGCCAGGAGCAGCCCGACGACGCCTCGGCCGACCGCGTGCGGCTTGAGGCGCCCGACATAATCCCCTCGTAGCTACGCCGCTGGCGTACACGCCCGTGAGCCCGAGCGCGCCGCAATACACTTGAACCATGGTTGACGTTCGGCGAGTGAAGCTGCCCGGGGTGGGTGTGCTGCACACCTTCGTGACGGATGACGGCGGCAAGGTCGGCGTCATCACCCACCGCTCCGGCCACAGCGACCTCATCACCTTCGCCGACGCCGGCGACGGATCCGACGCCACAAAGGTGTCCCTCCGGCTCGACGAAGACGAGGCGCACACCCTCGCCGAACTGCTCGGCGGCACCAAGATCACCGAGGGCATCTCGAACCTCGACGCCATTCCCGGCCTCTCGATCGACTGGTTCACGGTCGACTACGAGGACCACATCGCCGGCCAGCAGCTGGGCAACCTCGCCAGCCGCGGCGTTGTCGGCCTCACCGTCGTCGCCGTCGTGCGCGGCGAGTCGGCCAACCCGGCCCCGGCCGACGACTTCAAGGTCTTTCCCGGTGACACGCTCGTCGTGGCCGGATCCCCGGAGAAGGTGGCCAAGGCGTTCGCCTTCTACCGCACCGGTTCCATGCCCACCAAGGCGCCCGCCGAGACTCCCTCGGGCGGGTAAGGCGTGCACATCGGTGAAGAACTGCTCGTACTGGGGCTTCTGTTCGTCATCGCGTATGTTCTCGGTCGCCTCGGAAAGCTGATCGGCCTTCCGGCCATCCCGATCTACATGCTGGTCGGACTGCTCGCCAGCCCGAACACCGGATGGTTCCCTCTCAACTTCGAGGCGGCGAACGTCGAGCTCGTCGCGGTCTTCGGCCTGATCCTGCTGCTGTTCAACCTCGGCCTCGAGTTCGACCAGGACGCCTTCATCGGCAACGCGCGCTCCCTGCTCATCTCGGGCGGCACTCGCCTGCTGATCAACTTCGGCATCGGCTTCGGCTTCGGCATGTGGGTGGGCTGGGGTGCGCGCGAGGCGCTCATCATCGCCGGCATGACGGGCGTCTCATCCAGCGCGATCATCACGAAGCTGCTTATCGAGCTGCGGCGCCTCGCCAACCCCGAGACCCCCGTCATTCTCGGCATCGCCGTCGTCGAAGACATCTTCATCGCCGTCTACCTCGCGATCGTCACCGTCATCATCGGCGGTGAGACCGACCTCGGCCCGATCATTCTCGAGCTGGCGATCTCGTTCGTCTTCCTCGTTGGCATGTTCGCCCTCGCCCGCTGGGGCGGCAAGGTCATCTCGCGTCTCATCGCGACGAAAGACGACGAGCTGTTCACGATCCTGTTCTTCGGCCTCGCCGTCGCCTTCGGCGGCATCGGCGAGATGATCGGAGTGTCGGATGCCATCGGCGCCTTCCTCATCGGCCTCGTTCTCGGCGCCACCCGCTTCCGGGTTCGCATCGAGGCGCTCGCGCTGCCGATGCGCGACATCTTCGGCGCCTTCTTCTTTCTCAACTTCGGCCTCGCCCTCGACGTCTCCACCTTCGGCGAGGTGCTCGTGCCTGCAGCCGTCGCCGTCGTCATGACCCTCATCATCAACACCGCCGGTGGGCAGCTCATCGCGTGGCAGAACAAGCTCACGCCCGCGCAGGGGCTCAATGTCAGCGCCATGCTGCAGAACCG
>NZ_JBIIAW010000171.1:0-3758 GCF_044239695.1 Pseudolysinimonas sp. | reverse complement strand
GCGGCGCGCCGGTCGTCGGAGAGCTCCTCGGCGACCTCGAGCCGGCGGCCCTCGGGCAGGTCGAGCAGGGTGTTCGCGAGGTCGGCCGGCAGCAGATCCGAATACGTCGCGACGAGCTGCTCGGCGGACTGCGACTCCCCGGGAGTGGAGTTCTCGCGCACCTGATCCCAGGTGGCGAACGTGGTGGCGCCCTTCGAGAACGGGGAGGCGCTGCGAGGGCGTCGCAGGAAGAGGTCGCCCACCTCCCACTCGCCGGGAGCGGACTCCTCGATCGCGACATCTTCGATCGTCGCGTCGCCCGACTTGTCGCGCAGGCTCACCTTGCGGCCCAGCAGCTCGGCGATGACGCGCACCTCGCCTCCGCGCTGCTCGAAGCGGCGGAGGTTGATGAGGCCCGTCGTGATGATCTGACCCGAGCCGATGCTGGTCACGCGTCCGATGCTGAGGAATACGCGGCGCTTGCCGGGCACCTCGACGATGATGCCGACGACGCGCGGCGACTCGGTCTTGCGGTAGACGACGACGACATCCCGCGCTTTGCCGACCTTGTCGCCCGCGGGGTCGAAGACGGAGCACCCGGCCAGCCGGGCGACGAAGACCCGCGTCGCGCTCACGTTGAAAGGTTAGTCCTGCCCACCCGTGGGTTGAGTGCCGCCGCGGGCGGTGTATCGAAACCCATCTCCGAGTAGCCCGGGGGCGGGTTCGATCCACCCGCTGCACGGGCACTCAACCCGCGGGGTGGAGCAGACTGGGCCGATGACGCGCGCCGAGAAGATGGTGCTGGCGATCGCCGTGCTGGCCTCGTTCGTGGCGTTCCTCGACGGCACCGTCGTGAACGTGGCGCTGCCGGCGATCGTCGACGAACTCGGCGGCGGCATCGCGACCCAGCAGTGGACGGTGGATGCCTACCTCATCACGCTCGGCTCGCTGATCCTGGTCGCCGGATCGCTGTCGGACGCCTACGGCCGCATCCGCATCCTGCGTATCGGTCTCGTGCTGTTCGCAGTGGCGTCGGTCGCGATCGCGGCGGCGCCGGATCCGCTGTTCCTCATCGTCGCCCGCGGCGTGCAGGGCGTCGCGGGCGCGCTGCTCGTGCCGTCGTCCCTCGCGCTGATCACGAGCACCTTCGACGGCAAGGCCCGCGGGCGGGCGATCGGCATCTGGACGGGTCTGACGAGTGTCGCGATGATCCTCGGCCCGCTGATCGGGGGCGTCTTCGTCGACCTGCTGTCCTGGCGGCTCGCGTTCCTCATCAACGTCGTCCCGATCGCGATCACTCTCGTGCTGCTCGCCCGGCTCGGGCAGCAGGACCAGACGCGGCCGGGCGTGCGCATCGACTACCTCGGCGCGGTGCTCTGCACCCTCGGGCTCGGCGGGCCCGTGTTCGCGCTCATCGAGCAGGGCACCCTCGGCTGGGCGCATCCGGCGATCGTCCTCTCGATGGGGCTCGGGGTGCTCGCGTTCGCCGGCTTCCTGGTGCGGCAGCGGTTCGCGGCGAACCCGATCCTTCCGCTCGGGATGTTCGCGGAGCGCAACTTCTGGGCCGGCAACCTCGCGACGGCGTTCATCTACGGCGCGCTCGGCCTCACCGGCCTCGTCGTCGGCGTCTTCCTGCAGGAGGGGGCGGGACTGACCGCGACCCTCGCCGGACTCGCCGCGCTGCCGAGCACGATCCTGCTGATCCTGTTCTCCTCCCGGGTCGGCGGTCTGTCGGCGAGATTCGGGGCGCGGGTCTTCATGACCGCCGGGCCGATCATCGCCGGGCTCGGCACACTGCTCTATCTCTTCGTGCGGCCGGAGCCCGACTTCGACTACTGGTGGCAGGCGCTGCCCGCCGTGCTCGTGTCCGGTGCCGGGCTCACCCTCACGGTCTCCCCGCTCACCTCGACGATCCTCGGCGCCATCGAGCACACCCGGGCGGGCACGGCATCCGCCGTCAACAACGCCGTCGCGCGGGTCGCGGGGCTGGTGCTCACGGCGATGGTCGGGATCATCGTCGGCGGGGAACTCGACCTCGCGGGATTCCAGCGGGCGATCGTCGTGACCGCCGCTCTGCTGATCGCCGGAGGGGTCGTGTCATTCCTAGGGATTCGTGACGAACGGAAGCCGGAACCTGCCGAGGTCTAGTGGGATACTGACCGCGTGAGTACTCCCTTCGCCCGTGGCCCCGTCAACCAGCAGCGTGTGCCGAAGGGCGACGTGCTCGGCACCTATGAGACCTACGCCGAAGCCCAATCGGTCGTCGACCGCTTGGCGAAGGCCGACTTCACCGTCGCCGACCTCTCGATCATCGGCAACGACTTGAAGACCGTGGAGCGGGTGACCCGCAAGCTGTCGTGGAACCGCGCCGCCCTCGAGGGTGCGCTCAGCGGCGCGTGGTTCGGCCTCTTCATCGGCTTGCTGCTGACGTTCTTCACCGAACCGATCAACTGGAGTCTGTTCATCGCCGCCCTGCTGATCGGAGCGGTCGCCGGGATGTTCTTCCGCCTCATCTCCTACGGCATCGCCCGGCGCAGCCGCGACTTCGACTCGCAGACCCAGGTGCTCGCGTCGAACTACCAGGTGCTCGTCGCGGGGGAGCACCTCGCGAAGGCGCAGGACGCGCTGTCACGCCCTGCCCCCTCGGAATAGGTCCAGGAGGGCGGCGCGCTCCGGGCGTCCCATCGCCCGATAGGCGGCAGACCAGTCGTCCGGATGCGCCATCGGCAGCTCGTTCCACAGGGTCCCCGGGCGGGCCGGGATGCGAACGACGACACCGTCGTCGGCACGCACGGCGAATCGCACGATGACGTCGATCATGGCATCGTCCAGGCGGACCGTGAAGAGCGCCTCGGAGACGTAGCGCTCCGAGGCTTCGGACCGCTCCGCCCGCAGGCCGGCGGCGCGCAACGCGGCCGCCACGGCCTCGGGATCGGCGTCGGTGACGACATCCCAGTCGCGCACCTCGGTGTCGACGCCCATCGCGACGAGGAGCGCCGATCCGCCAACGACCGCCGGGATGCCGGCCGCGCTCAGGGAGTCGAGCACTCGGCGGAGTGGCGCGAACGGCGGAACGGTCATCGCGTCAGCGACCGCATCCATTCCTCGACGTCGTCGGCGGTGCGCGGGATGCCGCCGGACATCAGGTCGCAGCCGTCGGCGGTGACGACGACGTTGTCTTCGATGCGCACGCCGATGCCGCGGTACTCCTCGGGAACGGTGAGGTCGTCGGACTGGAAGTAGAGTCCCGGCTCGATCGTGAACACCATGCCAGGCTCGAGCACGCCGTCGAGGTAGAGCTCGCGGCGGGCCTTCGCGCAGTCGTGCACGTCGAGCCCGAGGTGGTGGGAGGTGCCGTGGATCATGTACCGCCGGTGCCACTGCCCCGCGTCGAGCGACTCCTCGGCGGTGCCGGGCAGGAGACCCCACGCGGCGGTCTTCTCGGCGACGACGCGCATCGCCTCGGCGTGGATCTCGCGGAACCGGATGCCGGGCTTCACGATCGCCCGGGCGGCGTCGGCGGCCTCCAGCACGGCGTCGTAGATCTTCCGCTGGATGTCGGTGAAGCGCCCGTTCACCGGCAGGGTGCGGGTGATGTCGGCCGTGTACAGGCTGTCGAGTTCGACGCCGGCATCCATCAGCAGCAGGTCGCCCGGCACCACCGGCCCGTCGTTGCGGGTCCAGTGCAGGTAGCAGGCGTGCGGGCCGCTCGCGGCGATCGTGTCGTAACCGACCGTGTTGCCGTCGATGCGCGCGCGGCGGTCGAAGGTGCCCTCGAC
>NZ_JBIIAW010000080.1:0-14481 GCF_044239695.1 Pseudolysinimonas sp. | reverse complement strand
ACGCGCAGCTTGACCTCGAGCGAGACCTCGCCGTCCATGTCGCTCGCGGTGCGCGTTCCGAGCAGCTCGTAGCGACCCCACTTGGCGTCCTCGGCGGGCGCGGGCAGGTACTCGTCCTGGAAGATCTCCCAGATCTGCTCGCTCGTCACCTCGCCGCCCTCGGAGTCGGTCTTGGCCTGCACGACGCCGCTGAACTCGATCTGCAGCCGGCGCGGCAGGTCGAGCGACCGGTCGGCCTTGAGCAGGTAGGCGACGCCGCCCTTGCCGGACTGCGAGTTGACCCGCACGACGGCCTCGTAGCCACGACCCAGGTCCTTCGGGTCGACCGGGAGGTAGGGCACCGCCCATTCGATCTCGGAGACCGGCTTGCCCTGCCGGGCGGCCTCGGCATCCATCGCCTCGAAGCCCTTCTTGATCGCGTCCTGGTGCGATCCCGAGAAGGCGGTGTAGACGAGGTCGCCCGCCCACGGCGAGCGCTCGGGCACGCGCAACTGGTTGCAGTACTCGGCGGTGCGGCGGATCTCGTCGAGGTCGCTGAAGTCGATCTGCGGGTCGATGCCCTGCGTGAACAGGTTGATGCCGAGAGCGACGAGGTCGACGTTGCCGGTGCGCTCGCCGTTGCCGAACAGGCACCCCTCGATGCGGTCGGCGCCGGCCTGGTAGCCGAGTTCCGCGGCCGCGACGGCGGTGCCGCGGTCGTTGTGCGGGTGCAGCGACAGCAGCACGCTGTCGCGGCGGGCGAGGTTGCGCGACATCCATTCGATCGAGTCGGCGTACACGTTCGGCGTCGCCATCTCGACGGTCGCCGGCAGGTTGATGATGATCTTGCGGTCCGGCGTCGGCTGGAAGTGCTCGATCACGGCGTTGCAGACCTCGAGCGCGTATTCGAGCTCGGTGCCGGTGTAGCTCTCCGGCGAATACTCGTAGTACACCTGCGTGCCGGGCACCGTGGCTTCGTACTGCGTGCACCAGCGGGCGCCCTGGAGCGCGATCTCCTTGATGCCCTCCTTGTCGCTGCGGAACACGACGTCGCGCTGCAGCACGCTCGTCGAGTTGTAGAGGTGCACGATCGCCTGCTTCGCACCCTGGATCGACTCGTAGGTGCGCTTGATCAGCTCCTCGCGCGCCTGCGTGAGCACCTGGATGGTGACGTCGTCGGGGATGAGGTCTTCTTCGATGAGCTGCCGCACGAAGTCGAAGTCGGTCTGGCTCGCCGACGGGAAACCGACCTCGATCTGCTTGTAGCCCATCTTCACGAGCAGGTCGAACATGATGCGCTTGCGCTCGGGGCTCATCGGGTCGATGAGCGCCTGGTTGCCGTCGCGGAGGTCGACGGCGCACCAGATGGGGGCCGTATCGATCGTCTTCGCCGGCCAGGTGCGGTCGGGCAGGTCGGTCGCGAACTGCGTCGCGTACGGGCGGTACCGGTGGATCGGCATCCCGGAGGGCTGCTGCGTGTTCTTCATGGTGGTGCTTCCTTCAAGTCGCTTGTCGTGATCAGCCGACGACGAAACTCCGCGACGAGGGAGGCTAAGAGTTAGACCTCGTCGCGGCGGCTAAGAAGGAGGAGGCCGAAACGCACGGAATAACGTTACCACCGACGCGGGTGCCGCCCACTACAGTGAGGCGTTCGGATGCGGGGAATGCATCCGAGCTTCCCTTGGATCATGGAGGCAACCGTGTCCCGTTCCACTCCTCTGCTCCGCACGGCGCTCGGCGCCGCGGTGCTCGGCTCCGCTCTGCTGCTCAGCGGCTGCTTCGCACCCCCCGTCCCCGTCGTCACCGAGACCCCGAAGCCGGAACCCGACTTCGGTTCGATCGGCGGCGACACCCCGGTTCCGATCGAGACCAGCATCCCGGTCGAGACCAGCGCCCCGTCGGAGGACGGCTTCGTCTCGGTGTACGACGACCTCGGCGTCGTGAAGGTCGCCGTTCCCGAAGACTGGTCGGATGTCACCGGCGAAGGCTTCACGACCGACGCCGGCCAGGACTGGGCGTTCGTGGCCGCCGCGGAAGACCTCGACGGCTATCTCGAGAGCTGGAGCGTCGCCGGAGTCGAGGTCGGGGCGACGTCGATCAGCGGCGTCGACGAGGCCACCCTCGACGCCCAGCTGCTCGGCCTGCTGGAGAGCGTCTCGGCTGCCTACGCGGAGTGCGGCACGATGACCGCCGACGCGCAGCGGTACGACGACGGGTTCTTCGTCGGGTACGAGTCGCTCTACGAGGAGTGCGGAATCGACGGCACCGTCGGCTTCGCGATCACCGCCGCGAGCCTCGACGGCACGCAGGTCGTCTTCGTCCGCGGTCAGATCACCTCCGCCTACGACGTGAACACCGTGTACTCGGCGATCACCGGATCGTTCGACACGTCGATCGGCCGCGCGGCCGGGGCCGACAAGAACTGATCCACCGACGAGGCGGGGCGTCCGGGATTCCGGGCGCCCCGCTCTCGTTTCGACCGGCTCAGTCGTTTCGACCGGCTCAGTCGACGGCGAGCGCCTCGACGGGCGAGACCCGCACCGCGGATCGTGCCGGAGCCCAGGACGCGATCGCGGTGATCGCCGCCCCCGCCAGCACGACGGCGCCGATCGCGACCCACGGCATCCCGGGGATCACGATCCCCTCGGTCGCCGTTCCGAGCAGGGACTGCGCCCCGGCCCAGCCGTAGAAGGCACCGAGCAGGAGTCCGAGCACGACGGCGGAGAACGTCAGCTGCGCGCTCTCGGCGAGCACCATGCGGCGCACCTGCGCCACCGTGAACCCGAGGGCGCGCAGCAGACCGAGTTCGCGGCGGCGCTGCAGCACGCTGAGCGACAGGTTGTTGACGAGCCCGACCGCGGCGATGAGCCCGCTGAACCCGACGAGCACCGAGAAGACGGCGGTCGTCGCGGTCAGCACCGGATCGACGCCCTGGTAGACGTCGGGGTTCTGGGACTGCGCGACCCGGATGGAGGTCTCGAAGCCGGCCATCGCCACGGCGAACATCGTCACGAGGGTGACCCCGATGACGAGCCCGATCGTCGCGCGGGAGCTGCGTTGCGGATGCCGGACGGCGTTTTCCGCCGCGAGCCGCGCCGGCGCGCTCCGTCCCGACAGCCGACCCGCGAGGCGCAGCACGGGGGGCATGACGACATCCGCGCCGAGCACGATCCCGGTGAACGAGAGGATGCCGCCGACCAGTCCGATGAGGATGGCGGCCGGGTTCACGAGACCGGCGACGACCCCCAACCCGAGCAGCGCGAACCCGACGATGACGAGCACGAGCGCGGTGCGGTTGCGGCCGGAGCGGTTGAGGGTCTCCTCGCGGCTCAGCTCTTCGCTGCGGCCGAGCGCCTCGAGCGGCGTGACCGTCGTGACCCGTCGCGAGCCGACCCAGGACGCCGCCCAGGTGGTGAGCACGACGCCGACGACGGGGATCAGGATCACCGGGTCGGTGAACGTGTAGCCCGCGTCGGGGATGGCGTCGGCGGCGACCGCGATGCGCTCGGTCGCGACGGCGACCCCGGTTCCGACGAGCCCGCCGACGAAGGACCCGAGGATGCCGACGACGAGTCCTTCCCAGGAGATCCGGCCGCGTTCCCTCCGCGCCGACGACCCCAGCAGGCGCAGCAGCGCGATGCTGCGCACCCGACCCGCGACGATCGTCGAGAAGGTGTTCGCGGTGACGACGGCGGCCACGTACACGGAGATCACGATGAACACGAACGCGAGCACCCGCAGCATGAGCGCGACCGTGGTGCTCGAACCGGTGACGTCGTCCTGCTCGATGACCGCGGTGAGCGCTCCCGTGATCTGCAGCAGCGCGACGCCGAACGCCGAGCCGAGCGCGGCGACGAGGATGCTCGCGCCGTGTCCCTTCAGGGCGGTCATGACGGCACCTCGAGCGACAGCATGAACGCCGAGATCTCCCCCGCGCTCGACCGCGGGCGATCCGCGACGATGCGACCGTCACCGAGCACGACGACCCGGTCGGCGTGGCTCGCCGCGATCGGATCGTGCGTCACCATCACGATCGTCTGACCGTGGCGGGTGGCGGCATCCCGCAGCAGCCCGAGCACGTCGCGGCCGGTCTTCGAGTCGAGGTTGCCGGTCGGCTCGTCGGCGAAGACGACCTCGGGCGTCGTGACGAGCGCGCGGGCGATCGCGACCCGCTGCTGCTGGCCGCCCGAGAGTTGGTGCGGCCGGTGCGTGAGGCGGTCACGCAGTCCGAGCGAGTCGATGAGCGACTCCAGTCGCGCGGCCTCCTGCACGTCGGGGCGGCGGCCGTCGAGTTCGAACGGCAGCAGCAGGTTGCCGCGCACATCGAGGGTCGGCACGAGGTTGAACGACTGGAAGACGAAGCCGACGCGACGACGTCGCACGAGCGTGAGCTGGGCGTCCGGCATCCGACCGATCTCGGCTTGGCCCAGCCAGACCTCGCCCGAGGTGGGCGCGTCGAGCCCGGCCATGATGTGCATGAGGGTCGACTTGCCGGAGCCCGACGGCCCCATGATCGCGGTGAACTCCCCGCGGCGGATATCGAGGTCGACGTCGCGCAGTGCCTGCACTTCGGCGGATCGGCTGCCGTAGGTCTTGGTCAGGGTCCGCACGCGGGCGGCCAGATTTTCGGTCATGTCTCGACGCTACGAATCCGCTGACCGCGCGGCGTCGGGCTGCGGGATGACGCGGGTGCGACGAGCGGATGACCACGGCCTCCACCTGACGCCCGACGCGTGCGAAACGTTGGCTGGTGACGGGGTCGCACCGTGGCGAGACTTGACGCATGAGAGTCCCCCGCGCCCTGATGCTCGCGGCCGTTCCCGCCGTCCTGCTCCTCGCTGCCTGCGCCACCCCGGCCGATCCCGGAGCCGGTGGAGATGTCGTGCCCGGCGGGGGCCAGCCGAACCCGATCGCGGCCTCCGGAGTCGTCGTCGGGCAGGGCACGGTCCTGCAGAAGGACGGCGAGGAGGCGCAGTTCTGCCTCGGCGCGATCATGGAGTCCTACCCTCCCCAGTGCTCCGGCCCCGAACTGGTCGGCTGGGAGTGGCCCGACGACGGGATGTGGGAGTCCGCGAGCGGCGTCACCTGGGGCAGCTACGCGGTCTCCGGCACCTGGGACGGCGAGGCGTTCACGCGGGGTGAGATGGTGATTCCGCTCGCCTTGTACGACCCCATCCGCCCCGAACCCGACCCGCGCGCCGACCCGGCCAACGCCGGCGACAACTCGGAGGAACTGCTGCTGCGCGTGCAGGAGGAGCTCGCCGCCTGGACTGAGGTCACCGTGCTGCAGTCGTTCCCCGAGAACGGATACCTCTGGGCGACGGTCCTCTACGACGACGGCACCATCCAGGCGTACCTCGACGAGATCTACGGTCCGGATGTCGTCGTCGTGCAGTCGGCGTTCCGCGACGTGCCGTAATCCTTGCTGTTCGCCCGAAATGGCCCCTTCGCGCTCGCGCAAGGGGCCATTTCGGGCAAACAGCCGGTGTGTGGCCTCAGACCAGTCGGCGTTCGAACGCGAAGACGACGAGCTGCACGCGGTCGCGCAGGGCGAGCTTGGCGAGTACCCGCGAGATGTGGGTCTTCACGGTCGCCTCGCTGACGAACTCGGCCTTCGCGATCTCGGAGTTGCTGAGGCCCCGGGCGGCGAGGAGGAAGATCTCCCGCTCCCGCGCGCTCAGACCGGCCAGGTGTTCGTCGGGATCGCCGGCCTGCGGCGCGCGCTCCCCGAAATGCTGGAACAGTTCCGTCGTCGCCGCCGGGGCGATGACGGCCGTGCCGGCGTGCACCGTGCGGATCGCGGCGAGCAGGAACTCCGGTTCCGCGTCCTTGAGCACGAACCCGCTCGCGCCCGCGCGGATCGCTTTCGCGGCGTTCTCGTCGAGGTCGAAGGTCGTGAGTACCAGCACCCGCGGGGCCGCGCTTCCGGCATCCTTCACGATCCACTCGGTCGCCTGGATGCCGTCGGCGACGGGCATGCGGATGTCCATGAGCACCACGTCGGGCGTGCTCGTCAGAACCATCGACCGGGCTTCGACGCCGTCGCCCGCCTCGCCGACGACCTCGAGGTCGTCCTGCGAGTCGATCAGCATGCGGAGGCCCCCACGGAAGAGCGGTTGGTCGTCGACCAGAGCCACCCGGATCTTCTTCGGCGTCATGCCGAGACCGGAGCCGCGGGCTCCCGCGTGAACGGGATCGTCGCCCGTACCCGGAACCGGCCGTTGGTGCCGTCACTCGCCTCGAGTTCGCCGCCCGCGAGGGTCGCGCGCTCGCGCATTCCCGGGATGCCGTGCCCCACCGTGTTCGCGGGCACCGCGGTGCCACGCGGGATGCCGTTCGTCACGATGACGGCGAGTGAGGTGCTGCCCCAGTCGAAGACGAGCTCCACGGGCTTCCCGCGGTCGCCGTGACGGAGGGCGTTGGTGAGACCCTCCTGCACGATCCGGTAGACCGCCAGGGCGGGCGTGCCGACGAGCTCGACGGCGGAGCCGTAGCTGTTCCACTCGACCTCGAGACCGGAGTCGCGGAAGCCGCGCACGAGCGCATCGAGGTCGTTCATCCCCGGCTGCGGGCCCGCCTCCTGGTTGTGGCGCAGCTCGCCGAGCAGCACCCGCACGTCGGTCAACGCGCCGCGCGCCGTCGTCGCGATGTTCTCCAGCGCCTCGACGACGGGGGCGGGCACGTTCTTCGCGCCGTAGCGGGCGCCGTCGGCCTGCGCGATCACGACGGCGAGCGAGTGGGCGACGATGTCGTGCACGTCCCGGGCGACCCGGTTGCGCTCCTGCTCGAGGGAGACGACCTGCTTCGCCTCGCCGAGCTTCACGGTGGCCTGGATCTCTCCGGTCTCGGCGCTCCGGCGCTGGCCGTTGACCCGCACGAGCATCCCCGCCACCCAGGCGAGCGCGAAGGTGGCTTCGAGCAGGAGGAAGGGAAGCACGCCGCTCAGCAGACCGGCGACGCCGACGATGCCGATGGCCGCGAAGAGCGTGCCGACCAGGCCCAGCCAGCGGGTCGCCAGCCTGCCGTACGCCGCCGTGCCGAAGAACACCGCGAACAGCGGCGCGAAGACGAGGTAGTTGCCGCCGTACCAGAGATAGGACGAGCCGAGCACGCCGACGGTCGCGATCGCCGCGAGAGCCAGAGCGGCGAGCGGAGCCATGCGGTAGAGCGCGAGCGCCGTGGCAAACATCACGAGGGCGAAGACCCCGAGGAGGCCGCCGCGGTTGGCGAGGTCGGGAAAGGCGAGCACGAAGAACACCGACGCGACGACGATCTCGATCACCGTGCGATGCTCCCGGACGAACACGAGCGCCCGGCCGAGATTCTCTTTCGAGAACCATCCGCCGACGCGTTCGAGTAGTTCCTGCTCGGTCATGCCTCCACGGTACGGCGCGGCCCGGCACCGGGCATCAGCCGCCGGAGTGATCCTCGGTCATCCCGAAGCAGGGGTCAGAAGCCGAGGCGCCCGAGCTGCTTGGGGTCGCGCTGCCACTCCTTCGCGACCTTCACCCGCAGCGACAGGAACACCTGCTTGCCCACGAGCGGCTCGATCTGGGCGCGGGCGCGGGCGCCGACATCCTGAAGTCGTTCACCGCCGTGGCCGATGACGATGCCCTTCTGGCTGTCGCGCTCGACCCAGAGGTTGGCGTAGATCTCGACCAGATCCTTGTCGTCGCGCTCGACCATGTCGTCGATCGTGACGGCGAGCGAGTGCGGCAGTTCGTCGCTCACGCCTTCGAGCACGGCCTCGCGGATGAGTTCCGAGACGCGGGCTTCGAGCGTCTCGTCGGTGCGCTGGTCGAGGTCGGGGTAGAGCGACGGCGAGACCGGCAGCATCGCGACGAGCTGGGTGAGCAACACGTCGAGCTGGATGCGGCTGGTCGACGAGACCGGCACGATCGCCTCCCAGTCCCGCAGCTCGCTCACGGCGAGCAACTGCTGCGCGACCGCCGGCCGGGAGGTGGCGTCGATCTTGGTGACGATCGCGACCTTCTTCGCCCGCGGGAAGCTGTCGAGCGACTCGTTGATGAAGCGGTCGCCGGGGCCGATCCGCTCGTTCGCCGGGATGCACATCCCGATGACGTCGACGTCGCCGAGGGTCGCGGTGACGACGTCGTTGAGCCGCTGGCCGAGCAGCGTGCGGGGACGGTGGATGCCCGGGGTATCGACGATGATCAGCTGGCCGTCGGCGCCGTGCACGATCCCGCGGATGGCGCGGCGCGTGGTCTGCGGTTTCGACGAGGTGATCGCGACCTTCTCGCCGACGAGCGCGTTCGTCAGCGTGGACTTGCCGACGTTGGGCCGCCCGACGAACGACACGAACCCGGACCGGTGGGGGGCGGTCATCCGGCGCTCTCCTTCTGCTGCGAATCGAACGCGGCCTTCGCCTCGAGGAGGGGCTGATCGGCTTCGACGACGATCGTGCGCAGGATCTTGCGCCGGCCTTCGATGCGCTCGGCGCGCAGTTTGAGTCCCGACACCTCGACCGTCGAGCCGGGGTCGGGCAGACGGCCCAGAGACTTGCTCAGCAGTCCGCCGGCCGAGTCGACCTCGTCGTCTTCGAGTTCGATGCCGAACAGGTCGCCGAGCTCGTCGAGCGGCAGGCGCGCACTCACCCGGAAGACGCCGCCGCCGAGGTGGGCGACATCCGGGGTCTCGCGGTCGTACTCGTCGGAGATGTCGCCGACGAGCTCCTCGATGAGGTCTTCGAGAGTGACGAGGCCCGCGATACCGCCGTACTCGTCGACGACGAGGGCGACGTGGATGCTCTTCAACTGCATCTGCCGAAGGGTGTCGTCGGCCTTCTTCGACTCGGGGACGAACTCGGGCTCGCGAGCCAGATCGCGCGCGGTCAGGTTGGCGGCATCCAGCGGCTGCTCGAACGAGAGCCGGGCGACGTCGCGCAGATAGAGCACGCCGAACACCTCATCGGCGTCCTTGCCGACGACCGGCATGCGCGAATGCCCCGTGCGCAGGAACTCGCGCATCGCGACGTCGAGGGTGTCGTCGCCGTCGAGGGTGTCCATATCGGTGCGCGGCACCATCACCTCACGCACGACGGTGTCGCCCCATTCGAAGATCGAGTGGATGAGTTCGCGGTCGTCCTGCTCGAGCACGTCGGCCTCGACGGCCTCGTCGACCATGCTCAGCAGTTGCTCCTCGCTGGAGAACGTCACGACCGGCGGCCGACCCGGAGTGACCCGGTTGCCGAGCCGGACGAGGCCGACCGCGAGCGGACCGAGCAGCAGGCGCAGGAAACGCACGATCGGAGCGGCGAAGGCGAGGATCGGGCGCGCGTGTGCTCGCCCGACCGACCGCGGGCTCGATCCGACGAGCACGAACGTGGTCGCGGTCATCACCGCGCCGGCGGCGAGCAGCACCCACCACCAGTCGGTCAGCACGATCGCGAACGCGAGAGTCACGAGCACCGCGGCGGTCGTCTCCGACAGCACGCGCATGAAGTTGAGGGCCGTGACGTGGGGGCCGGCGTCGGCGGCGATCGCGAGCAGCGACTTCTTGAACCGGCTGTGCGCCGCGAGGTCGGCGAGGTCGATCCGGCTGAGGGTGCTGAGCGCGGCGTCAGCGGCGGCGAGCAGGCCGCCGAAGGCGACGAGCAGCACGGCGATCGCGACGAAGACGCCGATCATCTGGGGTCCTATCGTTTTCGTTCGGAGAGCGTGAACCCGACGAGGATCTCGCGCTGGATGTCGAACATCTCGCGCTCCTCCTCCGGCTCGGCGTGGTCGTAGCCGAGCAGGTGCAGGATGCCGTGCGCCGTGAGCAGCTGCATCTCGTCGGACGGGCTGTGGCCGGCTTCCTGCGCCTGAGCAACGGCGACCTGCGGGCAGACCACGAGGTCGCCGAGCAGTCCCGGCGGGGTGATCTCGTCCTCGTTGCCGGGCCGCAGTTCGTCCATCGGGAAGGAGAGCACGTCGGTCGGTCCGGGCTCGTCCATCCACTGCACGTGGAGCTGCTCCATCGCGGCCTCGTCGACGAGCAGAATCGCCAGCTCGGCATCCGGGTGCACGTAGAGGTGGTCGAGCGCAAAGGTCGCGAGGCGCTGGAGGGCCGACTCGTCGACCTCGATGCCGGATTCGTTGTTGATCTCGATGCTCACCGGCGGCGCCTCGGCTTCTCGGGGCCGGGCTGCTTGCGGTCCTGCGGAACCTGCCCGCGACGCTCGGCTCGGTTGACGCCGTCGGGGTTGACGACGGGGTTCTGCTCGCGCTCGAAGCGCCGGGCCTGCTGCTGCGCGTCATACGCGGTGTAGCGGTCGACGATCTTTCCGACGAGCGAGTGGCGCACGACATCCTCGCTCGTGAGGCGCGCGAAATGGATGTCGTCCATGTCGCCGAGGATCTTCGACACCAGTTGCAGCCCCGACGCCCCGGCGGGCAGGTCGACCTGGGTGATGTCGCCGGTGACGACCATGCGGGTGCCGAAGCCGAGGCGGGTGAGGAACATCTTCATCTGCTCGGGCGTGGTGTTCTGCGCCTCGTCGAGCACGACGAACGCGTTGTTGAGCGTGCGACCGCGCATGTACGCCAGCGGGGCGACTTCGACGGTGCCGGAGGCGAGCAGCTTCGGCACCAGCTCGGGGTCCATCATCTCGTTGAGCGCGTCGTAGAGCGGCCGCAGGTAGGGGTCGATCTTGTCGTTGAGGGTGCCGGGCAGGAAGCCGAGGCGCTCCCCGGCCTCGATCGCCGGGCGGCTCAGGATGATGCGCTCGACCTCTTTGCGTTGCAGCGCCTGCACGGCCTTCGCCATCGCCAGGTAGGTCTTGCCGGTGCCGGCAGGGCCGATGCCGAAGACGATCGTGTTGTGGTCGATCGCGTCGACGTAGGCCTTCTGACCGAGCGTCTTGGGTCGGATGCTCTTGCCGCGGCTGGTGAGGATCGCCTGCGACAGCACGTCGGCCGGGCTGCCCTCGCCGCGCTCGAGGATGCGAGCCCCGGCCGTCACATCGGACGGGCCGAGGTCGACGCCGTTCTTCACCATCGCCACCAGTTCCTGCACGAGCCGCTCGGCGGCCCGTACCTCGTTCTCGGGTCCGTCGAGGGTCACGTGGTTGCCGCGCACGAGCACGGTCACCTCGGGAAAGCGTTTCTCGATCGTCGACAGCAGCCGATCCTGCGGACCGAGCAGACGGACCATCGCGACGCCGTCGACCTCGAGCTCCGCCCGCTGGGGCGCAGCGGGGTCGGGTTCGGTCACAGGGAGGCCTCCGTCAGGCCGCCGCCGAGAACGTGGGCGTGCACGTGGAACACGGTTTGGCCGGCATCCGCTCCGGTGTTGAAGACGAGCCGGTACTGCCCGCCGCAGTGCTCGTCGGCGAGCTGCTGCGCGATCGCGACGATGTCGGCGAGCAGCGCGGGGTCGCCCGCGGCGAGTTCGGCGACGTTCGCGTACTCCCCCGTCTTCGGGAAGAGCAGCAGGTGCACGGGCGCCTTCGGCGCGATGTCCCGGATGCCGAGCACCCGCTCGTTCTCGAACACCTTCGTCGACGGGATCTCCCCCGCGACGATGCGTTCGAACACGCTCGGCTCTGCCATGTCCCTCAGTTTACGGGGCCGCATCCCAGGCGGTCCGGTAGTAGTGGATGCGTTCGGCATCGGGGATTACGCCGTAAGCGTGAAAGAACTCGTCCTGCCACCCCTCGCCGTAGTTCCCGTCGAGGCTCATGCTCGCGACCGCGAGGTCGGCCCAGCGGTCGCCGACGCCGATCGAGCCGAGGTCGACGTGCCCGGCGAACCGGCCGTCGGGCCCGATGATCGTGTTCGGCGCGCAGGCGTCGCCGTGCAGGACGACCGCCCCGTCGTCGGGACGCGGCGCATCGGCGGGGATCCACGCAGTGCGGAACGGGCACGCGGCCGCAGGCACTTTGTCGTGCAGGGCGCGCAGCCCCGCCGCGATCGCGCGCACGGCATCCCGCGGCCGGTCGAGCCACTCCCCCGTCACGGCACCCGTGCCCGGGAGACTCCGTGTGACCAGCACCTGCCCGTCGTCGTCGCGCCCGAGGTCGAGCACCGGGGGCACAGGATGTCCGATCGTGCGCGCCCAGTGCAGCCGCACCCGTTCATCCTCGAGGTCGACGCCGCTGCCGCGTGGGTTCCACTTGAGGAACCGATCGCCGGCGACGAACGTGTACCCGCCGATCTCGTTCGCCCAGACGACGTCGTCGATGCGCTCGGCGAAGGCGTGCACGAGCGGCGGCACCTCGACCGGTCCGGTCGGCGGGCCGGCTACCACCGGCCCAGCTTCGCGTTGAGCACGGCGAGCGCCGCCGGACCGGCCGTCGAGGTGCGCAGCACCTCGGGCCCGAGACGCACCGCCCGGGCGCCCGCGACCGCGAGGGTGTCGAGTTCACGCGGCGACACCCCGCCCTCGGGTCCGACGACAAGCGTGATGCGCTCGGCATCCAGGTCGACCTCGGTGAGCCGTTCCGCTGCGGTCGGCTCGAGCACGAGCACGAGCCCCGGCAGCTTCGTGAGGGATGCCGTGGTCGCGATCGCGTCCACGACTGGCACCCACGGGCGGATCGACTGCTTCGTCGCCTCGCGCACGATCGACGCCCAGCGCTCCCGGCCCTTCTCGACCTTCGCGCCCTCCCAGCGGGTGATCGACCGCTCCGCCGCCCACGGGATCACCCCGGTCGCGCCGAGCTCGGTCGCCGCCTGGATCGCCAGCTCGTCGCGGTCGCCCTTCGCGAGCGCCTGGGCGAGCCACAGCTCGGGCGCGGGCGCGGGATGCCGGTTCGCCGCCTCGACGGTCAGCGTCAGCGTGTTCCCCTCGATCGAAGCCACGGGACCCGTCACCACGAGACCCGCGCCGTCGGAGATCGATAGCGTCTCCCCGACGCGCACCCGGGCGACCGTGATCGCGTGCCGCCCCTCGTCGCCGCCGAGCGTCACGACGGAGCCGGCCACGGCATCCCCGAGGGAGGGCGAGAGATACAGAGAGGCCATGTGACGACGCTACCGACCCCGCCTCCCCGCGGGTCGAGTGCCGCGCGCAGCGCGGTGTATCGAGACCGCCCCCCGAGCAACCCGGACGTGGGTTTCGATACACCGCCTCCGGCGGCACTCAACCCGCGGAACCTCGCGGTTTCGATACACCGCCTACGGCAGCACTCAACCCGCGGGTGAGCGGTCAGCCGAGGAAGCGGTCGCGCAGCTTCGCGAAGAGGCCCTGCTGGAAGGTCGAGAACTCCGGCGGAACCGGTCGGCGGGAGGCCGCGAACTCCTGCATGAGCTTCTGCTCCTTGGAGTTGAGCCGCACCGGCGTGACGACGTGGATGCCGACTTTCAGATCTCCCCGACCCTGGCCCCGGAGGTGGGTGATGCCGCGATCCTTGATCGTCACGACGTCGGCGCTCTGCGTGCCCGGCTTGATCTCGATCGCGACGTCGCCGTCGAGCGACGCGAGGTTCACCTGCGTGCCGAGCACGGCATCCGTCATCTGCACTTCGAGCGTCGCGAGCAGGTCGTCGCCGTTGCGGCTGAAGACGTCGTGGTGCTTGACCTTGACCTCGAGGTAGACGTCGCCGTTCGGGCCGCCCGCCGGGCCGGACTCGCCCTGACCGGGGAGATGCAGGCGCGTTCCCGTCTCGACGCCCGCGGGGATGTCGAGCGACAGGGTGCGCTTGGCCCGCACGCGCCCCTGACCGGCGCAGGTCGGGCAGGGGTTCGGGATGACGGTGCCGTAGCCGCGGCAGGTGCCGCACGGGCTCGAGGTCATGACGTTGCCCAGCAGCGAGCGCACGGCGCGCTGGATCTGCCCGGTGCCGCGGCAGATGTCGCAGGTGACGGGTGAGGTTCCGGGGGCGCAGCACGACCCCGCGCAGGTCTCGCAGGTGACGGCCGTGTCGACGTCCACGTCACGGTGCACGCCGAAGACGACCTCGTCGAGGGCGATCTCGAGGCGCAGCAGCGAGTCCTGCCCGCGCTCGCGTCGGGACCGCGGACCCCGGCTCTGCTGCGCGGCACCGAAGAACGTCTCGAAGATGTCGCCGAACCCGAAACCGCCCCCGCCCGCGCCGCCGAAGCCCGGCTGCGGGCCCAGGTCGTAGCGCTCGCGCTGGTCGGGGTCGCTCAGCACGTCGTAGGCGTGCGTCACCGACTTGAACCGCTCGGCCGCCTCAGCACTCGGGTTCACGTCCGGGTGCAGTTCGCGCGCCAACCGGCGGTACGCCTTCTTGATCTCCTCGGGCGACGCGTTCTTGTCGACTCCGAGGACTCCGTAATGGTCGCTCAACCGCGATCTTCCTCACCGAGCAGCCGCGTCAGGTACCGCGCCACCGCGCGGACGGCTGCCATGTTGTTCGAATAGTCCATGCGGGTCGGACCGAGCACCCCGAGGTGCGCCAGCCCGCCGCCGGCGGCCGAATACCCGGTCGCCACCACGCTCGTCTCGCCGAGACCCGGGGTCTCGTGCTCGCGACCGATGCTCGTGCTCACCGCGTCGATATCGATCGCCATCTCCCCGAACAGCTTCAGCATCGTG
>NZ_JBIIAW010000079.1:0-14518 GCF_044239695.1 Pseudolysinimonas sp. | reverse complement strand
TGGCTCCCGGCGTTCTCGGGCCGCGGCGGGCATCTACACGGCGCGCAAGGCCGGCGAGGAGTGGGAGGTCTCGACCGCGATGATCACGCGCGAGGCGCGCGACGCGTCAGACGAGCTGCACCAACGCATGCCGGCGTTTCTTGAACCAGAGCTCTAGGACCGCTGGCTCGAGCCGACGAAGTGGGATGACGCAGAAAAGGCCGACGCCATCGCGATGCTCGCCAAGGTCCGAGGAGGTCGCCTCGACAATCACAACCCGTGAGGTCGACCGGAAGGGCAACAACTCCCGGACCGTGGATCCGCAGGACCGTTCCCTCGTTGCGCCCGCCTAAGACTCGTCGACCCTAGGCCCGAAGGTCGGCTCCCCAGAGAACTCGTACTCGCCACCCGACATGCGGATGGTGACGGGGGTGGGCTCGGGGAGCTCGGCGGGAACGAACTTCTCGTCTTCAGGGTGGTGGTAGAGCCACTGACTCGCACCGAGCGCGGTATGAAGATTGAAGAACTTCTCCATCTTCGTAGTTCCGTCCTCGACTCGGTCGAACTCACCAGCCCGGACTCGCTCGACCGCGACAGCGCCGTCCCACACCGACGGGTCGCTCATGAGCAACCCGAGCTTGCGCGTCAGCGGATACGTGATGCCCCAGGCAGTCATGAAGCCCACGCCGTATGCCGGATCGTGATCAGGGCGCGCCACGAGGCTAACGGGCGTGTCAGACGTGATCAGCGAGCGGCGGTCGAAGCGAACGAGGGTCCACGGCCGACCGGAGGTGTACTTCAGGAGTTCTTTCGCAAGCTCGAGCATCTGCTGGATATGCGCGAGAGCCGTGACCTGAATCGGAGGTCCGCCCGGTTGCGTCGCCTGGTCCCACAGCTTCTCAGCGAGTTCGTCGGAGATGTCGACTCCGCGTCTGCTTTTCGCCCAGGCCTTCACGCCGTCGCGGCCTCCGTGACCGATCTCGAGCCGCGTCATCTGCGCCGCAATGTGCTCCATGTTGCGGCGCTGATCCGGGCCACGGGCAACCTGTAGCGCGACGAAGAACGCCAGCGTGCCTCGATCCTCCTCCGCGAGCGGCCAGACGCCGCACTCGATGAGCGCGAAGATGCGAGCCGCCTCTCCCTCGATCTCCGAGAGGCTCTTCTCGAACACGTCCGGACCGTCGATCGCCTCAGGAACCGTATAGAAGTTGGTCTCGCTACCGGCCTTTCGTACCGACTGGACGAAGCGCCGATCTCCCGGCAGCGCCACGGTCGCGATCTGCTCGCCGGACGCGAACCCGCGCAGGTAGAACTGGGGGACGGTGTGGTGCCTCTTCGCCGCCGTCATGCACCGAGTCTAGGAATGCCCCCCGACCCTCAGGCGCGCCCTTTAGCCCGTGGAGCAGGGATGGGACCCGCTCCCTCTAGGTCGACCGGGGGGTATGACCGGGGCGGGCCACGCCGCCGCCGGCCGAACCCGTGCCCCTAGACGATCTGTGCCCATGTGGCACTCGGGGCACCGCCAGGAGGCCGGTTCCGTGTCGCTCAGACAGAGCGACACGAGACACGCGACAGTTGGGCGTGCCCGGACCCCGTCGTCCATGGAGTCACGTTAGGCGCGTGCAACTGCAGTAGTTGAGGGTCCTCCACAGGCGACTAGATGGCTCCCAGCACTCGGTAGAGCGTGGCGCTCGAAACTTGCACCATCTCCGCGATCTCGGCGCGCGTGTGGGCTCCCGAGGCGACGAGCTTCTTGATCTGTTCGAGCTTCTTGGGCGTAACGACCGAGGGCCGTCCGCCGACCTTCCCCTGCGCCCGTGCGGAGTCGAGACCCGCTCGCGTGCGCTCGACAATCTGGTCTCGCTCGAGCTGCGCGAATGCCGCCATGATCGTGAGCATTGCCTTGCCCATAGGGCCAGAGGTCGTGATGCCCTCGGTGAGACTGCGGAAGGTGGACCCCCGCGCGTCGAAGAACTCGATGAGGTCTAGGACGTTGCGCGTGGTCCGGCCAAGGCGGTCGAGTTTCCAGACGACCACTTCGTCCCCCTTGCCGACGATGCGCTTGAGGAGTTCGAGCTCGGGGCGGTCGGCCAGCGTGCCGCTGACTCCTTCGTCGGCGAAGATCTTCTCGATCCCCGCCGCGGCCATGGCGTCGCGCTGTAGTTGTGAATTCTGGTCGCGGGTGCTGGTACGGATGTAGCCGTAGGTCGTCATGGACCAAGCCTGACGCCTCTCCTCTCAAAAGTCAGCTGTCAGAAGAAGATCTTTTGACAGTCCGTTTTGAGAGCCAGATCGGGGCCTGGGGAGTAAAGAGATCTCCTCTCACCCGTCCATCGTTTGTGACAGACGCCCCAACCGGGAGAATGCGTCTCATGAGCCGGTACGACGAGAACCCAGAACAAGCCGACGCCGAGATCGAAGCGACGCAGGAAGCAGCGCGACGAGCGGACGACGCGCTCAGCGACGCCGTGGCCCGTCAGGAGGCAGCAGAGAGCGACGTGGACGCTGAGAACGCTGCTGGCGACACAGCAGCTGCGCAGGCGGCCGCCGACCGCGTCAACTCGATCGACGACGAGATCATCCGGTTCCAGCAGGAGTTTGACGAAGCGATGGATGAGGTCGGCCGGGTGGCACGGAAGTGGGGCTTTCAGTAGCCAGGACCGACCGCCGCCGCATTCGGTAGGCGGGACGCCGTTGGCCCGCATGAGGATTACGTCGGCGGCGGCGGCCGGAGTGAGTCCCGGAGGTGTACCGCTGGCATCCGTACTGCACACCCCCGGAAGAAGAACCCAGCCCGCGCGGATGACTGACTCGAGGAGTACGCGCGGGCCGGGGGCTCAGAGATCGACCCAGTGGGCCTTTAGGGCGTCACGCTCGGAGTCGTCCAGCACAATCTCCCCGGACTCCGTGACGATACGGACGACGCCCAGGGCCAGGATGAGGACGGCGTCACCGCGCCACCGCACAACGGACGTTGAGGGCGCATAGACAGAGGTCCCCCAGGGGAGGTGGACACGGAGCGGACGCGCCTCCTCGGGTTCCTCCCACGGCTGTACGGCGTGCTCACGCTCGAGCACGCCGGCGAGGGTCTGCGAGCCGTGGCCCCAGGTCGGCGACGCGTGTACGTCAATCACGGAGGTTCCCATGATCAGAGGGTGTCCCACGATTCGAGGAGGATGCGCTGCTGTTCGGGCGTGACCAGTGCGCGGCCGCCGTCGATGAGCTGCGAGATCTCGCCTCCCGCGCGGACGTAGGCCGTCCCACTGCCCTGATTGACCTTGACCGTGGCGCGGGGAGGGAGGTCGTACGCGACGCCGTACCAGACGAGGCGGCACACCTGATCGTTGGCGACCGGCGCAGAGTTCTCCTTCTTACCCCAGGAGACGGTGGTGAGCTTGGGGAAGCGCTCTACGCCACGAAGAGGCGCGGGGTAACCGTGTCCCCCTGCAGTGCCGATGGGGCCGAATCCGTCAGCCATTCGCGGCCTCGCGCTTCAGGATGGCGTCCACGGCGAGCTGAGAGGCCGGGGAGATCGGCGGCGGCGGCGCGAAGTCGGCGGGGTCGTCGTCTCCGACCTCGCGATCGAGGTTGGCGAGGAGGCGAGCGATCTCGGCCTCGTCCGGCTCGGCGTACCGACGCATGCTCACCGGACACTCCCCGCGGTCGTCGCGGCCATGCCCGCGCGGTAGTCGGCGACGGCGTCGGCGCGCGCCTGCGCCTGGCGCTCGGCCCGCTCGAGCCGCCCGTAACGGCGCTGCTCGATGAGCGCGGCCTGATTCTCGCGCTCGATGCGACGGGCCTCCTCCTCGGCGACGTCGTCGGCGACGTCGGGATGATCGGCGAGGCGACCGGCGACCCACCGATCCGACGCGAGCGCGGCGGCGAGGAAGTCGGGGTTGGGGTGCGCGGCGATGTAGTCGTCGGTGAGCTCGAGCTCGAAACCGCGGGTGACGACGATGTGCGGAGCGACGGCACCCGGCTTGATGTGCCGCGGGTCGGGAATCGTCGCGGCGGTGCCCTTGGCGACGAACACGATGTGAGAGGGGTTCTGCTTGCTCATGATGACTCCTACTTGGTGGGGGGCTGGGCGGCGACGGCGCGGAGGTCGGCGACGAGATCGGAATGACGGCCCGCGGCCTCGAGGGCGTCGGCCCATGCGAGGACGGGGAGGGGCTGGGCGTGGATGGCGTCGACGATCGCGCTCATGAGGTCGACCCAGTTGTCGAACTCCCGCCCGAGGTCGTCGGCGCGCTCACCCAGGAGGTCGAGAATCGCCAGGCGCGACGTACGAGCTTCAGCGGTCGCCCGGATGGCGACGGAGCGGTCGCCGGTCTCGTTGGCGTCCTGTGCGATCCGCTCGAGCAGCGCCGTGTGGCGTGCCAGGGCGGCGATGTGGTCGCCAGGGGCGTCGAGGTCAATGGCCAGGCCGGCCAGCGCCGTACGGCCCCGGACGTGGCTACGAGCGTGACGCCAGAGGCTCGAGGCGGAGAAGTCATTGAGGGGCTGCGCGAGGGTCGCCCAGACCTCCGTGACGGTCGTCGTCAGGAGGGCAGCGTCAATCGTGGCCCGCTCCTCGTGGGCGCACACGCGGCACTGCTGCGGCATGAGTTCTCCTTCTTGGTCCAGGTCGGGGCGGCGTCCTCTCAGCCGAAAAACGGCACGCCGCCCCTGAGCAACCGGAGACCAGAGGAGCGGAACCGGATGCGGTGACATGACTCCCCGCACACCGGCTTTACGCCAGGAGGACAACGCCCCAGAGGTCTCCGGGTTGCCTACCCTGAACTATCGACCGCAACCGAAACTGTCTAACGCTCAACTTCGATTGGATGCGCCGGGGTGTGCGGAACTGTCGGTTCGTCGGTTCCCTAGCGACAGATCTGGATCTCTCCCGAATGCAAGACTCGACGGACCTTTTCAGCGAATGGCGAGCGCCGACCGCGACGCGGAAATATAGGCGACGCGCGCTTCTTCATAGCCCTTCGTGAAGGACCGGAGACGAACACACTCCGCGGCCTCGTCGCGCAGGGCCGCTGCGGCGCGCTCGAGCGAATCCGGTCCGAGCAGCATGACTGCGGCGTGCCCGTCCGTGATCTCGACCATGAGTTCGCGGACCTCTTGCGGCGTCCCCAGACTCCGGGGGAACTCGCCTGTCATGGCGGAGATGCGCCCGTCCTCCGTCAGCGACTCACAGATCCGGAGGAACGCGAGATGCGCTTCGAATCGTCGCTCTCGAACCCAACGCCGATGTTCGCGCCGGGATTGAATCCACGCGCCTAGGAGACCGATTACCGCGGCCCCCAGCGCGCCGACGAGCAAGGAGAGGACGGGGTCCAGACCCGCGCCGCCGTTCATGGCGAGAGGCTACCGCGCCGCTCGAACATCAGCGCGTCTCTGATGAGGCGGAGAAGAACTTCGTAGCCGTTCAGGTCGCCCAGACGGATGGACTCGAGCGCCAGGTCAAGGTCCGTCGGAGACTCGTTCATGCCGCCTCCTTCTTGATCTGCGCGCGGAGACGGCGCACGGTGGAGGGACTGCAGCCCAGCGCTTCCGCCTGAGCCTTGATCGAGCCCTTGGGCAGCATGTCGGGCGTGTACGTCGGCGACGGCTTCGAGCGGAAGCCACCAGTGGCCCGACGTGCCCAGACGCGGATGCCGCGCTCCGGGTCCCAGTAGCCCAATGCGAGCCGTGCCGTGTTCACGCAGGTACGGGCGAGCCAGTCGCGGGAAAGGTGACCGACGACGATGTCGCGAGGCTTCGACCGGCCGGGAGTGAAGCGGACCCCGACGCGATGGCCAGCGCGAAGCGCGTGCAGCTCGAGCGTGTCCGCCAGATACCCGGCATCAACCATGAGGAAGACGTCGCCCTCCTCGTCGTAGCGGCCGTGGGCATTCAGCTGCTCGAGCGCATGGGAGAGCAGCGCGCTCATGACGTGCGACTGGTACCCGTCAACGACCTTGTCGAGGTTGGCAAGGGACGGGCGGAACGTCCAAGTTCTAGTTCTTGGATTCCATCTCTTCTCGGGGATGGACAGACGCCAGTCGGCAGGATGAAGGAACGCGAGGCGGGACACAGGAGACTCCTGGGGGTAGGCGGGATGGGATGCATCCGGCCTCGAGGTGCCCGGTCCGAGAATTGGACTTCGCGTCGGTTCTATTCTCCCAGGTCGACGGGGAGCGTGTGGTGGTTTTTGCTCGGAGACGATTGTCTCCATGAGGAGGGGACTAGATGCTCTCTAGTGCCTCTACACCCTTCGGGTAGTTCTAGTTAGATGAGCCAGCCTGGAAAGACAAAAGCCGTTCGGTCGTCCCGCCAAGGTCAACCGAACGGCTCCGTCATGGCCCTTGGAAGGGATAGACCGCACGCGCTACGCCCATTGTCCCACGCGAGGCCGCAGCCCCGGGCGGAGTTTGCTCTCAGCCGAGCGTCATGCCCTTGCGCCGGTTGCAGTCGCCGCAGAGCAGCTGCAGGTTGCGCGCGGTGTTGGAGCCGCCCATGGCGAACGGGATGATGTGGTCAAACTCCAGCCCCTCCTGCGACCCACACTCGACGCACCGACCTTGGTCGCGTTGCCAGACCTCGATGCGGACTTCTTGGGGGATGCGCTCCCGCTGCCGAGGCTTGTCCAGCTGCTCTGTCATGGCTTGAAGCGCGTGTGCCTTCTCGAGGGCGAGCCGGCGAGTGTTCCTCTCCTGGTTGACGAGGGCTTTGACGTCGATTGGAGTCAGACCGTCGTCGGAGGCCAGGAAGACGACACCTCCGACCAACCAGAGGACGAAGAGCACTTCGTCCTCGTCGTAGTCGTCCTCCGAAGCGCCGACATCGCCTGCCGTTGCCGCCAACCGGAACGGGAGTTCATAGGACGAATCCCAATCGCTGGCCGGGACCAACCACTCTGCCTCACGCTTTGGGTTGTTCTTGCCGCCTTTGATTGGAAGACCTGAGACGGTCAGTCTCGTCGCGTCACCCTCGCTGCGGAGTCTCTTCTCGTCCTTCTTGAATCGGCTCCTCTCCCACACGAAATATGACTCGAGGCGCTTCCCCTCGCGATCGGCTTCCGATTGGCGTCGTGCAAGAAACTCGTTCTGCTCCTGGACCTTCTTTGAGAGAGCGTTCAACTCGAACTTCGAGGCGAGTGGTTTCAAGAACTTCACGTCGCCAGTGTGCCAGGGCCGTCCGTCGTGGCTGCCGATCATCCCGCCTTGACCATGCTGGAAAGCTCAGCCCCTGCAGCCCTGGCGACTGTTGAGTCCCGGTCCTGGGCCGCATGCTGGTAGCGCAGCGCCGCATTGGCGCTCGTGTGGCCTCCGCGGTGCATCGTCTCCGCAAGCGTCGCGTACGCAGCCACCAGGGTCAGGCCGGTGTGCCGAACGTCGTGCATGTGAGCCCACGGCAGCCCAGCGGCGGCGCGGGCGCGGTTCCAGTTCTCGCGAAGAGCGCTCCGAGAGATCCGGCCATACCGTCCGGTGAACAGAGGTGTCTTGGGGAGGGCTGCCCGACTGGCGACGTGGTCACGCAACATCGACAGCGCCGGTTCGAGAACTTCGATGGTGCGAACCTTCCGCGTCTTCGTCTCGCGCAGTTCGACTCCTCCGCGCTGCGGGCTCGCCTGACGCTGGATCGTCAACTTGCCCTCCTTCGGGTCGAAGTCGCCGACCTCGAGCCCAACGAGCTCGCCCAGCCGAAGGTGAGCGCCCAACATGAGCCAGAACATCACGCGGTAGCCCTCGGGCATGCGCTCGACGATCGACAGGTACTGCTCAACCGACAGGTACGGGCGCGGCGTCGAACCGTCGCGGAAGCCGTTCTCGATCGCGCAAGGGGACGTGCGAATCATGTCCCAGCGGACCGCGGCACGCATGGCACCGGACAGCAGCGTGTACGCGTTGCGCCGCACCTGAGTACCAACCTTTGCGCGAGCCATGCGCGCCCACCACTGCTCGACGGTCAGCTGCGTGATGGCCTTCAGCCGCAAGTGACCGAACGTCGGAAGAAGGTGCTTGAGCGACGAGCGGTATCCGCTCATCGTCGTCGGCTGCAGGTCGGCGGACTTGGTCTCGAGGTACGCCTCGATGTAGTCAGCAAAGGTCTGGCTCCCGGCGTCCGGGTCGATCCAATCGCCGCGGTCAATCCCGGCCTCGATCTTCGCCAGCGCGGACTTCGCGTCGCGTGCCTTCGCGAAGGTGCCCGCGGTATGCCGACGCCCGTTGGCATCGAGGTAGCGGGCCTGAAACTTGCCGGACGGCAGCTCGCGAACGGTGCCGAAGTGGCTCCGAGTCATCAGCGGTTCTCCTAGGGGGTCGTCCCTCCTTCGGATGGCTGCTGGTGAGGCCATTTTATCGAGAGAGGGCAGCGCACAGGAAACTGGGGTTCCAGTCGCCTCGGGCACGACCAGGGCACGGAGCCGATCTGACGACCGATCTTCGAGACTCGGAGAGGACCGCTAGAAAGAGGAAAAGCCCTGCTCTCGCAGGGCTTCTCTCTGGCGGTACCGGTGGGATTTGAACCCACGGAGGCTATGAACCTCACATGTTTTCGAGACATGCTCCTTCGGCCGCTCGGACACGGTACCGCCGACGAGCTTAGACCAAGTTCGGGGCGTCGCTTTCCCGGCGGTTCCATAGGTTCGCCCAACACTCCCCCGAGGCGGCGGCTCGAATCTCGTGGACATGGCAGACAAGAAGAACACCGAGGTGCCCCCGGCTTCCGAGCCGGCCGCACCCGTGCAGGAAGCCGCTCCGGTGGTCGTCACCCAGAAGCGACGGTGGGTGTTGCCGCTGATCTCCGCGCTGGTGGTCGTCGCGGCGCTCGTCGTCGGCGGGATCGGCGGGTTCGCGATCGCGACCGCGACGCAGGCCGGCGGGCGGCCCGCGATCGAGCAGGGTCAGTTCCCCGGCGGCCCCGGTCAGCAAGGGGGAACCCAGCAGGGTCCCGGCCAGGGTGACGGCCAGGACGGCGAGCGCCCGGAGCCGCCGAGTGATTCGACCGACGGCGACTCCACGGAGGGCTGACCTCCCCCGAAGAACTCGTGGCACCCGGATCACCCCCGGGTGCCACGAGTCGTCTCAGGCCTGCCCGGTCAGGCCGGCGGTCGAATCGACAGCGGGGCGGCCTCCGGGTGGTTCAGGTCGAACGCGGGAGACTCCGACCGGATGCGCGGGATCTTCACGAAGTTGTGCCGCGGGATGGGGCTCGCCGTCGCCCACTCCAGCGAGCGACCGAAGCCCCACGGATCGGCGAGGCCCACCTTCGGCGCGCGGCGCCAGGTGATGACGAGGTTCAGCACGAACGGGATCATCGCGACGGCCATCAGCGCCGACCCGACCGTCGAGATCTCGTTCATCCAGGTGACGCCGTCCGACTCGAGGTAGCTCCAGTAGCGCCGCGGCATCCCCGACACCCCGATCCAGTGCTGGATCAGGAACGTCGTGTTGAAGCCGATGAAGAGCAACCAGAACGTCACCCTGCCGAGCGTCTCGTTGAGCATCCGGCCGGTCATCTTCGGCCACCAGAAATGGATGCCCGCGAACCCGGCGAAGACGACCGCTCCGACCAGCACGTAGTGGAAGTGGGCGACGACGAAGTAGGTGTCGGACACGTGGAAGTCGAGCACGGGCGACGCGAGAATGACCCCGGTCAGCCCGCCGAAGACGAAGTTCACGAGGAAGCCGACGGCGAAGAGCATCGGCGTCTCGAAGGTGACCGAGCCGCGCCACATCGTGCCGACCCAGTTGAACACCTTCACGCCCGTCGGCACCGCGATGAGCATCGTCAGGATCGAGAAGAACGGCAGCAGCACCGACCCGGTCACGTACATGTGGTGCGCCCACACCGTGATCGACAGGGCGGCGATCGCGATCGTCGCGTAGATCAGCGTCTTGTAGCCGAAGATCGGCTTGCGGCTGAACACCGGGATGATCTCGCTGACGATGCCGAAGAACGGCAGCACGATGATGTACACCTCCGGGTGACCCCAGAACCAGAACAGGTGCTGCCACATCAGGGAGCCGCCGTTGGCGACGTCGTAGATGTGCGCCCCGAAGATGCGGTCCGCCATCGCCGCGAAGAGCGCCGCCGCGAGCACCGGGAACGCGATCAGGATGAGGATCGACGTCACGAACGTGTTCCAGGTGAAGATCGACATCCGGAACATCGTCATCCCCGGAGCCCGCATCGTCATCACCGTCGTGACGAAGTTGACGGCCGCGAGGATCGAGCCGAAGCCCATCAGCGAGACGCCCGAGAACCACAGCGTGTTGCCGAGCGAGGGCGAGAAGGTGTCGGAGGCGAGCGGGAAGTAGGCGGTCCAGCCGAAGTCGGCGGCGCCCTGCGGGGTGAGGAGCCCGCCGGCCACGATGAGCGCACCGAACAGGAACAGCCAGAACGAGAACGCGTTGAGCCGCGGGAAGGCGACATCGGGCGCGCCGATCTGCACCGGCATGACGACGTTCGCGATGCCGGTGAAGAAGGGCATCGCGAACAGCAGCAACATGATCGATCCGTGCATCGTGAAGAGCTGGTTGTAGACCTCCGCCGACACGATCGCGAGACCGGGGGCCGTCACCTGGGCTCTGATGAGGAGGGCCATCAGGCCGCCCACCCCGAAGAAAACCCCCGACGAGATCAGGTACAGGTAGCCGATCCTCTTGTGGTCGGTCGTGGTCAGCCAGCCCACGATCGACCCGCCCGTGCGGGTGACGACGGGGGTTCCGGGGGTCGCCACGGTCTGCTCCGGCACGAACGGCTCCTTCTGCGCGACCGTCGGGGCGCCCGCGCACTCGAAATCTAGGCATGCCGAGCCCGCCTCACAGGGGCCGAAAGTCCCCCTGATCCCCCACCGCCGCGCGCCGACGACCGGCGTCGGATGCCCGGCCTAGGCTGACCGCATGGCCCGCCCCACCGTTCCCGGATTCGCCTGCCGGGAGTGCGGCTGGACGACCAACAAATGGGTCGGCCGCTGCGGCGAGTGTCAGGTCTGGGACTCCCTCGTCGAGCAGGGCGCCCCGACGCAGAAGGTCACCGCGGTCGCCGTGAGCGAGGCCCGCGCCGCCCGGCCGATCACGCAGATCGGCACCGAGGAGAGCACGCACCGCCCGAGCGGCATCGGCGAGTTCGACCGGGTGCTCGGCGGCGGGCTCGTGCCCGGCGCCGCCATCCTGCTCTCCGGCGAACCGGGTGTCGGCAAGTCGACGCTGCTGCTCGAGGTCGCCGCGCGCATCGCCCAGCGCGGCGCACGGGTGCTGTACGTGAGCGCCGAGGAGTCGGCGTCGCAGGTGCGGCTGCGGGCCGAGCGCACGGGCGCCCTCAGCGACGAGCTGTACCTCGCGGCCGAGACCGATCTCGCGACGATCCTCGGCCAGGTGGATGCCGTGAAGCCTCGGCTGCTCATCGTCGACTCGGTGCAGACGGTGTCGTCGGCGATGTCCGACGGAGCGCCGGGCCAGCCCGCGCAGGTGCGCGAAGTCGCGGGAACCCTCATCCGCGTCGCCAAGGAGCGCAACCTGCCCCTGCTGCTCGTGGGGCACGTCACGAAAGACGGCACGATCGCCGGGCCGCGCATGCTCGAACACCTCGTGGATGTCGTGTGCAGCTTCGAGGGCGACCGGCAGACCGCGCTGCGTTTCGTGCGCGCCCTGAAGAACCGGTTCGGCCCGACCGACGAGGTCGGCTGCTTCGAGATGACCGGCGACGGCATCGCCGAGGTGCCCGACCCCTCGGCGCTGTTCCTCTCCCGATCGTCCACCCCGGTGAGCGGCACCTGCGTCACGATCGCGCTCGAAGGCAAGCGCGCGATCCCGGTCGAGGTACAGGCGCTCATCGTCGGCACGACCGCCCCCCAGCCGCGACGGGTCGTGAACGGCGTCGACTCGGCCCGCGTCGCGATGATCCTCGCCGTGCTCGAACGCCGCTGCGGACTTCGGATGTCGACATCCGATGTCTACGTCTCGACCGTCGGCGGCATGCGGCTCACCGAACCGGCCACCGACCTCGCGATCGCGCTCGCCATCGCGTCGGCGGTGAAAGACATCGCGCTACCGCAGACCCTCGCGGCGGTCGGCGAGATCTCGCTCGCCGGCGAGATCCGCCCGGTCGCCGCCGCGCGGCAGCGGCTCAGCGAGGCGAAGCGCCTCGGCTACTCGCAGGTGGTCGACGGGGATGCGGGATCGGTGCACTCCGCGATCGGCATCGCGTTCGCCGCCGCCCCCTCCGAGCGCGCGGCCGTCCCCGCCTTCTGACTAAGAGCCCGCCCGCGGGTTGAGTGCCGCGCGCAGCGCGGTGTATCGAAACCCCCACGTCGCCCATGCCTGGTTTCGATACACCGGCCTTCGGCCGGCACTCAACCCGCGACGGAGGTCAGTTGAGGATGAAGGGGGTGTCCTCGGCGGATTCGACCTCGCCGAGGGTGACGCTCAGGCGGTAGGTGGCTCCCCCGGCGATGACCTCCGGCCGACCCGTGGTGCAGGTGTCGGGGGCAGAGCGGGTGCGGTCCCAGGCGAACGGCGTCGTCGTGAGCGTGACGTTCGGCTCGAGCAGCTGCTCCAGTTCCGCGCCGCCCTGCTGGCAGTCACGGGAGTTCCAGATCGGGTCGGACCCGCTGACGATCGAGTACGTCTGCGCGAGCGGGCCGACGTCGAAGGTGCAGGCGACGGCGCCCGTGTTGGTGATCGACATCGAGATCATCGGCTGCACACCCGCGGCGTAGCTGCTGGAGTCGGTGACCGGCACGATGACGATCGTCGCCGGGTTGCACGCCTCGCCCTCGTCGACGGGGGCGGCCGAGTTGGTGGCGGGCGTCGACGGCTTCGGGGTCTCCCGGCCGGCGTTCTCGGCACCGGGGCGCACGACGATCAGCACGATGATGACGACGACCGCGATCAGGCCCAGCAGCACCACGAGGCGGCGCCGCCAGTAGACCGCCGCGGGCTGCGGCCCGACGGGGTTGCGCACGCTCGACATGCCGCCAGGGTAAGCCAGCGACCGGTCAGCTACGGGTCGGCGCGCCCGCGTGCAGGAGCCTCACCAGCTCGTCCTCCGCGCCCGTCGCGGTGACGACCCGCAGCACGAGTTCGTCGACGACCCCGAACGCCTCCACCGATCCCGGCACGGTGAGGTCGATCGTCGTGTCCATCGGGTCGATCCCGAGGCGGTCGAAGTTCGCCGCGTACTGCGGGAACGAGGCGTAGCGCGCGGCCTCGGCGGCGAGAGCGGGTCGGGCCTCGGGCGAGGCGATCGAGCGCGCGTACAGCACGCCTTCCGCGCGGCGCTCACCCGCGTCCTCGCGCAGCCGGGCCATGGCATCCGCCGCAGTCGCCGGGGTGAGCCAGTTGAAGAGGATGCCGTCCGCGATCCGCGCGGCGAGGGCGCGGGCGCGCGGGCCGAGGGCTCCGATGAAGACGGGAGCGTCGCATCCCTCGCGGAGCTCCGCCACCCCGCGCTCGAGCAGGGCCAGGCCGCGTTTCGCCTGCCCGCTGCCGACGCCGACGTGGACCCGCTCGGTCGGCAGGTCGTGCACCCGGTCGGCGATCTCGGCGCCGCTCTGCCGGTCGAGCGGGATGACGCCCGCCCCGAGCCGCAACGTCGAGGTCACCTCGGCGGCGACGGCGAGCGCCGCGAGGGCATCCCCGCCCGGGGTGTCGTTGACCCAAAGTGTGCGGTACCCGGCGGCTTCCACGAGCGGTGCGATCCGGCGCACCGTCTCGGCCGACGTCGAGCCGGCGATGCCGATCGACCGCTGTGTCACAGCCGCTTCAGCATCCGGGTGTTGCCGAGCGTGTTGGGCTTCACCCGCGACAGGTCGAGGAACTCCGCGACGCCTTCGTCGGGCGAGCGCACGAGTTCCGCGTAGACGTCGGGCGACACGATGCTCTCCTCGATCGGGGCATAGCCGTTGCGGCCGAAGAAGGCGGTCTCGAAGGTGAGGCAGAACAACCGCGAGAGCCCCAGATCGCGGGCCTCCGACTCGAGCCGGTTGAGGATCGCATGGCCCACGCCGCGGCCGCGCCAGGCGTCCGAGACGGCGAGGGTGCGCACCTCGCCGAGGTCCTCCCACATCACGTGCAGGGCCCCGCAGCCGATGAGGCTGCCGGTCGCGTCCTCCGCCACCCGGAACTCCTGCACCGCCTCGTAGAACACCACGCGGTCCTTGCCGAGCAGCACGCGGCTCTCGACGAGCGGTGCGATGAGGGTCTCGATCTGCGGGATGTCGCCGGTGCGGGCCCGCCGCACCTCGAATTCGGTCACCCGCCCGACTTTACCGCCGCGCGACGAGCATCCCCGAGGAGCGCGGCGCGACCGCTCGGGGCAGCCCCGGGGAGTTCCGTCGGGCGAAGACGATCGAGCGCTGCACCGCGAACGAGACGACGTACAGCGCGACTTCCGTGACGACCTTCGCCGCGAGCAGCGGGATGCCCGCCGCGGTCAGCACCGACAGCCACACGTAGTTGGCCACGAGCAGCGCGACGGCGAGCGCCGCGTACTTCAGTGCCGCCCGCACGACCGGCGTGCCCGGACCCAGGATGCGGCGGTTGAGCGCGAAGTTCGC
>NZ_JBIIAW010000170.1:0-3794 GCF_044239695.1 Pseudolysinimonas sp. | reverse complement strand
TGCGCGCCCGCCGCCGCCGCGCCGATGCGCTCCGTCACCCGGCCGGTGAGCGCGCGCAGCGCCGGGTTCGGCCGGTGCGCCGTCTCCAGCACGAGCGTGTCCGCGGGAACGCCCAGCACGCTCGCGAGCCGACCGAGCGCGTCCGGCTCGCCACCGCGAAAGGCGTTCGCCGCGACGTCGGGGTCACCGAACGCGATCACCGGGATGCCGCGCCGCGCGAGAACGGCGAGCAGGCCGAGCGTCGCCTCGGTGGCCTCCGGAAGGTCGTCGACCACGACGAGCCGCAGACCTGCGATGCGCTCCCCTCCGCCACCGGCATCCAGGGTCGCGATCGCCAGCCGGGCCAGTTCGGCCGGGTCGCGCTGCTCGGGACGCGCCGAGGCGACGACGTCGAGGTATTCGTCGAAGAAGTCCCCCGCCGCGACCCATTCCGCCCGCGATGTCGCCCGGCCGAGCTCTCGCAGCCGCCGGGGATCGATGCCCTGCTCGGTCGCACGCGAGAACAGGTCGCGCAACTCCGACCGGAACCGCGCCGTGCGCCGCACCTCCGGCGTCAGCGGCTCGGGCCAGTCCGGCCCCTCCTCCGACTCGATGTGCCCCTCGAGGAGCGCCGCGAGGTCGGCATCCTGCTCGGCGCCGGTGACGAGTCGCGGCGGGGTCTCCCCCGCGGCGCGGGCCGACACCCCGACGATCTCGTAGGCGAGCGACGGCGCCGTGCGGGCGAGGGGACCGTCGGTCGGCACCCCGAGCCGCACCGCGAGCCGGTCGCGCAGCCGGGCCGCCGACGGACGGGCCGAAGTGAGCACCATCACCGCGCGCGGATCCCACCCCCGCACGAGCACCCGGTCGGCGACGAGTTCGACGATCGTCGTCGTCTTGCCCGACCCCGGGCACCCCAGGACGGCGGCCGACGCCCCGTCCGGCAGCCTCACCACCGCGAGCTGCGACGCATCGAGCGCGAGCGGATGCGACGCACCCGCATCCCCGCGATCGAAGCCCAGCCCACTCACTCAGCCGAACCTAACCGGCACCGCCGACCCCGACATCCAGTCCTGTGCTCTTTCCGCCCCAGGCGAAACGCGAGCTCCACGACAACCGGCCCCATTACTCTGAACAACGTGGACATTCGCATCGGCATCGCCAACTCGCCCCGTGAACTGAGCTTCGAGACGTCGCTTGCCGCGGCCGAGGTCGAGAAGGTCGTCTCGGCGGCGCTCGACTCGGACGCCAAGTTCATCAAGCTGTCCGACGACAAGGGCAAGCTGTACATCGTGCCGACCGCGTCGTTCTCGTACCTCGAGGTCGGCACCGAGACCCGCAGCCGCGTCGGCTTCGTCGCCTGACCGTCCTCTCAGGAGCCCCCATGGAGATCGTCTACGCCGTCGTCGTCGGAGCCGGAGCCGCCCTGCTGCTGCGTTACCTCCTCCCCGGTCGTGAGACCTACGGTTCGGCGCTCCTGCCCGCGATCGGTGCGGCCGTCACCGCCGCCGTGTGGGCCGGGATGTCGTGGCTGGGCTTCGACTTCGACGGCAACTGGGGCTGGCTGTGGCTCGCCTCCGTCGGTGCCGCGATCGTCGTCGCGCTGATCGTCGGCCTCGTCGTCGGCAGCCGTCGCCAGCGCTACGACGCGCGCCAACTGCACCTCCTGTCGGGCGGCAAGGCCTGACAGCGGTGCGCCTCAGGCCGTGAGGCCGAGGGCGTCCATGCGGCGGGTGTGCGCCGCGATCAGCTCGGTGAAGATCGGCTCGATGCGCTCCTCGCCGTCGGCGCGGGTCTCCAGCTGAAGCGCCGACCGGGCGACGAGCATCGTGTCGCCGACGAGCCGGCGACCCCACATCGCGAGCCGCGCGGCGAGCCGCGGGTTGCCGTCGATCGAGGAGCGCAACTCCTCGACCAGCAGGTCTTCGGCGTCGTCGTCGGCGAGCAGAGCGGAGATGCGGTCGGACAGCCCGCCGGGCAGGCCGGCCGCCATCCCGGCGAAGAAGTCGAGCAGGAAGCCCGATGTCAGGTAGCAGGTGATGAGGATCTCGTGCCAGTCGTCGCCCTGCGTGCGGCGCTGGAAGTCGTCGAGCGCGGGGCGGAAGGGCTCCATCGCCTCCGACGGGTCGATGCGGCGCGACTCGAGCTCGGCCAGTACCGCCTCGTGGATCTCCAGCACCTCGGCCGCGACGCGGCCCAGGCGGCTCTTGCCCGACACCGTGGGAGCCACCGCGGCACCGCGTCCGAGGTTCTCGAACAGCACGAGCGTGAGATAGGCGAGCTGACCCAGGTAGGCTGGGGCACCGGGGGCGAGTTCGGCGAGTTCGACGCGCGTGGCCTCCACGGCCTCCGATCGGACGGGCCGGGTCACACCTCGGGCGCGGATCCGTCCTCGACGCAGCCAGCCCAACACGCCAATCAGCCTACTGTCCACGCGATCACTCCGATCGCCGGTGCGGTGGGCACCGCACAGCAGACAGGTAAATACTTTGACTTTCAGTGATCTCGGCATCGAGCAGGACATGGTCGACGCCCTCGCCGAGAAGGGCATTCTCGAGCCCTTCCCGATCCAGACCCAGACGATCCCCCTCGGCCTCTCCGGCCAGGACATCATCGGTCAGGCCAAGACCGGTACCGGCAAGACTCTCGGCTTCGGCCTGCCGATCATCCAGCGCATCGGGCTGAACCCCGAGCCCGGGGTGAAGGTGCTCGTCGTCGTCCCGACCCGCGAGCTGTGCGTGCAGGTCGCCGAAGACCTCGAACTCGCCACGAGCAAGCGCGCCACCAAGGTCGTCGCGATCTACGGCGGCAAGGCCTACGAGGGCCAGGTCGAGGCGCTCAAGGCCGGCGCGCAGATCGTCGTCGGCACCCCGGGCCGCCTCCTCGACCTCGCCGGCCAGCGCCTGCTGTCGTTCGCGAACGTGACCGAGATGGTGCTCGACGAAGCCGACAAGATGCTCGACCTCGGCTTCCTGCCCGACATCGAGAAGCTGTTCGCGCAGACCCCGCCCGAGCGGCACACGATGCTCTTCTCGGCGACGATGCCCGGCCCGATTGTCGCGCTCGCCCGCCGGTTCATGAACCGTCCGATCCACATCCGCGCGACCGATCCGGATGAGGGTCTCACGCAGGCGAACATCAAGCACGTCGTCTACCGGGCGCACTCGCTCGACAAGGACGAGGTCGTCGCCCGCATCCTCCAGGCCGAGGGCCGCGGCAAGACCGTCATCTTCACCCGCACCAAGCGGGCCGCCCAGAAGCTCGTCGAAGAGCTCAGCGACCGCGGCTTCAGCACCGCGGCCGTCCACGGCGATATGAGCCAGGAGGCGCGCGAGCGTTCGATGGCGTCGTTCAAGGCGGGCAAGAAGGAGGTGCTGATCGCCACGGACGTCGCGGCGCGCGGCATCGACGTGAACGACGTCACGCACGTGATCAACCACACCATCCCCGAAGACGAGAAGACCTACCTGCACCGCGCCGGCCGCACCGGCCGCGCGGGCAAGACCGGCATCGCGGTGACCTTCGTCGACTGGGCCGACATGCACAAGTGGGCGCTCATCAACCGCGCCCTCGAGATGGGCATCCCGGAGCCGACCGAGACGTACTCGTCGTCGCCGCACCTCTACGAGGAGCTCGACATCCCCGTGGGCGCGAAGGGCCGGCTCAAGTCGACCCCCGCCGCCCCGCACGTCGAGCGGGAGCCGCGGTCCGGCGCCTCGGGCTCGGGCGACCGTCCGCCGCGCCAGCGCCAGCGATCGCGCGGCGGTGCGGGTGCGGCACCCGGCACGACCACGGCCGAGGGCACCCCGCGCCAG
>NZ_JBIIAW010000078.1:0-14557 GCF_044239695.1 Pseudolysinimonas sp. | reverse complement strand
TGGTACATCACCAACGGCGCCCGCGACGACAAGCTCAAGGACGCCCTCCTGGACGCCGGGAAGCAGATCGCCTTCCACCCCGACTTCATGCGGGTGCGCTACGAGAACTGGGTCGGCGGCCTCACCGGCGACTGGCTGATCTCGCGGCAGCGCTTCTTCGGGGTGCCGATCCCGGTCTGGTACGAACTGGATGCCGACGGCGTGCGCGGTCGCGTGATCGTGCCGAGCGAGGACGCGCTGCCCGTCGACCCCTCGTCGGATGTGCCGCCCGGGTTCACGGAAGCCGACCGCGGCATCCGCTTCGAAGGCGACCTCGACATCATGGACACCTGGGCGACGTCCTCCCTCACCCCGCAGATCGCCGGCGGCTGGGAGACCGACCCCGAGCTGTTCAACCTGGTGTTCCCCTACTCGCTGCGCTCGCAGGGGCAGGACATCATCCGCACCTGGCTGTTCGCGACCGTGCTGCGCGCGCAGCTCGAGCACGGCGGCATCCCGTGGGCGAACGCCGGCATCTCGGGCTTCGTCGTCGACCCCGACCGCAAGAAGATGTCGAAGTCGAAGGGCAACGTCGTCACCCCGGCCGCGATCCTCGAGGAGCACGGCTCGGATGCCGTTCGCTACTGGGCGGCGTCGCAGCGGCTCGGCACGGACGCGTCCTTCGATCCGCAGAACCCGAAGCAGATCAAGATCGGCCGCCGCCTCGCGATCAAGGTGCTGAACGCCGCGAAGTTCGTCTACTCCTTCCCCGCAGCCGACGCGGGTCGAGTGCCGCCGGAGGCGGTGTATCGAGACCAGGTCACGAACCCTCTCGACCTCGACATGCTCGCCGAACTCGCCGAGGTGGTGCGCATCGCGACGAAAGCCTACGAGGACTACGACCACGCCCGGGCGCTCGAGGTGACCGAGCAGTTCTTCTGGACCTTCTGCGACGACTACCTCGAACTCGTGAAGGAGCGCGCGTACGCGGGCGACGGCAGCGCGGTCGCGGCGCTGACTCAGGCGATCGACATCCTGCTGCGGCTGCTCGCCCCGGTGATCCCGTTCGCGACCGAAGAGGTGTGGTCGTGGACGCACGACGGCTCGGTGCACACCGCGGCGTGGCCGACCCTCGAGGCGGAGGCTCCGCGCGGCCTGCTGCCTGCTGTGAGCGCCGCGCTCATCGGCATCCGCCGGGCGAAGACCGAGGCGCAGGCGTCGCAGAAGACCGAGGTCACCTCGGCGGTGCTCGCCGGGCCGGCGTTCCTCGCCGAGGCCGCCGACGACCTCAAGGCGGTCGGCAAGATCGCCGAACTGACTCTGGTCGAGGCCGACGAGATCGCCGTCAGCGACATCGTGCTCGTGGAGGAGCCGGCGTGACGATCGTGCGCGACCTGGCACCCGGTGATCGGGATGCCTGGCGCGCGCTGTTCCACGCGTACGGCGCCTTCTACGAGACCGACCTCGCCGACGACGTGCTCGACCACGTCTGGTCGGCGCTGCTCGGCGGGGCGCTTCGCGGGTTCGTGGCGGAAGAGGGGGGCGTCGTCGTCGGGTTCGCGCACGTGCGCACCCACGTCGCCACGTTCTCGGTCGGCGAGGACTGGTACCTCGAGGACCTCTTCGTCGACCCGTCGGTGCGCGCGAGCGGCATCGGCACCGCGATCCTCGAGCACCTCGTGAAGATCGCGACCTGGGAGGGTGGCGGCACGCTGCGCTGGGTGACCGCCGAGTCCAACGCGACCGCGCAGCGGGTCTACGACAAGCTGGCGACCCGCACCACCTGGGTCACCTACGAGGTCGAGCTCGGCGGGTAGGCCTCGGCGGGAGCTAGCGTGGGGGCATGCAACTCGGCACCCGGTGGGAGATCGGCGCGGAGCCGCCGTCACGGCTCCCCGATTCCGTCGTCGCCGCGATCGCCACGGTCGAGATCGAACTCGCCGGAGTCGACACCACCGGGTGGCGCTGGACGCTCACCTGGCTCGAAGGCCGACCCGTCGTGGAATTGGATGACGGAACGACGCTCCGGTACGACCCGCTCAGCGGCGCCGTAACTGTCGAGGAACCGACCGACTGACGGCCGGGCCGCGGCTCAGAAGAGCCGCAGCGGCATCCGCAGGTCGTGTTCGACGCGGACGCTCGCGTCGATCACTCGCGCCACCCGGACCCGCCGGCTCGCCTCACGCCGGGCCGCCTCACGCCGGGCCGCGGCGTGAGCCCAGTTCTCGAGCGCCACACCCACCCGGAGGGCCACCGCCGGCAGCCCGTGGATCGCGCGGTTCTCGTTGCCTGCGTCGTACGTCGTCATGCCGATCACCCCGCTCATCTGCCGTTACTCTTCCCGGAACCACCGACATCCCGGACGTCGGCGACCTGCACGACACCGTCGAGGAGCGGGAAGACGTCGAGGTGGATCTGGAAGGGTCGCGCCCCTTCGGCGACCTGGCCCCGGTAGAGCGCGTGGTAGCGGTCGAAGACGGCGGTGAGCTCCGTGACGAGGGCGCCGGACTGCTCCTTGGTGAGCGGCAGGTTCGCGGTGGACACCGTCGAGGCCTTGATCCAGTCGTCGCTCAGGTCCTCGACGCCGTGCGCGAGGAACTCGTGGAGCCGCCGCTCGCGGCTGCGCTGCCACTCCCCGACGACGAGTTCGCTCGCGGCGCGCTGCACGGGATCGGCGTCGCGCTCGATCTCGAGGTTGATCGGCTGCGGCACGCGCTCCCACCAGCGTTCGCGGCCGACGCCGCGTGAAGCGTCCTCCTGCACGAAGCCGTGCTTCTCGAGCTGACGGAGGTGGTAGCTGGTGGCGCCGCTGGACTCCCCCAGGCGCTCGGCGAGGGCGCTCGCGGTGGAGGGGCCGTAGGCCGAGAGCTCGTCGAGCAGTTGCACGCGCAGCGGATGCGCGAGGCCCTTGAGGGCGGTGAGATCGATGCTCGGTCGCGCATCCGGGGTGTCGGCCATGCCGCAAAGATATCTCTGCAAATGTTTCTTTGCAACACGTTCTTTGCAATCTCGAACCCTAGGCTGGTGGCATGAGCAACCCCTTCTTCGCCCCGAGCACCCTCCCCTCCCAGTTGCCGCCGTTCGCCGACATCGCGGACGCGCACTACGAGGAGGCGTTCGAGACGGGGATGGCGGAGCAGCTCGCCGAGATCTCGGCGATCACCCGTCGGCGCGACGTGCCGATGTTCGAGAACACCTTCCCGGCTCTGGAATCGAGCGGGCAGACCCTCGCCCGCGTCAGCCGGGTGTTCTTCAACAAGTCCTCGGCCGATTCGACCGAGTTCACGAACGAACTCGAGGAGCGCATCGCCCCGCGGCTCGCGGCGCACGAAGACGCCATCCTGCTCGACCCGTTCCTGTACGCGCGGGTGAAGACGGTCTACGAGAACCCGGGCGAGAACCTCACCGCCGAAGACCGCTACCTCGTCGAACGCTGGTACCTCGAGATGACCCTCGCCGGCGCCGGGCTCGACGAGACGCAGAAAGACCGGCTCAAGGAGCTCAACCAGCAGCTCGCCACCTTGACGACGAAGTTCGAGAAGAACCTCCTCGCCGACACCAACGACCTCGCCGTGCACCTCACCGACGTCGCCGACCTCGACGGGCTCGAGGGCGGCGAGATCTCGGCCGCCGCGGAGGCCGCCGCCGCTCGCGGGCTCGACGGGTTCCTGGTGACGCTCGTGCTGCCGACCGGTCATCCCTTCCTCGCCCAGCTCACGAAGCCCGAGGTGCGCGAGAAGATCATGGCGGCCTCCCGCGCCCGTGGTTCGCGGGGCGGAGAGTTCGACAACACCGGGGTTCTGCTCGAGATCGTGCGACTGCGGGCGGAGCGCGCCGAACTGCTCGGCTTCGCGAACCACGCCGCGTATGTCACCCAGGACGAGACCGCCGGAACCCCGGATGCCGTGGCCGCCATGCTCGGCAAGCTCGCCCCCGCCGCGGCGCGCAACGCCCGCGCCGAACAGGCCGACCTCGAGCAGCTCGCCGGTCGCGCGGTCACCGCGGCCGACTGGTCGTACTACACCGAGAAGGTGCGCCAGCAGAAGTACGACGTCGACACGGCGGCGCTGCGGCCCTGGTTCGAGGCGGAGCGGGTGCTGAAGCTCGGCGTCTTCGGTGCCGCGCACGCGCTCTACGGCATCACCTTCACCGAGCGCACCGACCTCGTCGCCTACCACCCCGACGTGCGCGTCTTCGAGGTCGTCGACGGCGACGGCACCTCCGTCGGCCTCTACCTGCTCGACCTGTACACGCGTGACTCGAAGCGCGGCGGCGCGTGGATGAACTCCCTCATCACCCAGAACTCGCTGCTCGAGCATCCGGCCATCGTCGTCAACAACCTCAACGTGCCGAAGCCTGCGGCGGGCGAACCGACCCTGCTCACCTTCGACGAGGTCAGCACGTTCTTCCACGAGTTCGGGCACGCCCTGCACGGACTATTCGCCCGGGTCACCTACCCGAAGCTGGCCGGCACGAACGTGTTCCGCGACTTCGTGGAGTTCCCCAGCCAGGTGAACGAGATGTGGATGCTCTGGCCCGAGGTGCTCGACGCCTACGCGATCCACTACGAGACGGGCGACCCGATCGACGCCGGCGTCGTCGAGCGCATCCGGGCCTCGGAGACCTTCAACGAGGGGCACGCCACGAGCGAGTATCTGGCGGCCGCGCTGCTCGACCAGGCCTGGCACACCCTCACCGCCGACGAGGCGGCAGCCATCACCGACGTCGCCGCGTTCGAAGCCGCCGCACTGGCGAAGGTCGGACTCGACAACCCCGCCGTGCCGACGCGCTACTCGAGCGCCTACTTCGCGCACACCTTCGCGGGCGGCTACGACGCCGGGTACTACTCCTACATCTGGAGCGAGGTGCTGGATGCCGACACCGTCGAATGGTTCACGCAGAACGGCGGGCTCACCCGGTCGAACGGCAACCGGTTCCGCGAGCTGCTGCTCGGCGTCGGCGGGTCGAAGGATCCGCTGGAGGCCTACCGCGAGTTCCGCGGGCGCGACGCGGTGATCGAACCGTTGCTCGCCCGGCGCGGGCTGAACTAGGCGGGCGACACTAGGCGGGCGACCAGGTGCGGGCGGCGAGGCGCCCGATGAGGAGCACCCCGAGTGCCGACAGCAGGAACATCGCACCCAGGATGATCCAGCCGACGAGCCCGAGCGAGAGGACCGTGATCGCGAGCAGCGGCGGTCCGACGGCGCTCAGCACGCCGAAGCCCATGCCGACGAGACCCTGGTACGCCCCGGCCGACGCCGGGTCGGCCAACTCGAAAGCGAGACCCCAGCCCGCCCCTTGGCTGAGCACTTCGGCGAACGCGTGCGCCACGCCACCGATCAGCAGCGCGACGATCGCGACCCACAGCGGAGCGCCCGCCGCCAATCCGTAGACCGCGCAGGCGCCGCCCATGAGCACCCCGGCGATGCCGAACACCCGTCCCGCCTTGCGCGGATTCTCGGTGCCGCGCGAGAGCATCACCGTGAACGCCGTGACGATGACCGTGTTGAGGATGAACAGCACCGACACCATGACGCGGGGCGCCTCGGTCTCGTGCTCGATCCACAACGGCACCCCGTAGTCGAGCACCGTGAACTGGATGCCGAAGATGGCCGACAGCCCCGCGAACGCGAGGTAGCGAGGATCGCGCCACGGGTTGCGGCCGCGCACCGGGGCGAGCGACTCGGCCTCGGCCGAGCGACCGTAGCCGGCATCGACCCGCGCCGGGAGTCGCGCCAGCACGAAGGCGCTGCCGAGCGAGAGCACGCCCGCCACGACGAAGGCGGTGCGGTACGCCTCCGGCGTGTCGAGCACGAGCACGACGGCGGCGCCGCCGGAGCCGATCGCGATGCCGATGTTCGTGACGGTGCGCAGGACCGCGCGGGCGTGGATGCGGGTCGGTCCCGCGAACGCGCGCGCGATGATGGCCGCCTGCGCCGTGTGCGCGCCGGAGCCGGCGGTGAAGACGATGAGCCCCACCACGATGGCGAGCACGAGATCGCCGACGAACACGTAGGCGCAGAGGGCGAAGGCATCCACGATCACCAGCACGACCATCAGGCGCCGCGCGCTCACCCGGTCGGCGAGCCACCCGCCCGCGTACGACGCGCAGATGCCGCCGATCGCCGCGATGGTCGAGGCGATCGCGATCTCACCGGGCGTCAGCTCGGCGACGATCGCGAGGTAGAGAACCGTGAGCGACATCGACAAGCCGCGCCCGAGGGTGGCGACCAGGGTGGAGGCGACGAGCACTCCGAGAACGGGGTCGTCGCGCCCGAACAGCGCCCCGAGCCGCACGCGGAGGCCGGCTCGCGCCTGAGCGGCCGCACTCTCGCCTTCTTCGGCTTCGGGGTCGGCGAACGGGGGTTCGGTGCTCACTTCTGCGAACCTACGGGCGACGTGCGACGTCGCCACGGGAGGAACCAGAGCATGACGATCCCGCCGACGAGCAACGCCCAGAACGCGGATCCGATGCCGGCGATCGACCAACCGAGGATCGGGCCGCTGACGGCGACGAGGAAGGTGATGACGGCGACGATGCGGTGCGCGGGTTCCTCCAGCGCGGCCGTGATCGCCGAGCCGAACGCCCCGAACAGCGCGAGCCCGGCGACGGCCGTGATGAGGATCGGCGGGCTCGCCGCGACCACGGTCGTCGCCACGCCCGACAGCACGCCGAGCACCGCGAGCGTCGCCCCCGCCGAGACCCCGGCCACCCACCGCTTGTCGCGATCGGGATGCGCCTCCGGCCCGGCGGCCATCGCGGCGGTCATCGCGGCGAGGTTGAGGGCGACCCCGCCGAACGGCGCCGCGACGACGTTGCCGGCTCCGGTGGCGACGAAGATCGCGCGGGTCGGCGGGTGCTCGAACCCGAAGGTGCGCAGCACCGCGAGACCGGTGACGTTCTGGCCGGCCATCGTGACGAGGTAGATCGGGATGCCGAGCCCGAAGACGACGGCGAGATCGAGGCCCGGAAGCACCGGCGCGAGCACCGGCAGCAGTTGCGAGGTGCTGAGGTCGACCCCCGAGGTCGAGACCGCGACGACGATCACCGTCACGACCACGGCCCCGGGCACCGCCCAGCGAGGAGCGAGACGCGCGAGGATGAGCCAGACCAGCACGATCGGCAGGGCCAGCAGCGGCACCTCCACCATCGCGGTCACCGGCGCGAGGCAGATCGGGAAGAGGATGCCCGCGAGCATCGCGCTCGCGATCGGCTTCGGAATGCGGGTCACCGCCCGGGCGAGCCAGGGCCACAGGCCGGTGATCACGATCAGCACGCCGCAGAGGATGAAGGCGCTGATCGCGCTGCGGTAGTCGGCTCCGCCCTGCCAGGCGAGCACGACCGCGGCTCCCGGCGTCGACCAGACGAGCGAGATCGGGATGCGGTACTTCCAGCTGAAGAAGATCGTCAGCACGCCGGGGACCACGCAGAGCACGAGGAGTCCCGACGCCGCCTGATCGTCGGTCGCCCCGACGGCATGCAGCGCGCTGATGAGCAGGACGAACCCGCTCGCGAACCCGGTCAGGCCGGCGACCACGCCCGCGAAGATCGGCTGGGCGAGTCCGGCGGGGCGCATCCCTTCAGCCTAGAACTCAGCGCGCGAAGAGCCCACGCAGCCTCTCCCACGCGTCGGCCCGCACCCAGACCGGCAGCTCGTCGATCGGCGTCGGCCGATCGACCACCCGTCCGCCGTCGAGCCGCTCGCCGGTGAACGCGTCGCGCCAGGAGCCGGGCGGCAGGTAGGCCGTCGCGGTCGCGGCACCGGGTGTCGTGACCGGGGCCACGAGCAGCGCGTCGCCGAGCATCCACTGCAGCGGATAGTCCCACACCCGGTCGTCGGCGGGGGCGTCGAAGAACAGCGGACGCATCAGCGGCTCGCCGGTCGCGACCGCGCGGGCGGCCTCCTCGGCGAGGTACGGCACGAGCCGCTCCCGCAACTCGGTGAACGCACGGAACACCGGGATGACGCGGTCGTCCCCGGTGCGCTCGGCGATGTTCCACGGGGTGCGGTCGCGCGACGGGGTGCGGTGGTGATTGAACTCCGAGTGGTACTGCATGATCGGCACGAAGGCCGCGGCCGCCGCGGAGCGCAGGTACAGCTCGGCATCCGGGATGTCGCCGCTGAAGCCCGCGAGATCCCAGCCCCAGTAGACGATCCCCGAAGCCGCGGCGTTGAGGCCGGCGAACAGCGACCAGCGGAACGCCTCCCAGGTGGAGTTCTCGTCGCCCGCCCAGAACGCGCCGTGCGCGCCGCTGCCGGTGTAGCCGGCGCGGCTGAACGTGACCGGCGCCTTACCGGACCGGCGCAGCAGATCGCCGTAGGCCTTCGCGTAGTGCACGGGGAAGGTGTTGTTCTTCTCGTCGCCGTGGCGGCCGTCGAGGTAGAGCAGTTCGCGACCCCAGGCGTGCTCGCCGCCGTCGGTCTTGAACCCGTCGATCCCGACCTCGTCGACGAGGTAGCGCCGCTTCTCGGTCCACCAGCGGGCGGCACGGTCGTCGGTCAGATCGGGCATGAGGCCGAGCGGGAACCACCATCCGCGGTTGCGGTAGGGACGGGGTCGGCCGTCGGGCGCGGGCTCGCGGATCAGCACGTCGTCGCGGATCGCGGCGGCGGCATCCTCGGCGAGCTGCCCGGTCGGGTGCGGCCGCATCTTGAGCAGCGGGATCTGCCACAGGTGCACCCGCACGTCGCGGGCGTGCAGGTCGTCGACCATCCCCTTCGGGTCGGGCCAGGCGCCCTCCGCCGGGAAGGCGAAGTCGGCGAGCCGTTTCGGCTCGGCCCCGTCGCGCACCGTCGAGACGGCGTCGCGCCAGGTCGTGAACGTCGACTCGTCGCTCCAGGCCTCGATGACGATCGAGCCGACCGGGATGCCGTGGTCGCGGTGGGCGTCGGCTTGACGCATCACCTCGGCCTGCGTGTTCCACTCGTTGCCGCTCGCCCACAGCCGGAACACCCACGCGGGGAGCTCTTCGGCACGGCCGGTGCGGTCGACGAACGCGGCGAGCACCTCGCGGGGCGACCCGTCGAAGAACTCGATCTCGAGGGCGCCGTCCGCTCCGGTCTCGGCCTCGATCCAGAGCATCCCCGCGTCGCCGTCGCCGACATCGAACCAGACCCGGCGCGACGTGCGCAGGTGGAAGCCCCACCCGTCGCCGCCGACGACGTGCGCGAACGGCATCGGCAGGTAGGTCTTCCGTTCGGCGCCCTGGTTCTTGTACTGCTCGAAGACCACCGAGTCGAGACTCGTGCCGCGCTGGTCGAGGCGGTCGTAGCGTTCGCCGAAACCGGCGACGCGCTCCCCCGGCGCGAGCGGCAGGGCGAATCGCACCCGACGCACGGTCGCGCCATCGCCGAGCTCGCGCCCCGAACTCGCGACGACACGATCTCGGCCGATCGACGTCACTCCCGGGGCGCCGTCGGTCCAGCCGTTCACCGAGGTTTCGAACCACCGCGTGCCCTCGCGCGGGGCGACGAACCGGTAGCGGAGCGCTTCGCCGCGCCGCAGACCGCCGAGCTCGGTGCGCCAGCCTCCGGCCGCGCGGGCGAGGCGGGCCTGCGCCGAGGCGAGGTGCCCGCCGTCGACGATCTGGCCGCGCGAGGTGGTCGCCGCGCGCGCCAGGTCGACGGGCGGTTGCGCGACCCCGTCGCGTTCCCACTCGAGCTGGACGGCCGTCACCGACGCCGACCCCCGCACGCCGAGCACGAGGGGCTCCCCCGCCACCGGATCGACGGGCGAACGCTGCTCGGTGTCGACCGAGTAGGGATGCCCGGAGCCGAACGGACGATGCCGGATCACCGCGTCACCACCCCGAGCTCGACGCCGAGGCGCAGGAACATCGCGTACGACCAGAGCAGCGGATCGGCCGAGTCGCCCCAGCGTTCGACCCACTCGTCGACGTAGGACGGGTCGATCAGGTGGTCGGCGACCTGCTCGGGCATCGAGCCCGACGCCCGCTCCGTGCCGGCGGCCCAGTCGAGCAGCTCACGGGCGCGCGCGGTATTCCCGGCGCTGACGTGCGCGAGCCCGACGAAGCAGCTGAGGAGCGGCCACTGGCCGCCGCCGTAGTAGGTGTCGGTCGCGAAGCGGTGCGTGCCGCCGTCGACGACCAGTTGGCGCTCGAGTTCGGCGAGGGTGGCCCGGCCGGTGGCCGAGTCGCCGGCGACGACGCCGAGCGGAGCGATGAGCGCGGCGAGCGAGGCGTCGACGGCCGTCGAGCCGAGCCACTTCACGAGGTGGCCGTCGGCGGTGCCGCGTTCGCGCACGAGGCGGGCGGCCGCGGCTGCGGTGTCGGCGGCGAGGGCGCGACGGTCGTCGTCGAGCGCGGTCGAGGCGGCGGCCGCCCGGAGGCCGGCTTCGACGCTGCCGACGGTCGACACGTGCACCTCCTCGATGTGCTCCTCCCACCAGTCGTAGCAGGGGCGGTCCCAGGAGGACGCGAGGTAGTCGACCGTCAGCTCGATCGCCCGCCGCCACGGCCCGACGTCGAGGGAGTGGCGTTCGGCGTGCGTGAGCGCGGCCCACAGCCAGAGGCCGTAGCCATCGAGCTGGAAGTCCCACCAGTCCGCGTCGCCGGATCCGCCGTCGAAGGTGAAGCGGGTCGGCAGCATCTCGCCGTCGGGCACGGGAGCCCCGGCCCGCGCCGCCGCGACGATGCGATGGATCTCGGGAGCCCGGGCGACGAGGGTGCGCGCGCACCAGTCGAAGAAGGCGGAGGCGGAGGCCACCTCACCCGCGGACGACATCGCGTCGGCGATGAACGATCCGTCACGCAGCCAGGAGTACCCGCGGTAGGCCGAGAACGTCGGGCTCGCCGGGTAGGCGCCGCCGGCATCCTGCAGCGAGAGGATCAGGGCGCGGCCGCGCTCGGCGATCTCGGCGAGATCGGCGGCGAGCATCGGGGGCTGGGACGACATGGGTGTGCTCCGGTGGGTGGCGTACGGATGGAGGTCGGCGGTCGGCTCGGGTGAGCCGGGGTGACCGGGACCGGCGGGGTGGCCGCCGGTCCCGGTCGAGGGGGATCGGCTAGCCGCCGATCACCGCGTTGATGCGCTCCTCGGCGCTGGCGAGGGCGTCCTCGACGGTCTTACGACCGGCCTGCGCCTCGATCAGCTCCTCCGTGAGGATGTCCTGCATCTCGGTCTGGCCCTCGGCGACGACCGGCGGCAGCGCGATCGCGTCGAGCGAGTCGAAGACCGCCTGGCGGTTGGCCGGGGCGCCCTTGTCGAGGTAGGTCGCGAGCTTCGCCTCGTCGGAGATGGGCGGGAGCTCCCAGCCGGCGTCGAGGCGCACGTCGACCATCGTCGACGACGAGGTGAGGAACTCGGCCCACTTCGCCGCCTCCTCCGGGTGCTCCGACGCCGCGCTGACGCCGACCGCGTTGGAGAACACGGCGCTCGCCTGCGTGGTGTTGCCCGGCTCGACCGCGATGTCCCAGGTGAAGGGCACGTCGGCGAAGGCGCCGAACACCCAGATGCCGCTGTGCAGCATCCCGAGCTTGCCGTCCTTGAACAGGTTGGTGTCGAAGTCGGCGGTGCCCTGGCCCTGCTCGATCGTCGGCATCACGGTGCCGCTCTTGCCGACCAGCCATTCGGCGGCCTCGATGCCTTCGGGCGTGTTGAACGCCACGGCGGTGCCGTCCTCGTTCAGGAACTCGCCGCCGTTCTGCGCGAGCGCCTTGTAGTACTCGTAGAAGCTCACCGGCTGGTGGTCGCCCCAGACGCCGGCCGCCTGGTCGGTGAGCGCCTCGGCCGCAGCCTGCTCGTCCTCCCAGGTCCAGTCGGCGGTCGGGTAGTCGAGCCCGGCCGCGTCGAACAGGTCGGCGTTGTAGTAGAGCACGACGTCGGAGAACGAGCTCGGCAGCGCGTACTGGGCGCCGTCGGTCTGGTACGCCTCGAGCAACGACGAGCGGTAGGCATCCGGAGCGGCGACGGCAACCTCGGCCAGCACGCCGTCGGCCTGGAACTGCCGGTAGTTCGCGTACTCGATGTCGAACACGTCGCTCACGGTGCCGGCCGCGAGGTCGGTCTGCAGAGCGGTGCCGTAGTCGCCGTAGGGCAGGGTCGTGACCTCGACGGTGATGTCGGGGTTCTCCTCCTCGAACGCGTCGACGATGGTCTGGAGGTTCTCCTCGTTGCCGCCGTTCGAGATGAAGTTGGTGTACGTGATCGTCACCGGGCCGTCGTCCGGGGTGGTGCAGCCCGCGAGGACGAGCCCCGTGAGTGCGGCCACACCGGCGGCGGTGAGCAGGTTGCGGTTCATGACTGCGAGATCTCCTTCGATTTCGGATGGTGGTGCAGGTGGTGATGGTGATGCGTGGTGTGGGCCGCCGGGGTCATTTGATCCCGGAGCTGGCGACGCCCTGGACGACGTATCGCTGGGCGAAGATGTAGAGCGCGAGCATCGGCAGGATGCTCACGACGGAGCCGGCCATGACGATGTCCCACGCCGTCGTGTACTGCCCCTGAAGGCCGGCGAGCGCGACCGGGAGGGTCTGCAGTTCCGGCTTGCGCAGCACGACGAGCGGCCAGAGGAACGAGTTCCAGCTGCCCATGAACGCGAACACCGACAGCGTCGCGAGAGCCGGACGGATGTTGGGCAGCACGATGAACGCGAAGATGCGGAAGTGGCCCGCCCCGTCGAGCGTCGCGGCCTCGTCGAGTTCGCGCGGCACCTGGTTGACGGCCTGCCGCAGCAAGAAGATGCCGAAGGCGCTCGCGAACGTCGGCAGCAGGGCACCGAGGTAGGTGTTCAGCAGTCCGAACGTCTTCAGCTCCACGAACAGCGGCACGATGAGCACCTGCAGCGGGATCATCATCGTCGCCAGGTAGACCGCGAAGACCGCACCCCGACCGCGGAACGGCAACCGGCTGAAGGCGTAGGCCGCCGTCGAACTGGTGAATAGCTGCACGACGGTCGTGACGAGCGCGAGCCCGAGGCTGTTGAGCATGATCCGCAGGAACGGCCGCTCCTCGAACAGCCGGACGTAGGCGTCGAACGACGGGTCGCTCGGGATCAGCGACGGAGTGAGCGTGAGCCCGGCCCCGGGCGTGATCGACGTGACGATCGTCCAGAGGAACGGGAAGAACATCGCGATCGCCCCGGCGATGATGACGACGTGCAGCAGCACGTTCCCGAGTCCCGCGCGCCTACCCATACGTCACCCACCGACGCTGGCCGATGATCTGCACGACGGTCACGCCGAGCACGACGATGAACAGCATCCAGGACAGCGCGGATGCCTCTCCCGCCGCCCCGTAGCGGAACGTCAGGTCGTAGATCTGCTGCACGACGACCTGCGAGGAGCCCGCAGGACCGCCGCCGGTCATCGCGTACACCTGGTCGAAGACCTGGAAGCCGTTGATGAGGGAGATCACGAGCACGAAGAACGTGCTCGGGCTGAGCAGCGGCAGGGTGACACTGATCAGCCGCCGCCACCAGCCGGCACCGTCGACGCGGGCGGCATCCTCGAGCTCGGGGTTGATCGCCTGCAGGCCGGCGAGCAGGATCACCATGACGAAGCCGAGGTCTTTCCACGCCGAGGCGAGGATGATCGACGGCATCGCCCAGAGCGGGTCGGTCCACCAGCCGGGGCCGTCGATACCGAACCACGCGAGAGCGGTGTTCACGACGCCGGTGCTCGGGTTGAGCAGCCAGCGCCAGATCAACGCCACGACGATCCACGACGTCACGACGGGCAGGAAGTAGACGCCGCGCCAGAAGGCGCGGCCCTGGAGCCGGCTGTTGAGCGCGAGGGCGAGGGCGAGCCCGCCGACGTAGACGAGCGGCAGGTAGCCGAGGATGTAGAACAGCGTGTGCAGGAAGATCTGCCCGGTCTCGGGGTCGGACAGCAGGTTCGCGTAGTTGGCGAAGCCGATGAACTCGGGCGGCCGGATGAGGTTCCACTCGGTGAGGCTCACCCAGGCGGCGGCGACCATGGGGCCGAGCACGAAGAGCGTGAGCGGGATCGCGCTCGGCAGCAGGAAGGCGAGCACGACGAGGGCGTAGCGGAGACGTCCCCGGCGGACCGGGCGCGGCGGCGCGACATCCTTCCGGTCGACGAGGCTGGTCTGGAGGGTGCTGACGCTCACCGCGTCTCCTCCCGGGTGGACGGCTCGACGAGACGCTCGCGCACGAGGCGCCCCTGGTCGCCGGCGACACCGTCGGCGTCGAACGGGGTGGCGAGCACGAGCGCCGCGGCGCCCTGCGCCCATCCCTCGTCCTGCCACGACTCGACGACGACGCCGATCCCTCGGCGCAGCGGCAGCAGCGCCGACCGGAACGCCGGCTCGAAGCCGAACGCCCAGTGCGGCCACGCGGCCGTACCCTCGCCGAGCAGGATGACGACCTCGGGGTCGAGCATCTGCACGATGCCGGCGAGCGTGCGTCCGAGCAGATGACCCGCTTCGCCGAACAGGGCGGCGGCGCCGGCATCCCCCTCGTCGGCCGCGGCCCGCAGCGCGCCGATGCCGGCCCGCGGCCCGATGAGGCCGCGCGCGCGGGCGGTGCGCACCAGCGCGGCCTCGCCGATCACGGCTTCGAGGCATCCGGTGCTGCCGCAGGTGCACAGCGGACCGTC
>NZ_JBIIAW010000012.1:0-46490 GCF_044239695.1 Pseudolysinimonas sp. | reverse complement strand
CGCGCCACGGTGTTCTAATCAGAAGCAATTCCCACGTGGTACTGCGAACCGATCGGACGATCGCGCATTTGGCAGGTGAAGGTACGCATGAGGCAGTCTGGCAGGCGTTGAAGGCGTGGATGAAGACTGCCGACTCTAAGAAGTTCTTTCTTGAGGGCGTATTCCTTGACCAAAGTTCGCTGGCGGATTGGACCGCGACCCAGGGGACTGACGAGTTCCTTGATCGCCCGATGGATGAGATACTCGGTCTGATCGGGTACGACTTGCGAGAGTTCACTCGAGACCGCGCCCGACGGAACGCGTCGAGCTACGGCGCTTCCGATCTGAGGGGCCTGAGCAGTCCGAGCGACCTAGAGTGGCTGGTGAATGGCGTCCAAGACTTTTGGTCAGCCGCTGAGCCGCTGCTTTCCAACGGATTTGAGAGGCTCGACGCTCAGTTCTGTCTTCGGGTCCTCCTCCGAGCGCGAGAAGCGGCCGGCAAGAGCATGAAGCCCGAGCGGATCGATTCTGACTTCGCAAGGTTCGCGAGCAATCTAGGTGCCGCGCAACCTCGGGTGATTGGCCAGCAAGCGGCCGGCGTCGAGAATTTGCTTGGCTCGACGGTGTTTGAGTACGCGCTGAGTCGCGACCCATCGGTTCCCGAGGCGGCCGGAATGATTGCAAGAGCACTAATTCTAGCTAGGTTCGCCACATTGGCTGTGGATGGTTTGATTGTCGATTCGGGATTGAACGTCTCCGACCTCGATCCCTGGGCGGCGAGCGTTGGGATCGAAGCCGGACTTTGGAACTCGACACGTCAAACGTCGCTCTCTGACTTGTGGCACGACAGTGAATTCGCCGCCTCCGAGATGCTCGCCTTCGCTAGCGAGCCAACGCTCTCGGATTTCATGAGCCAGGCGAACGATCGAGTCTTTGGCGCAACATCATTTGGGCTCCTGTCGCTGTGGTGGCGCCGCAGCTGGAACGATCCGTTGCCGGTCGCATAGATATGAAGTACATGGGATCCAAGGCGGCCATGCTCAAGGTCGGCCTCGGAAGTCTGCTGCTGCGCGAGGTGACTAATCGCGACCGTTTCGTGGATCTCTTCTCGGGGTCCGCGGTAGTCGCATCAACCCTTGCGGTCTCGTATCCAACGGAGGTCGTTGCCGTCGACACTCAGGCGTACTCGGGCGTTCTTGCCGGCGCGGTACTTGAACGCACGGATCCAATTTCGATCGACGTCGTCAGCGAATGGCTCGAGAGAGCCAAGCTCCGCCGCATCCGCCACGGGGTGAGGTCCTATGCGGCGGGCGAGCCCCTTACGCGGTCCGCCGCGCTCAATGAACGCGAACTCGCGAGCTCGCTCGGCTCTTCTGGTTGGGTCACGAGAGCTTATGCCGGCCACTACTTTTCGCTTCAACAGACCCTCGAGATCGATTCGCTCATTGAGTCGATTGAGGATGCGCCTAAAGAGTCGAAGATTGTCTTACTCGCGGCGGTATTGGAAGCCTGCTCCAGCGCTGCTGCCGCGCCAGGGCATACGGCTCAACCGTTCCAACCGAGCGAACGCCTACTCCCGCACATATCCAGTGCTTGGTCCCGTAGCGTTTCGACGCTCGCTGAGAAGAGCGCAATCCGAATCGCCTCAATCCACGCGCAGCGAACCGGGTTAGCGGTCGTCGACGACGCTCAGCACTTTGCGGAGGAGTTTGTTCGCTCGAGCGACCTAGTCTTCTGTGACCCCCCATACTCAGAAGTTCAGTACAGCCGCTTCTACCATGTACTTGAGGGCATAGCACGTGGTGGTTGGGAAGAACTACAGGGAGCCGGCCGCGCGCCAGCGTTACGAGATAGGTTCACTTCGGATTTCAGTTCACGTCGCAATTCTTCTCGGGCATTTCGTGATCTGTTTCGGGCCCTAGCCGATGCGGGATCAACAGTGGTCCTAACGTTCCCGAACCACGCTTGTAGCAACGGCCAGAGTGCAGCAAGCCTTGAAGCGTTCGCGGCCGAGTTTTTCGCGGTGGAAAGATTGACGATCAGCGTCCCGCACAGTTCGTTGGGAGGTGCCCGAGCAACGGACTCGAAATCCTCCAGGTCTGCGCGGCGCAACGTCGAGGAGATGGTTCTCACCCTCCGCCCTAGGCGCTAGTCGATTCGTTTCGCGAACTCCCACACGTGACCCGAGGGGTCGGCGATCGCGGCTGTGCGGATACCCCAGGGCCGATCAATCGAACCGTTGAGCACCTTGATCCCGGCGGCGAAAAGGGACGCGACGGCGGCGTCGACATCCTCGACCTCCAGCGTGTACTGCGCGCGCACGCCGGCATCCCGACCACCGACCGGCGCGGGGGTGATGAGCTCGGGCGCCTCCGAGACCTTCAGCAGGTTGACCATCGTGCCGTCGAACATGAACACGACCGAGTCGTCGTCGGAGTAGTGCTCGGCGAGGCCGAACGCGCGGGCGTACCAGTCGCGGGAGGCGGCGAGGTCTTCGGTGAAGAGGGTGATGGCGATGATCGTCGGCATGCGGCGAGGGTACTCGGGGGTGGGTTTCGATACACCGCCTGCGGCGGCACTCAACCCGCGGAACCTCTCGGTTTCGATACACCCGCTACGCGGGCACTCAACCCGCGGAGGGCGCGATAATCGAGTGTGGGTGTGATCGGGTATGCGGCGATGCTCGAGCAGTTCCACCCGACCGAGATCATCGAGATCACGAAGGTCGCCGAACAGCACGGATTCACCGGCGTGATGGCGGCCGACCACTTCCAGCCGTGGGTGCCGCAGCAGGGGCAGGCCTCCTTCGTCTGGAACGTGCTGAGCGCCCTCGGGCAGACGACGACCGGTGACCTCGGCACGGGGGTGACGGCGCCGACGTTCCGATTCCACCCCGCGGTCGTCGCCCAGGCCTCCGCGACCCTCGCCGCCATGTACCCGGGACGCCACTGGCTCGGCCTCGGCAGCGGCGAAGCGCTCAACGAGCACGTCGTCGGGCAGTACTGGCCGGATGCGCCGGAACGCATCGACCGGATGTTCGAGGCGATCGACATCATCCGCAAGCTCTTTGTCTCCGGGTCGACGGGCAAGGACGTGCGGCACGAGGGCAAGTACTACCGACTCGAGTCGACGCGACTGTGGACCGTGCCGGCCACCCCGCCGCCGATCTACGTCGCGGCATCCGGACCCGTCACCGCCAAGCGGGCGGGCCGCGTCGCCGACGGCGTCATCACCGAGACGGCTCCGCGAGAGAAGCTCGAGAACCTCTTCCGGCGCTTCGACGAGGGTGCGCGGGAGGTCGGCCGCACGGGCGGGCAGCGCATCATGCGCGTGCACGTGAGCTGGGCGCCGACCGACGAGGAGGCGACCCGCAACGCCCTCGAACAGTGGCCGAACCTCGGGCTGCGGTTTCCGAAGGCCGACATCCGCTCGCCGTACGAGATCGAGCAGATGGCGCGGATGGTGCGTCCGGAACACTTCGAGGGGCGGCTGCACATCTCCGCCGATCCCGACTCGCACCGGGCGTACCTCCAGGGATTCTTCGACCTCGGTGTCGACCGCCTCTACCTGCACAACGTCGGTCGCAACCAGGCGGAGTTCCTCGAGGTGTTCGGGCGCGACGTGCTGCCGGGGCTGAACCCGTGATGACCGTGTGGGCGGTCGAAGGCCTGCCCGAGATCCACCCCGGCGATGACCTCGCACAGCTGATCGCCGACAGAGCCGGGGAACTGCAGGATGGCGACATCCTCGCCGTCACCTCCAAGATCGTGAGCAAGGCCGAGGGTCGCATCGTGCAGGCCGCGGATCGGGAGGACGCGATCACCGCCGAAGCCGTGCGCATCGTCGCGACTCGTGGCACGACCCGCATCGTGCAGAACCGCTGGGGGCAGGTGATGGCGGCCGCGGGTGTCGATGCGAGCAACACCGACGACGGCACGGTGTTGCTACTACCGGAGGACCCGGATGCCTCCGCCCGTGCACTCTGCGCCGCCCTCCGGGAACGCTTCGGCATCCGTCTCGGCGTTCTCATCACCGACACCTTCGGGCGGCCCTGGCGCGACGGGCAGACCGATGTCGCCATCGGTGCCGCCGGGCTGCGCGTGCTCGATGACCTGCGCGGCACCCGCGACGCGTCGGGTCACGAACTCGCCGTCACCCAGCCCGCCGTCGGCGACGAGATCGCCGCCGCCGCCGACCTCGTCAAGGGCAAGGCGAACGGCACCCCCGTCGCCGTCGTGCGGGGGCTCGGGCGCTACGTCACCGAGGGGATCGACCCGCACGGAGCGCAGGCGCTGATCCGGTCGGCCGACACCGACATGTTCCGCGTCGGTTCGACGGAGGCGTGGGACGAGGGGTATCGCGCGGGGCTCGAGGCCGGCGGGCCCTAGAAACGCAGCGGTGTCCAGCCGCGGAAGCGGGCCGCGCATATCGGCCCGCCGCCGGACGGCGTCGTCGAGCGATCGTGACGCCGTCCCCAACTCTCGGGATTCCGGGGACTCATCGACCAGACGTCGACAAAGCGTCGGAATCCCGAGAGTTACGAACGCACCGGCCCGAGCGCCGCGTCGATCTCGGCCTGTCGAGCCCGCACGAGGTGGTCGAATGCGGCGGTCGACAGCGGGTCGGCGTCGGTGAACCTGATCGCGCCCTTCGTCGCGGCCAGGCCGGTCGCGAGCGGGAGGGTGGAGGCGACGACGTCGGCGCTGAACGGGTACGCCGAATAGCCGCGCTGCGTGTGCACCACCGAGATGAGCGGACGGCCCCGGTAGCGCAACGCCGGCATGCCGTAACTGACGCCCTCGTCGGCGTCGGGCACGAGTTCGAGCGCCCGCGTGCGGAAGGTCTCGACGGTCACGGCGGACGCCTTCGACAGACCGGAGATGTAGCTGCTGTATTCGCCCATGACGGCACATTCTCAGCTGACGTATCGGGAATGCAATGGCAGACTCGCGGGATGAGTGAGTACTCCGGATCAGGGACCGGGACGCACGCAGAGACGAACCCCGCGCTGTCGCCGGGCGAGTTCCTGCTGGATGCCCGCGCCGTCGTCGCCGCGATCGAGACCGTCATCGACGGCAAGCGTTCCGTCATCGAGACCGCGGTGACGGTGCTGCTGAGCGAAGGGCACCTCCTCATGGAAGACGTGCCGGGCGTCGGCAAGACGATGCTCGCCCGGGCTCTCGCCCGCAGCGTCGACTGCTCGGTCAGCCGCATCCAGTTCACGCCCGATCTGCTGCCGGCCGACATCACCGGCGTCAGCATCTACAACCAGAGCGACCGCGAGTTCGAGTTCAAGCCGGGGCCGGTGTTCGCGAACATCGTCATCGGCGACGAGATCAACCGCGCCTCCCCGAAGACGCAGAGCGCGCTGCTGGAGAGCATGGAGGAACGGCAGGTGACGGTGGATGGTGCGAGCTACGCGCTACCCGACCCGTTCACCGTGATCGCCACGCAGAATCCGATCGAGATGGAGGGCACCTACGCCCTCCCCGAAGCGCAGCGCGACCGGTTCACCGCCCGCATCTCGATGGGCTACCCCGACCAGGCTGCCGAGGCCGCGATGCTGCGGCAGCGCGAGACCGGCAGCCCGCTCGACCGGCTCGCCCCTGTCGTCACCCTCGAGCGCCTGCGGAAGATGATCGACACCGTGCGCGCGGTGTTCGTGAGCCCTGCCGTCGAGCAGTACGCGGTGGCGATCGCCGCGGCGACCCGCGTCGATCGCGAGCTGCGTCTCGGCGCCAGCCCGCGCGCGACGCTGCAACTGGTGCGGGCGAGCAAGGCCCGGGCCGCGCTCGACGGGCGCGACTTCGTGCTTCCCGACGACGTCGACGCCCTCGCCGTGCCGGTGCTCGCGCACCGCCTCATCCCCGCCCGGTCGGGGGCGAGCGGCGCCCTCGGCGGGGAGGCGCTCGCCGAGATCACGTCGCGCATCGTCGCGAGCACCCCGGTGCCGCTCGGCGCCTCGGGCGCGGTCTGAACCCGGAGCCCCGCACCGTGGCCCGCACGTCCGTCGCGGTCGGCGATCCGGGTACCCGCGCGCTCGCGCGCACCCGGTCGATCCGCCTGACCTGGCGCGCCGGCACGTCGCTGGCGCTCGGGCTGCTCGCGGTGGTGCTCGGCTACAGCTTCGGCCGTCGGGAGTACTTCGTCGCCGCGTCGATCGCCCTCCTGCTGCCGGCCGTCGGGCTGCTCTTCGTGCGTCTGCGGCGGCCCAAGCTCGAGGTCTCCCGCCTGTTCTCGCCCCCCGTCGTTGCGGTCGGCGGCGTCACGCAGGTGACGGTGCGCGTCACCAACGTCGGATCGTCGCGCACGACCCCGTTCGCCTGGGACGAGTCGCTGCCCTGGTTCGAGCCGCTCGGGGCGCGCGAGATCGGCTGGATCAACCCGGGCCGGCGGCATCCCCGGCTCGTGACGTACGACCTGCATCCGCCCCGGCGTGGTCTCTACGCGATCGGCCCGTTCGTCGTGCAGCACGAGGACCCGTTCGGCATGGCGGTCTCGACGCTCGCCCTCGGGCGACCGGAACGGCTGGTCGTCGTCCCCGCCGTCTCGTCGCTCACCGAAGGCGGCCCGACGCTCGCCGACGGCGACGGCGAGGCGCAGCTCGTGCAGCGCAAGGTCGCCGGCAACGACGACGACCTCACCACCCGTGAGTACCGGAGGGGCGACGCGCTGCGCCGGGTGCACTGGCGCGCGTCGGCCCGCCACGGCGAGCTGATGGTGCGCCAGGAGGAGCACCGCAGCCACCCGGATGCCCGCATCCTCGTCGACACCCGCCGCCAGGGGTATCCCGACGCCGCGCGCGACACCGGGATGTCGTGGTCGGCCGACTGGGCGAGCGACGATTTCGAATGGGCCGTCAGGATGGTGGCCTCCCTCGGCCTCCACCTGGAGTCCGCCGGGTTCCGGGTCGGCGTCGAGGAGTCGGCGCGGTCGCAGATCGAGGGGATGGGCGACCGCTGGGAGGGGCGTCGCGCGGAGGGGTTCCTGACGAGCCTCGCGGGCGTGCAACTGCTCGATCCCGACCTGCGGGCGCCGTCCGCCTTCGCGCCGATCGACGGCGCGGGGCCGATGTTCGCGGTGCTCGGCGACCCGGAGGATGCCACCGTCGACTGGCTGATCCGTCGGCGGCTGCAGGGGGAGGCGGCCTACGCGTTCCTCGTCGGGGCGCGACCGGAGGTGCTCGAACGGCTGCGTGACGCCGGCTGGATCTGCGTCGCCGTCGACGACCGCGACGATCCCGGCGACGCCTGGCGGGCGGCCTCGAGCCAGACGGGCTACGTCCGTGGCCGCTGATCTCGTGACCCGTCGTGCCGCGGCCAACCGCACGTCGCTGCGCCTCGTGCTGTTCACCGTCGCGCTGCTCGTGGCCTTCGGCGGACTCGCTCCGCTGCTCGAGGGCGAGAACTGGTTTGCGCCCGCCGCCCTGCCCGTCATCCTGCCGGTGCTCGCGATCGGGATCGCCGCCCGGATCGGCCGCCGCCCCTGGCAGCCCTTCGTCGCCGGACTCGTCGCCGGCGTCGCCACCCTCACCTTCGGCTACGCCCGCGACGTCGCGTTGCTCGGGGTCATCCCGACGGTCGAGACCGTCGGCCGCTGGGGCGAGCTGGTCGGCCAGGGGGCCGCCGCCATCTCGACGCAACGCACCCCGGCGACCGCCACCGACGGCATCCTCTTCCTGCTGGCGATCCTCGCGGTCGTCGCGGTCGTCTTCATCGCGCCGGTGCTCGACCGCCTGCCCGCGACGGCCGCTCTGCCGCTGCTCGTCGTGCTCGACATCCCGGTGGCGGTGCGGGGCGGCCTCGCCGAGCCGGTGTGGTTCGTGCTCGCCGCCGTTGCGTTCCTCGCGTTGCTGCGGGTGGGGCGCCGACCGATGCCGCTGCCGGGCGTGCTCGCCACGGCGGCCGTCGTCATCGTGGGGTCGCTCGTGCTGCCGGCGGTGTTCCCCGAACCTCCCGACGCCCCGACCGCATCCGGGAACGGCATCGGCACCGGACTCAACCCGCTCGTCGACCTCGGCGACGACCTGCGCCGCGACGAGATCGTGCCGGCGCTGACCTACTCGAGCGACGCCCCCGGCGGGCTGTACCTGCGCCTCGCGACCCTCGACGAGTTCACCGGGATCACCTGGACGCCCGACACCGACACCGACCCCGCGAACGACGTCGCCGACTTCCCGCCGCCGCAGGGGCTCGACGACGCGGTGCCCCGCGCGGCCTACACCGCCGACATCCAGATCGCGGATGTCGGCGGACGCTGGCTGCCGGTGCCATACCCGGCGACCGCGGTCACCGGGGTCGAGGGTGCCTGGCGCTGGGAACCCGACGGGCTCTCGGTGCGCAGCGGGGGAGCGGATGCCCGCGGGCAGGACTACTCGGTGTCGTTCCTCGACATCCAGCCCGACCTCGCGCAGCTCAACGCCGACGCCCCGGTCGAGGATCTCGAGCGGTACCTGGAGCTGCCCGACTTGCCGACGAGCATCCAGCAGGTCGCCGACACGGTCGCGGGCAGCGGGACGACGTACGAGCGGGCGATCGCGCTGCAGAGCTACTTCGCCGACGGCGACTTCGAGTACTCGATCGACACCCCGGTCGAGCAGGACTACGACGGCACCGGCATCGGCGTCATCGAGCAGTTCCTCGAGACCAAGAGCGGCTACTGCGTGCACTTCGCGTCGTCGATGGCCGTGATGGCGCGGGCGGTCGGCATCCCGTCGCGGATGGTCGTCGGCTTCCAGCCGGGGGTGCGCAACAGCCTCGGCGATCGCAACGAGTTCCTCGTCGACTCGAGCGACCTGCACGCGTGGCCGGAACTGTTCTTCGAGGGCATCGGCTGGCTGCGCTTCGAGCCGACCCCGGGACGCGGGGCGGCGCCGTCGTATTCGACCGCGGCCGGTGTCGACGACCCCGCGACGCCCGAGAACGAGGCAGAGAATCCGGAGGCCGCGCCGGTGACGCCGGCTCCCGCGGCCCCGACGACGGCGCCCGAGGAGGAGACGGTCGACGACTCGCCCGTCGTCGCCGCGGCGCAGAGCCCGGTACCGGTGGTGCTCCTCGTCGCGCTCGGCGGCATCCTGTTGCTGCTCGTGCCCGCGATCTGGCGGGTCGTCGTGCGCTCACGCCGGATGCGGCTCGTTCTCGCCGGGGATGCCGCGGCGGCCTGGGCGGAGGTGCGCGACACCGCGCACGACCACGACTGGGTCGCCCCCGACTCCGAGACGCCGCGGCAGCTCGGCGCCCGACTCGCGGTCGTCGTCGGCGACGCGGCCGTGCGGTCGGTGCGACACGGGGTCGAGGCGGCGGCGTACGACCGACCCGGCGCGCGGGCGATGACGCCCGAGGATGTCGACGCCCTCCGCCGCGCGATCGCCTCCGCCGCGCCGCTCCGGGTGCGGCTGCGGGCGATCTTCCTGCCGCCGTCGCTCACGGCGCGCGTCGGTCTCACCCGCCGCGACGACCTCGGTGGTTGAGGAGCGCCGCATGCGCGTGTCGAAACCGCGAGGTTCCGCGGGTTGAGTGCCGCCGGAGGCGGTGTATCGAAACCGGCTCAGCCGAGCGCGAGCAGCGGCGTCCCGGTGAGCGGATTCGTCGTCCACGCCGCGCGCACGCCGTAGACCGCGTGGATGAGCTCGGGCGTCAGCGTCTCGGCGGTCGGGCCGGATGCCACGACCTGTCCGGCGGCTAGCACCACGACCTGGTCGGCGTGGGAGGCGGCGAGGGCGAGGTCGTGCATCGCGGCGACGACCGTCACCCCGTCGGCGGCGAGCCGCGCGAGCAGGGTGAGCACGTCGAGCTGGGCGGCGATGTCGAGGTGGTTCATCGGTTCGTCGAGCAGCAGCAGGCGCGGCTGCTGGGCGAGTGCCCGGGCGAGCAGCACGCGCTGGCGCTCACCGCCGGAGAGCGAGGGGACTTCGCGGTCGGCGAGCTCGAACGCGCCGGCATCCGTCAGCGCCTTCGTGACGAGATCGTCCGACGACGGGTCGCGACCGCCGAGCAGCGCCTCGTGCGGGGTGCGGCCGAGGCCCGCCACGGCGCGGGAGGTGAGGGGGAGTTCGGTCGACGCCTCCTGCTCGACGAGCGCGACGCGCCGGGCGCGGTCGCGGCGCCGCATCGCGAGGAGGTCGACGCCGTCGAGGTGCACGGTGCCGACCGCGGGGCGGCGGATGCCGGCGATCGCCCGCAGCAGCGTCGACTTGCCCGCGCCGTTGGGTCCGAGGAGCGCGGTGACCCGGCCCGCCGGGGCGTCGAAGGTGGCCTCGTCGACGAGGGTCGTCCCGTCGACGACGACGGTGACGGCGGCGACCGAGAGGCTCATGCCTCGCTCCGACGCCGCACGAGCAGGGCCGCGAACACCGGCGCCCCGATGATCGCCGTGACGATGCCCACCGGCAGCTCCCGCGGCTCGAACACGGTGCGGGCGAGGGTGTCGGCCCAGACCAGGAACACCGCCCCGGTGAGGGCCGAGAGCGGCAGCAGCGCGCGGTGTCCCGGACCGACGAGCAGCCGCACCGCGTGCGGCAGCACGAGTCCGACGAAGCCGATCGACCCGCTCACCGCGACGAGCGCTCCGGTGAGCAGGGCTCCCGCGCCGAGCAGCGTCCAGCGCACGCCCTGCACCGGGATGCCGACGCTCGCCGCCGTCGTGTCACCGAGGGCGAAGGCATCCAAGATGCGTCCGGTGAGCGCGAGCGGCACGCCGAGCACGAGCACCGCGATGCCGGCGATCGCCACGGAATCCCAGCGCGCGCCGGCGAGCGACCCGAGCAGCCAGGAGAGCACTTCGCGGTAGGCGTCGCCGGTGGCCACCCAGAAGATGACGAACGACGTGATCGCCGCGGCGAGAGACGAGACGGCGACGCCGGCGAGCACGGTGCGGGTCGGGGTGATGCGCCCGAAGGCCCCGGCGAGGGCGAGGGTCGCGGCGAGGGCGAGCACGGCGCCGGCGAACGCGGCGACCGGCAGCAGCACCGCGGCGCCGAGCAGCAGCACGGTGACGGCACCGAGGGAGGCTCCCGACGAGATGCCCAGCAGGTAGGGGTCCGCGAGCTGGTTGCGGGTGAGCGCCTGCATGATCGCGCCGACGAGGGCGAGTCCGGCGCCGACCGCCGCGGCGGTGAGGATGCGGGGCAGCCGCAGCTCCCAGACGATCCCGTCGCGCAGCACGGTGAGCTGCGAGTCCGCACCGGTGAGGTGCGCGCCGATCGAGCCCCAGACCTCGCCGACGGTGAGGTCGGCGGGGCCGATCGTGACCGCGAACGAGATCGAGAGCACGAGGGCGACCGCCAGCACGCCGCCGGCGATCACCCCTCGTGCCGTCGTGCGGGTCACGGCAGGTCGAGCTCCGCGAGTTGCGTCGCGACCGACGTCGCCGCGGAGACCGTGCGCACGCCCGCCTCGCCCGCCGGGAACGGCAGCACGAGGTACCGCGCGTTCCGCACCGCCGACAGGGCGGCGGTCGCCGGGTTGGATTCGAGCAGATCGATCTTCGACGCCGCGGTGTTCCAGTCGGCGTCGATCAGCACGATCACGTCGGGGTCCGCCGCGACGACCGACTCCCAGCCGAAGCTCGACCAGGTCATCTCGATGTCGGCGGCGATGTTGGTCAGCCCGGCGGTCTCCAGCACGAGCTGGGGGGCGCCGAGCCCGGCGCCGACGTACGGGATGTCGGTGCCCGACGAGTACCAGAGCGCGGTGAGTCCGCGGTCGTCGGGCTCGACGGCCGCCAGTTCCGCCTGCTGCGCGGCGAGCAGTTCGTCGGCGGAGACGCCGAAGATGTCGGCGGCCTCCTGGATCTCGCGGAACACCTCGTCGAAGGTCAGCTTCCCGGGAACCCCGGCCGACCGGCAGGCGGCGGGTTGCACGTAGGAGGCGACACCGAGGGCGGCGAGCTCGTCGCGTTCGCCGGCCGCATCGGCGGCGAACGCCGACTCCCACCCCGAGTACACGAGGTCGGGTTCGAGCTCGAGCACGGCCTCCTCGCTCGGCATGAAGTCGCTGATCTCGGGGATCCCGGCGGCATCGACCGCCCACTCGTCGGGAACCGGCCCGTCTTGGAACGCCGTGCCGACGATGCGGTCGCCGACGCCGAGCGCGAGCATCATCTCGGTCGACGTCGACTTGATCGCGACCACGCGCTGCGGCGGCTCGGTGAAGGCGACCGGCACGCCGCAGTTGTCGACGGTGACGGCGTCGGCGGTGGGCGACTCGACGGGAGGCGACGCGGCGGGAACCGCGCATCCGGCGAGGAGGACGAGAGGGACGAGCAGGAAGGGAACACGGGTCATGGGATCTCCGGGAGGGCGCGCAGGGACGAGGAGCGCCGAGACAGGCGCCGGTCGTCGCCCCAGAAACGGGAGCGCGAACCGCAGGCCAGAGTGAGCCCGGGGACCGGATTCCAGCCTAGCCGGGCGACCTGGTCTACCGTCGAGTGGTGGTGAGGCGCGGCGGATGGACGATCGTCGTGCCGCTCAAGCCCGCGGCCGCCGGCAAGTCGCGCCTGGGCGCCACGGAATCGGTCGTGCGGGCGCTCGGCGTCTCGACCGTCCGTGCGGCGTCGCGCGCGGTCGGAGTCGCCGCGGTCGTGGTCGTCACGGCCGATCCGGCGACCGCGGCCGACCTCGACGGGATGCCGCAGGTGCGCGTCGTGCGGGAGCTCGCGCCGCGCGGGCTGGCGGCCGCGATCGCGTCGGCCCTCGCCACGATCCCGGCGTCAGCACCCCGGGCGGTGCTGCTCGGCGACCTCCCGAACCTCGTCCCGGCCGAGCTCGCGCGTGCGCTCGCCGCGGCGGCCCGGCATCCCCGGTGCTACGTCGCCGACGCGGCCGGAACGGGAACGACCCTCGTCACCGCCCGCGCCCGGGTGTCCTGGCTCTCCGCGTTCGGACGGGGGTCGGCATCCCGTCACCGGGCGCTCGGGCTGCACCGGCTGCCGGTGCCGCGACGCTCGCCCCTGCGGCACGACGTCGACACCCCCGCTCAGTTGGCGAGGTCGACGGCGTCCGCCACGAGCTGAGCCGTCGTCGCGGGATCGGTCATCCACAGCGGCACGGCCCGGGTCGGGATGCCGTCCGCCGTGAGCGCGTCGACGACTCCGGCATCCACCGTGTCGACGAGCCAGCCGTCGAGCAGCCCGCCGTCGGTGCGCGACCCGTACCGTCGGGCGACCGCATCGGCGCTCGTCGCGACGCCGATCGCGGTGAGGCAGGCGTCGGCCATGCCGCGCACGACGGCGCCTCCGATGATCGGTGAGACGCCGACGACTCTCGCCGTCGTGCGGCCGAGTGCGTCGCGGATCCCGGGGATCTCCAGGATCGACCCGATCGACACCACGGGGTTCGACGGAGCCAGGAGCACGACATCCGCCGTGGCGATCGCGTCGAGCACCCCGTCCGCCGGGCGGGCGTCGGCGGCACCGCGCACCTCGAACGACGCGGCGGGCAGGGCCGCCCGGTAGCGCACCCACCACTCCTGGAAATGCAGCTCGGTGCGGCCGTCGTCGGCGGGTGCGGCGAGGTGCACGATCGTCTCGGCCTCGTCGCCGGTGGCCGGCAGGAGCCTCGCCCCGACGTCCCACCGGGCGGCGAGCCGGGTGACGACCTCGGCGAGCGGAAGCCCATCGCGCAGCCACGCCGTGCGGGCGAGAGAGGCGGCGATGTCGAGGTCGCCGAGCGTGAACCACGGCCAGGCGGCGCCCCACGCCGCGAGCTCGGTGTTGACCACTTCGGTGTCGCCCGCGCGGCCCCAGCCCCGGGCGGTGTCGTTGACGCCGGCGAGGGCGTAGAGGATCGAGTCGAGATCGGGGGTGACGCGCAGGCCGGCGAGCCAGAGATCGTCGGCGGTGTTGACGATCGCGGTGAGGTCGGCCGCCGGATCGGCCCCGGCATCCCGTAGGTACTGGCGGGCGCCGAGCAGGAAGCGGGCACCGCCTACTCCGCCGGCGAGCACGGTGATCTTCACCCGGCCACGCTAGCCCGCGGCGGCGGCGAGTGCGGCGGCGACGAGGGATGCGGAGGCGACCGGCACGACACCGACGGTCACCCGCACGTGCGGCGTCACGTCGTCGCCGAGCAGGAACGGCGTCCCCGGGGCGACGCGGATGCCCGCCGCGGCGAGGTGCACGAGGGCATCCCGTTCGTCGGCGACCGGCAGCCAGGCGTTGATGCCGTCGCCGGGCGGCAGGTCGATGCCGCGGTCAAGGAGTTCGGCCCGCAGCGCGAGTCGGCGCTGGAGGTAGGTCTCGCGGGCCGCCTCGACCTGCGCCACGGCACGCGTGTCGGTGAGCAGCCCGTGCAGGATCGACTGGATCGTGCGCGACGTCCACCCGGGCCCGAGCAAGCGGCGGGCGACGACCTTGTCGACGAGGGTCCGCGGCCCGCCGAGCGCTCCGATCCGGAGATCTGGTCCGTGAGATTTCGAGAACGACCGCACGTGGATGACGCGCTCCGGGATCGTCGTCGCGAGCGTCACGTCGGGGGAGGACGAGATCGACCCGGAGTGGTCGTCCTCGATCACGATCGCGTGAGGCGCGGTGCGGCTGCGGGCCAGCAGACGGCCCAACTGGGCGGCGCGCTCGGGGGAGAGCGACGCCCCCGTCGGATTGTGGGCGCGGGTCTGGAGCAGCACGACGGAGGGCGAGGTGCCGAGCGCCGCGGCGAACGCGTCGGGGAGCATGCCCTCGGCATCCATCTCGACCCCTACCGGTTCCAGACCGTAGGCGTCGAGCAGGTCGAGGAAGGGCGGGAACGTCGGATTTTCGACGAGCACCCGGTCGCCGTAGCGCACGAGCGTCGCGAGGACGCGGTCGATGCCGTCGAGGGCGCCGTTGGTCACCGTGATCGACTCCACCTCGGCCGGCCAGGTCGCGCGCAGCAGGTCGTGCAGCTCCGGGATGTCGGGCTTGGCCTGGTACGAGATCGTGTCGGCGTGCACCTCGAGCGACGCGAACAGCGGCCCGAGCCGGGGGAGCAGCGCCGGATCCGGGGTGCCGCGCGACAGGTCCAGCGCCGCCTCGAGAGAGCCGTCGAGTCCCTGGTAGCGCCGCGGCATCCACTCGCGGGGCATCGAGCGCACGAAGCTTCCCGATCGTCCGCGGGAGGTGATGAGCCCGGCGGCGGCGAGCGTCTGCCAGGCGTGGCTGACGGTCGCCGGTGAGACGCCGAGGTCGCGGGCGAGGTCGCGCACCGTGGGAAGGCGGTCGCCGGGGGCGAGGTCGCCGGTCGTGATGAGCCGGGAGATCGCCGAGGCGATGCCGTGCGGCGACCGCTCCTCGATCGCGAGAGCTACCGACTTCACCCGGAACCCCCCACACTTCTGTTACGCCAGCGTCACGGAATGAAACATCAGAGAAATGTTTACGGCGAACAATAACAAAAGGCAACCCTCGGAAGGACCGGCATGAGCAACGTGGTTCGCGCGGCGATCACCCAGACGACCTGGACCGGCGACAAGGAGTCCATGCTCGACAAGCATGAGGGCTTCGCGCGCGAGGCAGCGGCGCAGGGCGCGCAGGTGGTCTGCTTCCAGGAACTCTTCTACGGGCCCTACTTCGGCATCACGGAAGACAAGAAGTACTACCGGTACGCGGAGCCCGCCGACGGTCCCATCGTGCAGCGCTTCGCGGCGCTCGCGAAGGAACTCGGCGTCGTGATGATCCTCCCCATCTACGAGGAGGACATGACCGGCGTGTACTACAACACCGCGGTGGTGGTGGATGCCGACGGCGAGATCCTCGGCAAGTACCGCAAGCACCACATCCCGCACCTCGACCGTTTCTGGGAGAAGTTCTACTTCCGCCCGGGCAACCTCGGCTACCCGGTCTTCGACACCAAGGTCGGCAAGATCGGCGTCTACATCTGCTACGACCGGCACTTCCCGGAGGGCTGGCGCGAGCTCGGGCTCAACGGGGCGCACATGGTGTTCAACCCGAACGCGACGAAGCCGGGGCTGAGCAACCGCCTGTGGGAGGTCGAGGGGCCGGCCGCCGCGGTCGCCAACGGCTACTTCGTGCTCCAGCCGAACCGCGTCGGGCGCGAAGACAACGAGTACGGCGAACTCGCCGTCGACTTCTACGGCACCTCGCAGGTGATCGACCCGCGCGGCAACTTCGTCGGCGAGCGCGGTTCGGGCCAGACCGAGGAGATCCTCATCCGCGATCTCGACCTGGACATGGTGCAGCAGATGCGCGACGACTGGCAGTTCTACCGGGACCGCCGCCCCGAGTCGTACACCTCGACGGTGAAGCCCTGATGGCGACCACGCTGATCACCGGCGGCACCGTCGTCTCCGCCACCGGCCGGGTCGAGGCCGACGTGCTCATCGACGGCGAGAAGATCGTCGCCGTCGTGCACCCGGGCTCGAACGTCTTCGGCAGCGACCTCGCCGCGTCCGCCGACACCGTCGTGGATGCCACCGGCAAGTACGTCATCCCTGGCGGGATCGACGCGCACACCCACTTCGAGCTGCCGTTCGGCGGCACCGAGGCGTCCGACAGTTTCGAGTCCGGCACCCGGGCCGCGGCGTGGGGCGGAACGACCTCGGTCATCGACTTCGCGGTGCAGACCGCAGGCACCCGCGTGCCCGACGGCCTCGCCGCCTGGCACGAGAAGGCCGCCGGCAACTGCGCGATCGACTACGGCTTCCACCAGATCGTCGGCGGCGTCGACGACGCGTCCCTCGCCTACCTGCCGACGCTCGTGGATGAAGGCATCACGAGTTACAAGCTCTTCATGGCCTACCCGGGGGTGTTCTACTCCGACGACGGCCAGATCCTGCGGGCGATGCAGAAGGCCGCCGACCTCGGGCTGCTGACGATGATGCACGCCGAGAACGGTCCCGCGATCGATGTGCTCGCAGCTCAGCTCGCCGAGTCGGGCAAGACGACGCCGTACTACCACGGCATCGCCCGCGCTTGGCAGATGGAGGAAGAGGCGACGCACCGGGCGATCATGCTCTCCCACCTCACCGGCGCTCCGCTCTACGTCGTGCACGTGAGCGCGAAGCAGGCGGTCGCGCAGTTGGCCGCCGCCCGCGACAACGGCCAGAACGTCTTCGGCGAGACCTGCCCGCAGTACCTCTACCTCTCGCTTGAGGAGCAGCTCGGCGCGACCTCGGAGGAGTGGGGCGACTTCGAAGGCGCCAAGTGGGTGTGCTCGACGCCGCTGCGCTCCCGGGAGGAGGGGCACCAGGACCACATGTGGCAGGCCCTGCGCACGAACGACCTGCAGATGGTCTCGACCGACCACTGCCCGTTCTGCATGAAGGGCCAGAAGGAGCTCGGCACGGACGACTTCCGCAAGATCCCGAACGGCATCGGCAGCGTCGAGCACCGGATGGATCTGCTCTACCAGGGCGTCGTCACCGGGCAGATCACGCTCGAGCGCTGGGTGGAGATCACGAGCACGACCCCCGCGCGCATGTTCGGTCTCTACGGACGCAAGGGCGTCATCCAGCCCGGGGCGGATGCGGACGTCGTCGTCTACGACCCGAACGGGCGCACGACGATCTCGGCCGCGACGCACCACATGAACATGGACCACTCCGCGTGGGAGGGCTTCCAGGTCGACGGCCACGTCGACACGGTGCTCAGTCGCGGCAAGGTCATCGTCGACGACAACCAGTACCTCGGTCGGAAGGGCGACGGCAGCTACCTCAAGCGCGGCCTGTCGCAGTACCTGGTCTGAGTTCACGAGAGACGAGCGCATGGACTTCGGAGCAGTACTTCAGACCAACCCGCCGGCGAGCCGGACGGTGCACCTCGCCAAGCTCGCCGAGCAGCACGGCTTCAGTCACGTCTGGACGTTCGACTCGCACCTGCTCTGGCAGGAGCCGTACGTCATCTACAGCGCGATCCTCGCCGAGACGCGGCGGGTGAAGGTCGGCCCGTTCGTCACCAACCCGGCGACGCGCGACTGGACCGTCACGGCATCCGTCTTCGCGACGCTCAACGAGATGTACGGCAACCGCACGGTCGTCGGCATCGGCCGCGGCGACTCGGCGGTGCGCGTCACCAACGGCAAGCCGACGACGCTCAAGGAGCTGCGCGAGTCGATCCACGTCATCCGCGAACTCGGCAACTCACGCAGCGTCGAGTACAACGGCGCGGAGCTGCGGTTCCCGTGGTCGACCGGCTCGGAGCTCGAGGTCTGGGTCGCCGCCTACGGCCCGCTCGCGCTCAAGCTGACGGGGGAGGTCGGCGACGGCTTCATCCTGCAGCTCGCCGACGTCGACATCGCGAAATGGATGATCGCGACGGTGCGGTCGGCGGCCGAAGCGGCCGGACGCGACCCCGACGCGATCACCTTCTGCGTCGCGGCACCGTTCTACATCACCGATGGCACGGAGGCCGGCCTCGCCCACGCCCGCGAGCAGTCCCGCTGGTTCGGCGGGATGGTCGGCAACCACGTCGCCGACATCGTCGCGAAGTACGGGGACTCGGGTGCCGTGCCGCAGGCGCTCACCGACTACATCAAGGGTCGCGAGGGCTACGACTACAACTCGCACGGCAAGGCCGAGAACGACCACGTCGACTTCGTGCCCGACGAGATCGTCGACCGGTTCTGCGTGCTCGGCACCGCCGAGGAGCACGTCGCGAAGTTGAAGGAACTCGAGGCGATCGGCGTGCACCAGTTCGCCGGTTACCTCCAGCACGACAACAAGGAGGAGACCCTCCGCGTGTACGGCGAGACCGTCATCCCCGCCATGTCCGCACACATCACCGCGAAGAGCTGACCTACGTGAAGCACGCGCGCGCGATCCTGCTGGGCCTGGCAGGCATCGTCGCGCTCGTCGCCGCGTGGGAGTTGTACAAGTACCTCGGGCCGGCGGACGGCGTCGTGATCGGCGCCGTCGAGGGCGACCGGGGATCGGGCATCCGCATCCTGCCGCGCACGCATGACCGCGCGATGCCGCACGTCTGGGACATGGTGTCGCGACTGTTCGGAGCCTCCAGCGGCGGGGACTCGACGCCGATGTGGCAACTCGTGCTCGCCGCCGCGCTCACCACCCTCGGCGTCGCCGCCGTCGGCTGGCTGCTCGGGCTCGTCGTCGCGGCGGTGCTCGCGCTCGTCATGCAGCGCTGGCGGCTCGCCGAGTGGGGCATCCTGCCCTGGATCGTCGTCAGCCAGACGGTGCCGCTCGTCGCCTTCGCGCCGCTCATCGCGAGCCTCGGTCGGCAGGCGTCGCAGGGCGGCGTGCCCTGGCCGGAATGGATGTCGGTCGCCGTCGTCGCCTCGTATCTCGCGTTCTTCCCGATGACGGTCGGCATCCTGCGCGGCCTCTCGGCGCCCGACCGCATCCATCTCGAGCTGCTGCACAGCTACGGCGCCGGCTACTGGACGACCCTGCGGAAGCTGCGCCTGCCCGCCGCGGTGCCGTACCTGCTGCCCGCCCTGCGCCTCGGGGCGGCGAACGCCGTCGTCGGCGCGATCGTCGCCGAGGTGTCGATCAACATGGAGGGCGGCATCGGCCGGATGATCATCGGGCTCGCCAGCCAGGGCTCCTCCGACCCCGCGAAGCCCTGGTCGCCGATCTTCGGCGCCGTCGTGCTCGGGCTCGTCGCGGCGGGATCCGTCGCGCTGCTCGGCCTGTTCCTGAACCGCTACCGCCGAGGAGAAGTGCCCGCATGAGTGAGTTCGCCGTGAGGGCCGTCGGCGTCACCAAGACGTTCGCGTCGAAGGCGGGGGAGGTGCACGCCCTCGAAGGGATCGACCTGGAGGTCGCCGCGGGGGAGTTCGTCGCGCTCATCGGCCCCTCGGGCTGCGGCAAGTCGACCCTCATGCGCCTCATCGCCGACCTCGACGCGGTGAGCGCGGGCACCCTCGAGGTGTTCGGCAAGACGCCGACGAAGGCGCGCCTCGACCAGGACTACGGCATCGCGTTCCAACAGGCCGGGCTGCTGCCCTGGCGCACGGTCGCGGCGAACATCGCGTTGCCGCTCGAACTGCACGTCGCGTCGAAGACCGAACGCGCCGCCCGGGTCGCCGACCTCGCGGCGATGGTCGGGCTGTCGGACTTCGTCGGGCACTACCCCGACCAGCTCTCCGGGGGGATGCAGCAGCGCGTCGCGATCGCCCGGGCTCTCGCCGAAGGCCCGCGGCTGCTGCTCATGGACGAGCCGTTCGGCGCGCTGGATGAGATGACCCGCGAGCGGATGCAGACCGAGCTCGCCCGCATCTGCGCCGAAACCGGCGCCGCTGTCGTGTTCGTGACCCACTCGATCCCCGAAGCGGTCTACCTCGCCGACCGTGTCGTCGTGATGTCGCCGCGACCCGGCCGCATCACCGAGGTCGTCGACATCCCGTTCGGGGCGTCGCGCGCGGAGTCGCTGCGTGAGAGCCCGGAGTTCTTCGCAAAGGTCACCGCCGTCCGTGAGGCGCTGCACGGCACCCCCGTCACCCGGGCGGACGAGCGATGACCCTTCGACAGGCTCAGGGCAAGGCGGTGGCCGGCAGGATCGTCGCCCCGGTCGTCGTCGGGCTGCTGCTGCTCGGGGTCTGGGTGCTGCTGACGGATGTCGTGCGCCTGGCCCCCACGATGATCCCGAGTCCCGCGGCGATCGCCGGCCAGGTCGGCGAGTTCGGTGGAGTCATCGTCGAAGACGCGCTCATCACCGGCACGAACGCCGTCATCGGCCTGGCCGGCGGCACCCTCCTCGGCATCACGGCGGCGGCCCTCGCCGCGCGGTTCCGCCTCTTCGACGGCATGGTCGCCCCGCTCATCGCGGCGCTCGCCGTCGTGCCGATCGTGGCGCTCACCCCGATCCTCAACACGATGCTCGGCGCCTCCACCCAGTCGGGTCGCCAGGTCATCGCCGGCATCGCGGCCTTCATCCCGGTGTTCGTCAACGTGCTGCGCGGCCTGCGGCAGACGCGTCCCGTGCATCGCGACCTGTTACGTGCCTACGCCGCGAACGGCCGCCAGACCTTCCGCAAGCTGACGCTGCCGACGGCGATGCCCTATCTGCTCACCGGGGTGCGCATCGCCTCGTCGCTCGCCGTCATCTCCGCCCTCGTCGCCGAGTACTTCGGCGGCCCCGCGGAGGGTCTCGGTACCCCGATCGTCAGTTACGCGAAATCCGGCAAGACCGCCCTGGCGTGGGGCTACGTCGGCGCCGCGATCGCCATCGGCCTCGCCCTGTTCCTCCTCACGATGCTGCTCGAGTGGCTCGTGACGCGTCATCGTCCGTCGACGTAGCCGGAAGCAGTTGTTCCACCCCTGCATCCCACACCAGAGAGGAATCACCATGATCCACCGCAAGAGAAGCGCCCTCGCGCTGGCGACCGGCACCGCGCTCGCCGCGCTGCTGCTCGCCGGCTGCACGACCCCGACCGCCGAGGAGACCCCCGAGGCTCTCGACGACACCCCCACCGAGCTCCCCGCCGTCGATTGCGTCGAGCCCGACCCCGCGGCGACGCTCGCCCCGGTCACCCTCATGCTGCAGTGGTTGCCGCAGGCGCAGTTCGCCGGGTACTACGCCGCCGACTGCCTCGGCTACTTCGCCGAGGCCGGACTCGACGTGACGATCGTGCCGACCGGCGGCGACATCGTTCCGCAGGAGGCGCTGTTCGCCGGCGAGGCCGACTACGCGATCGCCTGGGTGCCGAAGGTGCTCGGCTCGATCGAGGCCAACAGCATCGAGGTCACCAACGTCGCGCAGATCTTCCAGACCTCCGGCACCCTCCAGGTCTCATTCGCCGGCGAGGGCATCGACACGGTCGCCGGGTTCGAGGGGAAGCGCATCGGCTCGTGGGGCTTCGGCAACGAGTGGGAGATCTTCGCCGCGATGGCGGCCGAGGGCCTCGACTCCACGTCGGTCTCGATCACGACGCAGGACTTCTCGATGAACGCGCTCCTCGACGGCGACGTCGATGCCGCCCAGGCGATGACCTACAACGAGTGGGCGCAGGTGCTCGAGACGGTCAACCCCGACACCGGTGAGCTGTACCAGCCGGAGGATTTCGACGTCGTCAGCTACGCCGACACCGTCGGCGCCATGCTGCAGGATGCGATCTGGGCCCGCACCGAGGCGCTCGGTGACCCGGCGTTCGAGGCGCAGACGGTCGAGTTCCTCAAGGCCGTCATCAAGGGCTGGGTCTACACCCGTGACAACCCCGAGGAAGGCGCGTCGATCTCCTACGCCGCCGCCCTCGACGCGGACGCCGCGTTCCCCGTCGGCCCCGGCCACCAGCTGTGGCAGATGAACGAGGTCAACAAGCTGGTCTGGCCGGCCGCGAACGGCATCGGCGTCGTCGACGCCAACGCCTGGGCGCAGACAGTCGACGGTTCGCTGGCGTCGGTCAACCAGGATGGTGTGAAGCTGATCACCACCGAACCGCCGACCACGGCGTACTCGAACGACTACATCCTGGAGGCGATCGCGGCTCTCGAAGCCGAAGGCGTCGACGTCACGGGTGCCTCGTTCAGCCCGATCACCGTCACCCTCAAGGCCGGCGGAATCTAAGCAGCACCGGATGCGGGGGGAGGCGTCCCGCCGGACGTCCCCCCGCATCCCTCCGCATTCGCACCACCGCACGAAAGGCACCACCCCGATGACCGACAACGCCGCCGACCTCGATCCCGCCCTCGGGAAGTTGACGTACGACCTCGACCGCGCGCACGTCTTCCACTCCTGGTCGGCGCAGGGTGCGCTCGCGCCGTTCGTCGTCGCCGGCGGCCACGGCAGCGAAGTGTGGGACTACGACGGCGCCCGCTACCTCGACTTCTCGAGCCAGCTGGTCAACATGAACATCGGCCACACGCATCCCAAGGTCGTCGCTGCGATCCAGAAGCAGGCGGCCGAGCTGCCGATGGTCGCGCCCGCGCACGCGAACCTCGCCCGCGGCGAGGCCGCCGCGCGCATCCTCGCGAAGGCGGGGCCCGAATTCGGACGGGTGTTCTTCACCAACGGCGGGGCCGATGCCAACGAGAACGCGATCCGCATGGCGCGTCTCACCACCGGTCGCGACAAGGTGCTCTCGACCTACCGCAGCTACCACGGCAACACCGGGGCGGCCGTCGTCGCGACCGGCGACTGGCGTCGGGTGCCGAACGAGTACGCCCGCGGCCACGTGCACTTCTTCGGCCCGTTCCTCTACCGCACCGAGTTCTGGGCGACGACCCCGGAGGAGGAGAGCGCCCGCGCCCTGCACCACCTCGAACGGGTCATCGTGTCGGAGGGGGCGGCGTCGATCGCCGCCATCCTGCTCGAAGGCGTCCCCGGCACCGCCGGCGTGATGATCCCGCCCCCGGGATACCTGTCGGGCGTGCGCGCCCTCTGCGACAAGCACGGCATCGTGCTGATCCTCGACGAGGTCATGTCGGGCTTCGGCCGCACCGGGTCCTGGTTCTCCTGGCAGCATCCCCTCGTCAACCCCGACGGCGTCGTGCCCGACCTCATCACCTTCGCGAAGGGCGTCAACTCGGGCTATGTGCCGGCGGGCGGCGTCATCATCTCCGAGTCGATCTCGGGCGCGTTCGACGACCAGGTGTTCCCGGGCGGCCTCACCTACTCCGGGCATCCCCTCGCGATGGCGTCCATCGTCGCGGCGATCGATGCGATGGAGGAGGAGGGCATCGTCGAGAACGCCGCCGCCATCGGTGAGGATGTGCTCGGCCCGGGCCTGCACGCGCTCGCGGCGAAGCATCCGATCATCGGCGAGGTGCGCGGTGTCGGCGTGTTCTGGGCGCTCGACCTCGTGCAGGACCGCGAGACCCGCGAGCCCGTCCCCGGAGCGACCATCGCCGCGCTGAAGGGCGAGCTGATGTCGCGGGGGCTGCTGCCGTTCGTCGCCGACAACCGGCTGCACGTCGTGCCGCCGTGCGTCATCACGCCCGAGGAGGCCCGCCGCGGCCTCGCGATCATCGACGAAGCCCTCACCGCCCTCACCGCGGGTTGAGTGCCGCGCGCAGCGCGGTGTATCGAAACCGCCCTCGAGTAACTCGGATGTGGGTTTCGATACACCCGCCTCCGGCGGGCACTCAACCCGCCAACTAGAATCAGAGCTTGTGTCCGCATCCCCGTACGTCGTGAATGTCCGCGACCTCGTGCACCGCCCCGGCGAGATGCGCGAGCGCACGCTCGACGTCGCCGCGCCCGAGAAGCTCGGCGAGGGCGCCGCGTCGGTCGCGGAGGGCGAGAACGTGCACGTCGAGGTGCGCCTCGAGGGGCTCCACGACGGCATCCTGGTGTCCGCGGAGGTCGACACGCTCGCCCGCGCCGAGTGCGTACGGTGCCTCGACCCGGTCGAGATCGACGTCGAAGTCGAATTCCAGGAGCTTTTCGCGTATTCTCCAGACGAAGCTTTCGACTTCGTGGTTCGAGACGACCAGCTGGATCTCGAACCCGTCGTGAGGGATGCGGTGGTGTTGTCGCTACCGTTCCAGCCGGTCTGCCGCCCGGACTGTCCCGGCCTCGACCCCCTCACCGGGGAGAGGCTTCCGGACGGGTTCGAGCAGCCGATCGATGAAGCGCCCGACCCGAGGTGGGCGGCGCTGCAGAGCCTTCAGCTCGACACAGACTCAGACACCAACGAGAAGAGATAGACATGGCCGTTCCCAAGCGCAAGCAGTCGCGCTCGAACACGCACTCCCGCCGTTCGCAGTGGAAGGCGACCCCGGTTCAGCTCGTGAAGACGATCGAGAACGGCAAGGTCACCTACAGCCTCCCGCACCGCGCGAAGGTCGTCGAGGACTCGGCCGGCACCCCCCTGTACCTGGAGTACAAGGGTCGCAAGGTCGCGGACGTCTGACGTCCCCTCGCCCGACGCCCGCGGGCTCTGCCTCAGACAACGCGGCACCCCCGGACGAACTCGCCACGAAGCTCGGCATCTCCGTTGATGCCGAGCTTCTCGAGCTGGCGCTGACCCACCGTTCCTACGCCTACGAGAACGGCGGGATCGCCCACAACGAGCGTCTCGAGTTCCTCGGCGACTCGATCCTCGGGCAGGCCGTGACGGTCATGCTCTACCGCGAGAACCCCGGACTCGACGAGGGCGAGTTGGCGAAGCGTCGCGCGAGCCTGGTCTCGGCCGTCGCCCTCGCTGAGATCGCCCGGATGATCGACCTCGGTGCCCACCTCCGTCTCGGGCGCGGGGAGGAGCTGACCGGGGGGCGCGAGAAGTCGTCGATCCTCGCCGACGCCCTCGAGGCGCTCATCGGGGCCGTCTACCTCTCGGCGGGCGGGGATGCGGCCACCGCGTTCGTGCTGCGGCTGATCGACCCGCTGCTGGCCGATCCGGAGCGGTTCGGCGCGGCGATGGACCCGAAGACGAGCCTGCAGGAGCTCTCCACCCGGCTCGGCAAGGGCCTGCCGCAGTACCTCGTCACCGACAGCGGCCCCGATCACTCGAAGCGGTTCCACGCGGTGGTGTCCCTCGCCGACGAGCAGATCGCCGAGGGCGACGGCACCAGCAAGAAGCAGGCCGAGATGGCCGCCGCGCTGGCCGCCTGGGCCGTGCTGCACTCCACCCAGAAGCCCCGTCGCGGCACGGCGTAGCGGATGCCGGAGCTCCCCGAGGTCGAGGTCGTGCGCCACGGCCTGGAACCCGCCGTCACCGGCGCGACGGTCACCCGCGTCGAGGTGCTCGATCCCCGGTCGCTGCGCCGCCACGACGGTCCCGAGGAGGACTTCGTCGAGCGGGTCACCGGCGCGCGGTTGCGCACCCCCGAGCGGCGCGGCAAGTTCCTCTGGATCCCCGTCGACGGCCGTGACGAAGCGCTCGTCGTGCACCTCGGGATGTCGGGTCAGGTGCTGCTGCGCGACCCCGACGCCGCGCGCGACCGGCTCACCCGCATCGTCCTGGATGTCGACAGCCCCGGTCACGGCCCGGTGCGGGTCGACTTCGTCGATCAGCGCATCTTCGGGTCGATGGCGCTGGACGTGCTGGTTCCGGCGCGCGATCATCCCGCGCAGCTGATCCCGTCGCAGGTGGGCCACATCGCCCGCGACCCGGTCGACCCGTTGTTCGACGATCGGCTGTTCCTGCGTCGCCTCGCCGCGAAGGACACCGGGATCAAGCGCGCCCTGCTCGACCAGACGCTGGTCAGCGGCATCGGCAACATCTACGCCGACGAGGCGCTCTGGGCGGCCCGCATCCACTACGACCAGCCGACGAGGAGCCTCAGCCGTCCCCGCGCGACGACGCTGCTCGCCGAGGTGCGTCTCGTGCTCGGCCGGGCGCTCGTCGAAGGCGGCACGTCGTTCAGCAGCACCTACGTGAACGTCAACGGAGCGTCCGGCTACTTCTCGCACTCCCTCAACGCGTACGGGCAGCACGGTAAGCCGTGTCCGCGGTGCGGTCGCCCGATCGTGCGCGAGGAGTTCATGAACCGCGGGTCGCACTTCTGCCCGTTCTGTCAGCGGATCCGGCTGCGGTGAATCGCGCGTCGGTCACCGCGGACGTCTTCCGCCTCGTCCTCGACGGACGCGCGACCGACGCGCTCGATCTCGTCACCGATCACGCGGGCTCGGGGGACGATCCGTGGTTCCTCGTGCTCGCGTCGTTCGCGGCGTTCATGCGCTCCGACTACGAGACCTCGGCCCGCCTCGCCGACGACGCCCTCGCGGGCGGAGGCGACGACACCGCGCGCGTCGGAGCCCTCGCCGCGCGCGGCCTGGCGGCCGCCGGATGGTGGCCGGGTGCCGCGACGACGTGGACGGATGCCGCGCCGACCACGACGGCATCCGGCGATCCGCTGACCGAGGCGTTCGAACAGCTGGGAACCCTCGACGCGTCGCCCGCCGCGGATGCCGTCCGCTACCTCGTCGCCGAGGCGGCGCTCGCCTGCGGACGGCTGAATCTGGCCGCCTCCGTCGTCGACGCGTCGGGCCCGGTACCGGCGTGGCCGGGAGATCATCCGTTCGGCGATCTCGTGCGGGTCCATCGAGCGCGCCTCCTGGTCTTCCTTGGCCGGATCGACGACGCCGAGGCGATCGTCCGCGACCTCGCGACGGGTCGGCGGGCGCCGCTGCTCGAGCTGCTCGTCGCCAGCGCGAACTCCCTCGTGCGCGGCAACGCCGCCGATCGAGGCGCCGCGCGCCGCCTCGCCGACCGGGTCGAGGCGGGCGATCTGGCCGCCCCCGGCTACCTGTCGAGCGGATGCCGTCTGCTCGCCGCGTTCGGGCTGACCGCCGTCGGCGACGTCCGGCGTTCGGCGCGGCTCGTGCTCGAAGCCGGCGGCGATGAGCGCCTCAGCGCGCTGACGATCGTCGACCGGGCGCTCGGACTCGAGCTGCTCGTCGCGCTGGCGGCCGCCGACGCCGACATCGACGCGGCCGAGGCCTGGGCGGATCAGGCCGTCCACCTGCGCGGACATCCGATCGCGGGTTCGACGATCGCGCGGCTCGACAGCCGCGTCGCGCTCCTCGCCGGACGCCCGCGCGAGGCGGTCGAACTCGCCGATCTCGCGGTCGGGCTGGCGACGGCCGAAGGACGTGCGGTCGAAGCCGCCGAAGGCGAGATCGTCGGCTCGCGGGCGCGGCTCTCCGCGTCGGAGGCCGGGGTCGCCACGGCGCGCCTGGAAGCCGCGGTGGCGCTCGCGGAGAGCACCGGCTTCCGCGCGGTGCGGATGTCGGCGGCGCGGGAGCTTCGGCGCAGCGGCCGGCGCCTGCGTCCGGTCGCGGGGGTCGGCTGGCCGGGCCTGTCGGCGCGGGAACGCGACGTGGCGCTGCTCGTCGCCCAGGGCGCGTCGAACGCGGGGATCGCCCGCGCCCTGCACCTCTCCGATCACACGGTACGCGCTCACGTCTCGCGGGTGCTCGCGGCGTTCGGTGCGGCTTCCCGCCTCGCCGTCGGGGAGGCTCTCGCCGATCGGGTCCCCGATGACGGGGTCGACGTGTCGCTCACCCCGCGTCAGCGGGCCGTGGCCGACGCCCTCGCCCGGGGTCTCGGCAACGCGGCGATCGCGCGGGAGCTCGGGATCAGCGTGAAGACCGTCGAGAAGCATCTCGCCGACATCCGGTCGCGCTGGCAGGTGTCGACGCGGGGCGAAGTCGCGCGATTGGCCCGGGCGGCGACTCGCGGCGAATAAGCCGGATCCCCACTGTTCGCCGCGATGCTGTCGCGAGGAGCATGGCGGGGTGATGAACCGCTCGCGCCTGGCGCTGCTCGCGACCCTGCCCGTCCTCGCCCTCGTACTCGCCGGCTGCGCGCCGACCGGGGGAACCGACGGCGGCTCGTCCGACGGGGGCGGTGCCGCGTCCGGGCCGACCTGCGACGGGGTGACGACCGCCGGGTACGACCTCTTCGTCGACCCGCGCCTCGAGATCGACCCGGTGCAGGACATCTACTCGCTCGGTGAGGGCGACAGCATCGCCTTCACCGACACGCCGGAGGAGGACGCGTACACGACGTACTCCTACTCCCTCTCCTACATCGACGACGGGGTGGCGTTCCCCAGCAACGGCGGCATCTTCGTCGGTGCCGAGGACACGAACGCCTGGACGCTCGACGGTCCGATCACGCCGACCGGGATCGTCGGCGGCCCGTACGCGTCGTTCGTCGACATCGAGGCGACGACCGACTCGGGCACGACAGTGATCGCCCGCATCTGCGCCGTGCTGCCGGCCAGCTAGGGAGTTCTATCCTGAACGGATGACTCGGCGGAGCACCGCGATCCTCGCGATCGTGCTGCTCCTCGCCGGCTGCACGAGCGCACCGACCCCCGCGGATCAGGCGTGGGTTCGGGTGCCCCTGCCTGCTGACGTCGTCGGATCGCAGGTGCTCGTCATCGACGGGAGGCTCGTCGTCGGCGGTTCGCGAGATGAGCAACCTGCCCTCCTCGTCGCCGATGCCGCCGGGGTGCTGGCGCCGATCCCGATCGAGGCCGTCAGCTATTACGGCGCTCTCGCCCGGTGGTCCTCGATCTCCGCCGAGGGGTCGCACCTGCGGGCCCTGGGCGGTCGCACCGGAGGCGGTCACGGCAATCCCCGGTGGAGCACCTGGGTCGGCGATCTGAACCGCCTGACCGAGCAGCCGGTTCAGGGACTCGAGGTCTTCGGCGGATGGCGCGGCGGCGGGATGGTCGGGGTGACGGAGGTCGACGGGCAGGCGGTGCTCGTCGGAGGCCGGGCGGGCGGCGGCCCGGGGCTCGACATCGCGATCTGGCTCGAGCACGGCGACAGCTGGATCGAGCAGTCGTCGACCGGCTCTCCGCTCGCCGCGACGGCCGATGTGCTGCCGTTCGCCACCTCGGTCGTCACCGATGACCACGATCTGCTGGTGACGGGTTTCACGCAGCGGCTCGGCGGGGGAGAGGTGCGCGTGGAGGCGGCCGCCTGGGTCGGCGGTCCGACGGGACCGTGGGAGCTCCTCGACCTTCCCCACGACGCGCTGGCGTCCCAGGCGGAGGCCGCGTGGTGCGAGGGCGGCCGGTGCGTGATCGTGGGGCGCGGCGACGGGCTGTTGCTCGCCTGGAGCTACGTCGACGGCGCGGCGACGCAATTCGCGCTCCCGCGGATCGAGGCGTCGGATGAGATCCCTGCGCCGGTGCTCTGGGACGGGGCGACGGCCCTGGTCGGAGCCGGGGTGATCGCGGTCTCCGAGGACGCGAGCTCCTGGCGCCTCATCGAGGGACCGGAGGGCGATCCCCTCGCGGCGGCCGCGTTCGGCGGCGTTCTCTACGTGCTGACGGTGGCGGCCGACGGTTCCGTCACCCTGTGGCAGTCGGCCTAGAGCCTCTTCAGCCAGGCGCCCTCGTAGGCGAACGGCACGAACCCGACGGCCTCGTTGACGTCGAGCATGTAGCGGTTCTCCTCGGCGTTGAACGTCGTGATCTCGGGATGTCCCGGATGAGTGTCCTGGAGGTGCTGGATGTTGGCGATCTTCAGCAGCATCCCGAGGCGGTGACCGCGGTGCTCGCGCATCACGATCGTGTCGCGCTGCTCGATGCCGCGGCTGGTCTCAACGGGGACGCTCAATTCGGTGTACCCGGCGAGCCGACCGGTCGGGAGGTGCTCGGCCGCCGCGTAGAGGATGGCCCGGGGCGATCGCGCCTCGAGCTCCTCGTGCTCGCGCCAGCGTTCGACGGTCCAGACGTCTTCGTCCTGGTCGAGTCCGGCGGAGGGGGCGTCGGTGCTCATCCGGGTGGCGAGCACGGCGAGATCCTCGAGCAGCGGCTCGGGCGCCCGCCCCGCCCAGAGGTGCACCCGGTAGTCGCCCGACCGCTCCTCGGCGAACGCGCGGCGCGCGGCCAGCACCGCCGGGTCGGCGGGCAGCGCGAGTCGGCTCGCGCGCTCGACCTGTTCCAGCGCGTAGCCCCGGGCGAGCAGGAAGCGCACCTCGCGCCCCTCGGCCGGCAGCGACCCGAAGCCCGTCGGTGACTCGAGCCGTGGTCCGCCTGCGGCGAGGGTCGCGGCGTAGACGTGCAGCTTCTCCTTGCCCTCCTCGCGGGCGACGGCTTCGACCGCGTCGGCGAGGGCGCGGCCGATGCCCCGACGGGTGAACGCCGGATCGACCTGCACCGAGAGCCACGCGGTGCTGACGGCATCCCCCCGCGTGCGCGTCTCGTAGGTGCCGCGCGCGACGATGCGGCCGTCGACCCGGGCGCCGAACAGCCGGCGACGCTCGTGGCTGTTCTCCTGCCACCGGGGCAGCAGTTCGGCCGCCGTGAACTCCATGCCGGTGGCCCCGAAGCTCGCGGCCTCCGCGAGGTTTCGCGCGTCGACCGTCTGCTCGAAGTCGCGCGCCGCGGGGGAGCCGTCGAGCGTCGCCGGGATCTGCAACTCCTCGATCGTGAAGTTCGACGACACGTCCGTCATGCCAGATCCTTCCGCCAGATGCCCTCGTAGGCGATGCCGACGAACCCCATCGCCTCGTTGACGTCGAGCATCGGGCGGTTCTCCTCCGCGTTGAAGGTCAGCGCGCTCGGGTGACCGGGGGAGATGCGCGGCAGGTAGTCGAGGTTCGCGAGTTTCACCAGCATCCCGAGGCCGTGGCCGCGGAACTCCTTCAGCACGAGCGTGCCGTACTGCAGCGCGGCGCGCCCGGGCTGCGGCGGCACCGAGTACTCGGAGTAGGCGACGAGCCGACCGGAGGGCAGGTGCTCGGCGGCGGTCGTCACCAGCTTCCGCGGGTCGTCGCGCTCCTTGCGAGCGTCTTCCTCGGCCAGACGTTCCGCGGTCCAGACGTCCTCGGGCGTGCCGACCCCGGCGTCCGGGGCGTCGGTGCTCATCCGGGTCCAGAGCACCGCGATGTCGTCGAGCCAGCGCTCCGGCGTCGGGCCGATCCAGGAGTGCAGCGCGAAGTCGGGTCCGCTGCGTTCGACCGCGGCCGCGAGCTTCTCGGCGATGCCCGCGACCGGCAGCGCGAGTCGGCTGAGGCGGTTGACCTGCTCGAGCCGGTAGCCGCGGGCGTCGCAGAAGCGCGTCGACCTCGACTGCTCGGGCACCGAGCCGAACCCGGTGGGCGCCGGACGCCGCTCGCCGCCGGAGCCGGTCTCGGGCACGTAGACGATGATCTTGCGACGGCCTTCGGCGGCGATCCCGGCCTCGATGGCGTCGGCGAGCCCGCGGCCGACGCCGCGATGCTCGACCTCGGGCGGCACCTGGACCACGACCCACGCCGTGTCGCGATCGTCGGCCTGGAGTTCGAACCAGGCGCGTGCGACGACGCCGCCGTCGACCCGGGCGACGAACATCCGCGACGGCCGGTGCGGGTCCTGGAAGTGCGGCAGCTCCTCGTCGGGCTCGTAGTCGCGTTCGCTCGTGCCGAAGGCGACGGCATCCGACCGCCGACCGGCCTGCGTCGCGGCGACGAAGTCGTCCCAGCCCTCCGCGCCAGGCGACACCGGAATCGGCAGCTCCTCGATCACGATGTTCGACGGCGTCGCGCTCATGTCAGATCCTTTCGCCAGGCGCCTTCGTAGCCGATGGCGACGAACCCGAGCTGTTCGTTGACGGCCAGCATGGGGCGGTTCTCCTCCGCGTTGAAGGTCAGCACGCTGGGGTGGCCGGGGGAGACCTCCGCGAGGTGCGCGAGATTGGCGACCTTGAGCAGCATCCCGAGGCGGTGGCCGCGGTGCTCGCGCAGCACGAGCGTCGCCCATTGGTCGACCGCGCGATGCGCCTCACGCGGCACCGAGAGCATCGAGTACCCCACCAACCGCCCGGAGGGGAGATGCTCCGCCGCGGCGACGATCCGGCTGCGCGGGTTGCTCTCCCAGCGGTCGTCGCTCTCCCGGATGCGCTGCGCGGTCCAGACGTTCTCCGGCTCCTCGAGCCCCGCGGTCGGGGCGTCGGTGCTCATCCGGGTCGCGAGCACGGCGCGGTCCTCGAGCCAGCGGTCCGGCGTCCGCCCGGTCCAGGTGTGCACGCGGTAGTCGCCCCCGGTCGCGCGCCGGGCGTCGGTGAGGAGGTCGTCGAGCCCGTCGAGCGGCAGCGCGAGCCGGCTCAGCCGCTCCACCTGCTCGACGCGGTATCCGGATGCCTGCAGGAACCGCGTCTCGCGGGCGTCGGCCGCGATCGAGCCGAAGCCGGTCGGCGACGACAGCCGGGCTCCGGCGAGTTCGGTGCCCGCGACGTACGCGATCGCCTTGCGGATGCCCGGGAACGCCGTCTCGGTCGCGTCCACCAGCGCACGCCCGATACCGCGTCCGCGGAACGCCGGCAGCACCTGCGTCGACACCCACGAGGTGTCCGCCTCGTCGCCCCGGTGGGTCTCGGCCGTGCCGCGTCCGACGACGACGCCGTCGACGCGCGCGACGAACACCCGGTGCGGCTGATACGGGTCGAGGTACTTCGAGAGTTCTTCGGCGGGCTCGTAAGTGATCTCGGCCGTGCCGTAGGTCTCGACCGCGACGAGGTTGCCCACCTCGACGGCGCGCACGAAGTCGCCGGCATCCGGAGCATCGATGCGCTCCGGGATGACGATCTCGTCGATCGTGAATGCGCCCACGGCGGGACCAGCCTTCCGCCGCCGGGTGGGCAGCCGACCAGACTACACAGACCGGGTACCGTAGGGGAGTCCATCATCGAAGCGGAGCCGCGTGTACCTGAAGAGCCTGACCCTCAAGGGGTTCAAGTCCTTCGCGACGCCGACCACCTTCGCGTTCGAACCGGGCGTGACGTGCGTCGTCGGCCCGAACGGCTCCGGCAAGTCGAACGTCGTCGACGCGCTCGCCTGGGTGATGGGCGAGCAGGGGGCGAAGACCCTCCGCGGCGGCAAGATGGAGGACGTCATCTTCGCCGGCACCGCGACCCGCGGGCCGCTCGGCCGCGCCGAGGTGCATCTCACGATCGACAATGCCGACGGCGCGCTGCCGATCGAGTACTCCGAGGTCACGATCTCGCGCACCCTGTTCCGCAACGGCGGCAGCGAGTACGCGATCAACGGCGAGCAGTGCCGGCTCCTCGACGTGCAGGAGCTGCTCTCCGACTCCGGCCTCGGGCGCGAGATGCACGTCATCGTCGGGCAGGGGCAGCTCGACGCCGTCCTGCACGCGACCGCCGAAGACCGCCGCGGGTTCATCGAGGAGGCGGCCGGCATCCTCAAGCACCGCCGCCGCAAAGAGAAGACGCTCCGCAAGCTCGAGGCGATGCAGGCGAACCTCACCCGGCTCTCCGACCTCGCCGGCGAGATCCGGCGGCAGTTGAAGCCGCTCGGCCAGCAGGCCGAGATCGCCCGCGAGGCCGCGCAGATCCAGGCGACCGTGCGGGATGCCCGCGCCCGTCTGCTCGCCGACGAAGTCGTCACCCTCCGGGCCGCCGTCTCCGACCTGTCGCGCGGCGAGAGCGAGCGCAAGACCGAGCGCCTCGTGCTGCAGGAGCAGCTCGACCAGGCCCGGCTGCGGCAGGGTCGGCTCGAGCAGGCGATGGTCGGGGATGCGGTCGACGAGGCGCGCCGCGTCGCGTTCGGCCTCGAGCAGGTGCAGGACCGGATGCGATCGCTCTACACGCTCGCCAACCAGCGGCTGTCGCTGCTGGGTCAGCAGGCGGAGCTGCCCGGGATGTCGTCGACGATCAGCCAGCGCATGGTCGACGACGCACGCGAAGAGATCACCCGCCTCGCGACCGGGGTGACGACCGCCGAGGAGACTCTCGGCCGCGCCTCCGCCGTCACCGCCACCGCCCGCGGCGCGCTCGACTCGCTCGACGAGGAGATCAGCGCGCAGAGCGCCCTCGTCTCGGCCCACGACCTCGAGCAGGGGCGCCTCGCCGGCGTCGTCGCGGCGGCCGAATCCCGGCTCACCGCGACCCGCGCCGAACTCGACCGGCAGAAGGCGTCGCTCGCGCAGGCCGAGGCGCGCCGCGAGACGGCGCGCGAGGAGCTGCTCGCCCTCGAAGGCGACGCCGACGCCGTCGCGCTCGATGTCGATCTCGCCGCGGCGGTGACGGCCGCCGAATCCGCCGTCGAGACGCTGCGCGCCGAGGTCGACGTCGCCCGCGACGAACTGCACGCCTCCGAGCGCGAGCGCGACGCTCTCGCCGCCCGCACCGGCGCCCTGTCGCTCGCGCTCGACCAGAAGGACGGCTCGGGTGCGATCGTCGGGGCGAAGGGCATCCGCGGGCTCGTCGCCGAGCACATCCAGGTACGGCCCGGGTTCGAAGCCGCGATCGCCGCCGCGCTCGGCTCGCTCTCCGACGCCGTGCTCGCCGACTCGCGAGAGGCGGCCTTCAGCGCTCTCGACGACGTGCGCGCCGCCGAGGCCGGCCGGGTCGAGATCGTCATCGCCGACTCCGCCGCCCCCGTGCTGCCGACCGGGCTCCCCGCCGGCGTCGAGTCGGCGGCCGCTCTCGTCACCGGACCCGACGGCATCCGCGGTCTTCTCGCCTCCGTCGTGGTCGTCGACGACCTCGCCGCCGCCCGGGCCTCGTGGCCCGCCGTGGCGCGCCTCGGCGGCCTCACCATGATCACCCGCGACGGCGACGTGCTCACCGAGCACGTGGTGCGCGGCGGCTCCGGCGGCGGGCGCTCGACGATCGAGCTCGCCGCCGAACGGGATGCCGCCCAGACCCGGCTCGCCGAGGTCACCACCGCGATCGAACGCCAGCGGTTCGCGCTCGCCGGCAAGCGGGAGTCGCTCGACCTCGCGCAGATCGACGCGGCCACGGCATCCGCCGCCCTCAAGGAGTTCGACACCCGCCTCGCGGAACGCAGCGAGGCACTCGGCCGCTCGCGGGTCGCGCTCGAAGCCGCGCAGGCGGAGGGCGAGCGTCTCGCCGAGTCGCTCCGCACGCTCGGGACCTCCGTCGAGGATGCCGAGGCCGCGCTCGAGTCGGCGACGTCGGAGCGGGACGCGCACGCCGCGAACCCGCGCCCGATCCTCGACGTCTCGGCGCGCGACGCGCTCTACGCCGAACTCGAAGCCGCCCGGGCCGCCGAAGTGCAGGCCCGCGTCGAACTGGAGACCGCACGTGAGCGCGTTCGGGCCCAGGGCCAGCAGGCCGACGCGCTGCAGGCGCAGCTCGAAGCCGAGCGGGCCGCCGCCGAGGAGGCCGCACGCATCGCCGTGCAGCGTCAGCACCAGGTCGCGGCGGCGCAGAACGTGCTCGCCGCACTGCCGGCCGCTCTGGATGTCGCCGACCGCTCGGTCTCCCAGGCGCGGGTCGCACTCGCTACCGCCGAAGCCGCGCGCAGCCAGCAGAACGAGGAGCTGAACGAACTGCGCCGCACCGAGAGCGCCCTGCGGGAGCGTCTCGCGACCCTCAACGAGAACGTGCACGGCCTCGAGATGCAGGCCTACGAGAAGAAGCTGCACCTCTCGTCGCTGCTCGAGCGCGCCGCCGAAGAGCTCGCCCTCGACGAGGACGTCCTCGTCGCGGAGTACGGCCCCGAGGTGCCGGTGCCCGAGCGCACCGAGGTCGACGGCGAGGAGGTCGTCACCGAGAAGCCGTTCGTGCGGGCCGCGCAGGAGGCACGACTCGTCACGGCAGAGCGCAAGCTCGGCCAGCTCGGCCGGGTGAACCCCCTCGCCCTCGAGGAGTTCGAAGCGCTCGAGCAGCGGCACCGGTTCCTCACCGAGCAGCTCGCCGACCTCACCGCGACCCGTAAAGACCTGCTGACGATCATCGACGAGATCGACGAGAAGATGCAGGACATCTTCGGGTCCGCGTTCGAAGACACCAAGAACGCGTTCAACCAGGTGTTCCCGGTGCTGTTCCCGGGCGGCAGCGGCAGCATCCATCTCACCGACCCCGACAACCTGCTCACCACCGGCATCGAGGTCACCGTGAAGCCCGCGGGCAAGAAGATCGAACGGCTCTCGCTGCTCTCCGGCGGCGAGCGGTCGCTCGCGGCGGTCGCGCTGCTGATGGCGATCTTCAAGGCGCGGCCCAGCCCGTTCTACATCATGGACGAGGTGGAGGCGGCGCTCGACGACGCCAACCTCGGCCGCCTGCTGACCGTGATGGAGGACCTGCGCACCGATTCGCAGCTCATCGTCATCACGCACCAGAAGCGCACGATGGAGATCGCGGATGCCCTCTACGGCGTCTCGATGCGTCAGGACGGCGTCTCGGCCGTCGTCGGCCAGCGGGTGGGAGATCGCGCGCACTCCGCTTAGGCGGAGACGCTTTCGCGTCTCCGCGCGGTGCCAGCGCCGACGCCCGTCTCGGGCGTCGGTTCACCTAGGCGCTATATTTCCGCCATGAAACGCTGGGTGGCGGCTGGGATGCTCGCGGTGCTGTCGGCGCTCGGGATGCCCGCCGTCGCGGCGCAGGCGGACGAAGCGGACTGCGCCGGCAGCCGCCAGATCGGCAGCGGGTTCGAGGTGTTCGACGTCGATCCGCAGTGGCTGCCGCCGTCGATGCGCGGCAGCGGCTGGGACTGCGCCCTCAAGGCGGAGGGCCGGGAGTTCGACGAGACCCTGCTCGAGGACGGCCGCTACGCGACGGCGCTGAACTTCATCCTCTACTACGTCGACATGAGCTACGACGAGCTCGTGGACTTCTACCGGGACTTCGAGCGCAGCGGATACTCGGCGCCCGGGACCATCAACCTCGTGGCCGGTTCGGACAGCGGGACCGAGAGCGTGGCCTTCGGGGCGGAGGACCTCGCGGCGCTCGATCCGACGCCGGGGTACGTGAACGCTCGGTTCAGTCATCCGCAGGATGTCCCGTCGCCGGGCGCTCCCGGCGCGAACATCTACGCCTTCACCTGGACCGACGGCGTCGACTTCGAGAGCGACTCCGGGATCGAGGGGCGTCCGCAACTGGTCGCCAACATCATCGTCACGACCCCGTTCCTCAGCGGAACCGGCCTCGACGACCCGAGCGTGCTCAGCGGTCTCCCGACGATCTACCTGCCTTCGGGCGTGCAGTGGGCGTACATCGGCGCCGGGTCGCTCATGCTGATGCTCGTCGTCGGCTGGCCCTCGACCCTGCTCAACTCGGTCGTCGGGTCGCGCTACCAGTCGATGGTGCGCTGGGTGACGACCCGCGTCCGGCGGAAGCCGATGGATGCCGCCGCGCCCGCGGCATCCACCGCTCCTCCCGGCTCTCCGCCGGCGATCCGCCGTTCGCGGCTGCCCGGGTGGCTGATGTGGCCCGGCTTCGCGTTGGCCGCCATCCTCGGTGCGTTCGTCGACCCCGACTTCGGAATCAACCTCATGTCGCTGCGCCTCGTGGTGACGTTGTTCCTCAGCTTCGTGCTGTTCAACCTGCTCGCCTGGGCGATCGTGCGCCGGGTCGCGGTGCGTCTCCAGCCGGATTCCGACCCCTACCTGCGGTTCCGCTGGGGCTCGCTCGCGCTCGTCCTCCTCGCGGTCGTCGTCGCCCGGCTGCTCGGTCTCGAACCGGGCGTCATCTTCGGCCTCGTCGCCGGCATCGCCTACGCGACCAGTCTGCAGGCGGCCAAGAGCGCCGTCGTGACGCTCGTCGGGTCGGCCATCGGGCTCGGGTTCGCGCTCGTCGCCTGGGTCGGCTACTCCCTGCTCGCGCCGGTCGAGGTCGACCACGTCGCCTACGTGTTCCTCGTCGAGTTCCTCGCCGGGGTCACCGTCAAGGGCGTGTCGACGCTGCCGCTGTCGCTGCTGCCGCTCGGCACCCTCGACGGCGCGAAACTGTACGGCTGGAAGAAGGCGGTCTGGGGTGCCTCCTACGCCGTCGGCCTGGCGGCGTTCATGATCGTGCTGCTGACGATCCCGAAGGCGTGGGGCGAGATCCCCGGCGACTTCCTCAAGTGGCCGATCCTGTTCGGCGCCTACGCGCTCGTCGCGATCGTCATCTGGGCGGTGAACGCCCGCCTGCTGAAGAAGAAGCCGCTCCCGCCGGAGGCGCAGCAGGGCGACCAGCCCGACGCCATCACGATCGACTGAGGCCTGCGAAGATCGGGGAGTGGACCGCGCCTACGACTTCACCCCGCTCGACGCGCCGCTGTCGTCCACCGAGTCGGCGGCCCGGCGCCGTGCGATCCTCGCCGGACGGTCGCTGATCGCCGACCTCTCTTTCGTCCGCACCCTCCTGCTCGTGGGCGTGGCGATCTTCGCCTGGCCGGCCGTTCTGATCTTCAGCGTCGTCACCGTGAACTTCGTGATCGGCTGGGTCGCCCGGAACGGCCCCACCGCCGAGTGGGGTGCGGGCACGCCTCTCCTGCTCGGCGCGGTCGTCGTCGCGGTCGGGCTGTGCGTCGTCGTCACCCGCCTTCTCCTGATCCCGCCGGCGTGGGGGCGCTGGGTGCGCATGCATCGGTTCGCCGAGGTGAACGGGATGACCTTCATCCGTCGTGCGACGCAGGCCGACCTCCCGGACGCGCCGATCGTCGCGCCCCAGGCGCCCGGAGCGACGCTGCTGTCGGATGTCTTCAGCGACCCGGTCGCGGGGATCGTGCTCGGCAACGTCGGAGCAGGCCCCGGCTCGCAGGCCTTCATCCTCATGCAGCCCGACGGCACCGGGATGGCGGCCATCGATGCGCTGCCGTTCGGCGGCTTCACGGTGCGCGAGACGCCCGACGGGCGGGTGGCGACGCGCTACCGCTCCGTGCGGATGCGGGACTCGGTGACGGTGCGGCGGATGTTCGCGACCGCCGACCTCGTGCTCGCGGGCGAGGACGACGCCATCCGCTGATCCCGCCGAGCGGTCAGCCCGCGTGGGTGCCGTCCTCACCTTCGCGCGAGGGCTGCTTCGCGGCGTGCTCGATCGGGATCTGCTCGAGGGGGATGCCGTTGACGGTGAGCACGTCCCAGCCGTCGGCGTGCGAGCGCAGCATCGAGACCGAGCCGTTGTCGATGCCCGGCACCGGCCGCCCGGCGAGCCGTGCGAGGGTGTAGCGGATGATCGTGCCGTGGCAGACGATGAGCACCGCCGCCTCCGGGGTGTCGGCCGCGATCTCGCGCAACGCCAGCGACCCGCGGGTCGCGACGGAATCGAGGCTCTCGGCGCCCGGATAGTCCCGGGACGGCCAGCGGTCGATCGCCGCCGCCGACGAAGTGCCTTCGAGGGTGCCGTAGTCGCGCTCGACGAGGCCGGCGTAGGCAGGCCCGAGCTCGATGCCGAGGCCGTCGGCGATGATCTGCGCGGTCTCCCGGGCGCGCCGCAGCGGGGAACTCACGACGACATCCCAGGGCATCGATCTCACCGTCATGAGGGCGTCGCGGGCCTGAGCCCGCCCGGTGTCGTTGAGCGGGATGTCGCTCGAGCCCTGGAGGAGCCCGTCGCGGTTCCAGTCGGTCTGGCCGTGCCGGATGAAGGCCGCGATCACGATGCCGGGTTCGGAGAGGTCGCCATGCGACCATGGTGGCATGGCAGCTGCGTGGTCCCTCGGTTCTGCCCTGCGGGGGATGTTCTCGCGCGCGACGATCGACGACGACACCTGGGTCGCCCTCGAGGATGCGCTCCTGTCGGCAGATTTCGGCTCCGACGTCACCGATGCGATCGTCGAGGAGCTGCGCGGCAAGGTCGCCAAGTTCCGCACGACCGACCCCGCTGACCTCCAGCGGATGCTGCGCGAGACGATCGAGGAGCGGCTCGCCCGTCTGGACTCGACTCTCGTGCTCTCGAACCGGCCGGCCGTGGTGCTGGTCGTCGGCGTCAACGGCGTCGGGAAGACGACGACGATCGGCAAGTTCGCCAAGTTCCTCGGCAACTACGGGCGCTCGGTCGTCGTCGGTGCGGCCGACACCTTCCGCGCGGCCGCGGTCGAGCAGCTCGCGACCTGGGCGGAGCGCGGGGGAGCGCAGATCGTGCGTCCGCAGCAGGCCGGGCAGGATCCGGCCTCGGTCGCCTTCCAGACCGTCGAGAAGGCGCAGCGCGAGGGCATCGAGATCGTGCTCATCGACACGGCGGGCCGACTGCAGACCAAGAGCGGTCTGATGGACGAACTCTCCAAGGTGCGACGCGTCGTGGAGAAGCTGGAGCCCATCGCCGAAGTGCTGCTCGTGCTCGACGCGACGACCGGGCAGAACGGCCTCGCCCAGGCGGAGGCGTTCATCGAGCACGCCGGCGTGACGGGGCTCGTGCTCACGAAGCTCGACGGCTCGGCCAAGGGCGGCTTCGTGCTCGCCGTGCAGGAGAAGACCGGCATCCCGATCAAGCTGGTCGGGCAGGGCGAGGGCATCGGCGACCTGACCGGGTTCACGCCGCACGTCTTCGCCCAGCAACTCGTCGGCTAGCCCGGGCCGGTCGCGGATCGGGCGACATGTCCCGCGGGTCGCTTGACACGTCGCCGTCGGCGCACGAAGATCGCGTCACCTAACAATGGAACAGTTGTTCCGTATAAACGAACGGATAAAGATGTCCACAGCGTTTTCCCGACGCGTTCGCCGGCCGCTCGTCGCCGTCGCGATCGCGGGTTCCCTGTCCCTGGCCCTCGCCGCGTGCAACCCCGGCACGCCGGAAGCCGACGTGCCCGCCGACTTCGAGGGCGAGCAGATCCGCATCATCGTCCCCGCCGAAGCCGGCGGCAGCATGGACACGATGGCGCGCCAGATCCAGCCGTTCATCGGCGACGCCCTCGGGGCGACCGTCGTCGTCGAGAACATGGCGTCGGGCGGTGCCATCATCGGCACGCAGTACGTGCTCGACAACGGTGACGACTGCCTGACGATCCTCACCACCAACACCCCCCACCTCAACATGTCGTACCTGACCAACGACGTCTCGTTCACGCTCGACGACTTCGCGCCGATCGCCGGCGTGACCGTCGAGCCGGGGCTCATCCGCGTGCGCGCCGACGCGCCGTGGCAGACCCTCAAGGAGCTCGTCGAGGACGCGCTCGACCGTCCGGGCGAGATCACGTTCAGCGTGAGCGACCTGGCCTCGAGCAACTACATCGGACTCGTGCAGATCATGGAGGCCACCGGGGCCGAGTTCAAGGTGATCGGCTACGACGGCGGCGGACCGGCGCGGACCGCGCTGATCTCGGGCGAGGTCGACGCCACCCACGCGGGCGTCTTCAACACGCTCTCGGTCGCCGCTGAGACACGTGCTCTCGGCGTGCAGGAGGACCAGAACCGCTGGGGCGAGCAGACCGACGACGCGCCGACGGTGAACGAGGCGCTCGACATCGAGGTGCCTGCCCAGTCGTCGCACCCGTCGATGGTCGCCTCGGCCGACTGCGCCGAGACGCACCCCGAGCGGTACCAGGCCCTCGTCGACGCGTTCGCCGACTCGGTCCAGGGCGACGAGTACCTCGCGACCCTCGAGGAGCTGGGTGAGAACGGCCGCGCCGACTACCTGAGCCCCGACGACCTCGGTGCGCTGCTCCAGCGCGCGGAGGACGAGATCACGGCTCTCCTGGAGGAGAACCCGGACGTCTTCACCGGTGGCCAGTGAGCCGCGCAGCACTCCGATGACCATGACCGACGGCCGGCACCCGATGACGGGAGAGCGCGCTCTCCGTCTCGCGGTGCCGGCCCTCGGGCTGGCCCTCGCGGTCGTGCTGCTCCTGACGTCGACCCACCTCACCGGCGGGTCCGGCTGGTACGCCCGCGTGCTCGTCGTGCTCTTCGGCGTCGTCGCCCTCGTCGGCCTGATCGTCGAGATCGTCCGATTCGTGCGTCACGCGCCGGCGCCGGTCCCGATCGACCCCCTCATCGACGTCGACGGCACCCCCGAGCCGCACGAGACCGACGGCAACGCCGCGCTGATCCGGGTCGGGATCGTCGTCGCCTCGATCCTCGCGATGGTGCTGCTCGCCAACATCCTGGGCCTCTGGCTCGCCATGGTCATCCCCGTCGTCGCGACACTGCTCGTGCTCGGGGTGCGCACCTGGTGGAAGGTGCTCCTCGCCACCGCGCTGACCGTCGCCGGCGGCTACATCGTCTTCACGCTCCTGCTCCAGGTGCGCGTACCCGAAGGAATCCTGGGGCTGCTCTAGATGGATGCGATCCTCCCCGGCCTGGAACTGCTGCTCCAGCCGATCTCCCTGCTCTGGCTCGTCGTCGGCCTCGTGCTCGGCTTCGTCGTCGGCATCCTGCCCGGCCTCTCCAGCTCCAACACGACGGCCCTTCTGCTGCCGCTCGTCGTCATGCTGCCGACCGAGGCGGGCCTCATCCTCATCGTCAGCATCTACGCCGGCGCCCAGTTCGGCGGCGCCGTCCCCGGCATCCTGCTGAACCTGCCGGGCGAGGCCGGCGCCGCGGTGACCGCCCTCGACGGGTACCCGATGACCCAACAGGGGCGCGGCGGCGAGGCGATCGGCATCGCCCGCATGGCCTCCGCGTTCGGCGGCGTGCTCGCCGGCGTCATCGTGCTCCTGCTGCTCGCCCCGATCGGCGCCCTCGCCCTGAGCTTCGGGGCTCGCGAGATGACGATCGTCGTGATCATGGGACTGCTCGTGTCGTCGGCGCTCATCGGCAAGAGCGTGCGCAAGGGCCTTCTCTCGGGACTGCTCGGGCTCGTGCTCGCGACCGTCGGCGCCGCGCCGGCGACCGGCCAGCCGCGGTTCACCGCCGGACTCTTCGAACTCTTCGACGGCATCTCGTTCATCGCCGCCCTGATCGGGCTCTTCGCGGTCAGCGAGTTGCTCGTCACGGTGCGCGATCGCGACCTCTCCAAACCGGCCCTGCCGCCGCGGCTGTCGTTCCGCGACGAGCTGGTCGGCGTCGTCAAGGGCGTGCGGCAGACCTTCACCCACTGGCGCATCGCGATCCAGTCGACGTTCGTCGGGCTGCTGTTCGGTGTCATCCCCGGGGGCGGAACGGCGGTCAGCAACTTCCTCAGCTACTCGCTCGCGAAGCGGCAGTCGAAGACTCCGGAGAAGTTCGGCAAGGGGTTCCCCGGCGGCGTCGTCGCGTCCGAGGCGACCGACAACGCCGTGACCGCCGCGGCGATGGCGCCCACGCTGACGCTCGGCATCCCGGGCAGCGCCACCGGCGCGGTCGTGCTCGCGGCGCTCTACATCCAGGGCATCCAACCCGGCCCGCAGATCATGCAGACGCACGGCGCCGAGGCGTACGCGGTGATCCTCGCGCTCATCCTGGCGAGCCTGCTGATCGTGCCGTTCGGCGTGCTGCTCGCCACGCCGCTGACCTGGGTCATCCGGGTGCCGGTGGCGTACCTCACGCCCGTCGTGCTGATGATCTGCCTCGCCGGCTCGTTCGCGGAGTCCAAGCTCGTCTTCGACATCGGGGTCGCGCTGGTCTTCGGCGTGATCGGCTACGCGTTCCGGATCGCCGACTATCCCGTCATCCCGATCGTGCTCGGCCTCGTGCTCGGCCCGCTGCTCGAGCGCAACCTGCTGCGCGCGCTCAACCTGGGCGACTACCAGCTGGCCTACTTCTTCGGTTCGCCCGTGGCGATCGTGCTCTGGTGCCTGCTGCTCGTGCTCGGCGCCTACCTGTTCTGGCGCCCTCGACGGTCCCGTGGATCGAAACCCGCCGCTGCGGAGAAGGCCGGCGCCGAGAAGACGGGGGAGAGCGCATGACCGAACGGGTGGCCCTCGTCACCGGCGCGACCCGCAACCTCGGCGAGGGGATGGCGCGCCGACTCGCCGCGGACGGTTTCGTCGTCGCGGTCAACGGCCGCAACGCCGACGCGGGGCGCGCCGTCGTCGCCGACATCGTCGACGCGGGCGGTCGCGCCCTGTGGGTGCCGGGCGACGCCTCCGTCGAGTCCGAGGTCGAGGCGGCAGTCGCGCAGGTGCGCGCCGAGGCCGGCCCGGTCGCGGCGCTCGTGAACAACGCGGGGCTGCGGCACGCCGGGCCGATCACCGAGACCTCGCTCGCCGACTGGCAGCGGGTGCTCGGCACGGTGCTCACCGGGACGTTCCTGTTCACGCGGGCCGTGCTGCCCGACATGTACGAGGCCGGGTGGGGGCGCGTGATCAACCTCGCCGGCGTCAGCGGCCAGATGGGCGCGGCCGATCGGTCGGCCCTCGTCACCGCGAAGTCGGGGATCATCGGCTTCACGAAGGCGGTCAGCCTCGAGGCGGCCCCGCACGGGGTCACCGTCAACACGGTCTCGCCGGCGCTCATCGACACCGACCGTGCCCCGGTCGCCGGGGATGCGGCGGGCGCGGCCGAGGACTACCGCGCCCTCACCGCGCAGCTGCCCGTCGGACGACCGGGTCGCGTCGAGGAGGTCGCCGCGCTCGTGTCGTTCCTGTGCTCCGACGACGCCGGCTACATCACCGGCCAGCTGTATGCGATCAACGGCGGGATCCTGCGATGACGACCTCGTTCACGGCGCGGGTCGCCGACTACCTGGTCGGTGCCGCGGATGCCGTGCTGCCGCCGGAGGTCGCGGAGCGTGCCGCCGTGCACACCCTCGACACCGTCGGGGCCGCGATCTCGGGCGCCGACCTCGAACCCGGGCGCTTCGCGGGGGAGGCGTGGACCGGTCTCGCCGGATCGGGCCGCTCGAGCCTCGTCACCGGTGGGTCGGCCGACCCGGTCTCGGCGGCGCTCGTGAACGGCTTCGCCGCGCACGCCGATGAGACCGACGACTCCCACCCGCCGTCGACGACGCATCCCGGCTGCGCCATCGTGCCCGCGGCCCTCGCCCTCGGCCAGCACGCCGGCATCGGCGGGGCGCACCTGCTGCGCGCCATCGCCGCCGGCTACGACGTGGGCACGCGGGTCGTCATGGCGATGCGCTTCACCGAGTTCCGCAGCGACCAGGCCGGCTTCAGCACGCACGGCATCGGCGGGGTGTTCGGCGCCGCCGCGGCCGGGGCGGTCGCGTTGCGGCTCGACGCCGACGCGACCCGGGCCGCGCTCGCCCTCGCCGCGCAGAGCGCCTCCGGCATCACCACCTGGCTCCGGGATCCGCACCACGTCGAGAAGGCCTTCGTGTTCGGCGGGATGCCGGCCTCGAACGGTGTGCGCGCGGCACTCCTCGCGCAAGCCGGGCTCCGCGGGGTGCCCGACGTCTTCGACACCGGGTCGAACGTCCTGGCGGCCTTCTCGGCGAGCCCCGACCCCGAGGAGCTCGTCGCCGGGCTCGGCGAGCGGTTCGAGATCACCCGCACGGCCATCAAGAAGTACGCCGTCGGCTCGCCGGCGCAGGCCGCGGTGCAGGCGGCTGTGGATCTCGTCGAGGCCGGGCTCCGCCCCGACGACGTCGCGAGCCTCGAGATCATCCTGCCGCGCGAGCTGGCGCAGGTCGTCGACGGCCGGGCGCTGCCGGTGATCAACGTGCAGTACCTCGTGGCGGGGGTGCTGCTCGACGGCGGGTTCTCGTTCGCGATGGCTCACGACGCCGAGCGGATGTCGCATCCCGCGATCACGCAGCTCACCGCGCGCATGCGGCTCATCCCCGATCCCGTGCTGCTGCGCGACCGCGTCGCGACGCTGCGGGTCACCCGCCGCGACGGCACCGTTCTCGTGCAGACCTGTTCGGGCGTGCGCGGCGGCCCCGCCGATCCGATGTCGGTCAACGAGGTGCTGGCGAAGGTGCTCGACCTCGCGTCGGCGCGCTCGACCGCCGCGCAGCTCGCCGCCCGGCTGCTGCGCCTCGACGGCGTCGCCGACGTCGCCGAGCTCCACGACCTGCTCATCCCGACCGACCGAGAGGCCTCCCGCCGATGACCCCCACCGCTGCCGGCCCGCTCGCCGGCCTGCGCGTCCTCGATTTCACGCAGTTCCTCTCGGGGCCCTACGGCACGCAGATCCTCGGCGATCTGGGTGCCGAGGTGATCAAGATCGAGGCGCCCGAGGGCGACCTGAGTCGCACGGTCGCGCCGAACTTCGTGCGCGGCGACAGCGTCTACTTCCACACGATCAACCGCAACAAGCGCAGTCTCGTGCTCGATCTCAAGCGCGAGGGCGCCGTCGAGGTCGTGCAGGCGCTGCTCGACGGGTCGGACATCGTGATGGAGAACTTCCGCCCCGGCGTGCTCGCCCGGCTCGGCGTCGATCGCGAGGCCGAGATGGCGAAGCGACCCGGGCTCATCTGGTGCTCGATCAGCGGGTTCGGTCAGGACGGACCGGCACGCGATCTGCCGGCCTACGACATGGTCGTGCAGGCGATCTCGGGCACGATGAGCCTGACCGGCGAGGAGGGCGGCCGCCCGCTGCGCACCGGCGTGCCGGTCGGCGACCTCGCGGGGGGCCTGCATGCCGCGATCGGCGTGCTCGCCGCGCTCGAGCGACGCCATCGCACCGGCCTGGGCGACTTCATCGACATCTCCATGCTCGACGGCCTCG
>NZ_JBIIAW010000169.1:0-3853 GCF_044239695.1 Pseudolysinimonas sp. | reverse complement strand
ACGAGGAACTCGTTGACGAGCGTGGCAACGCCCTTGTCGAGGGTCGCGGAGAACAGCAGCTTCTGGCCGCCCTTCTGCGTCTCGCGCAGGATGCGCTGCACCGGCTCGAGGAAGCCGAGGTCGCACATGTGGTCGGCCTCGTCGAGCACCGTCACGAAGACGTTGCTGAGGTCGAGGCGGCCCTGCTCGACGAGGTCCTCGATGCGGCCCGGCGTGGCGATGACGATGTCAACGCCGCGCTGCAGCGCGGAGACCTGCTTGAACTGGGGAACGCCACCGACGATGGTCGTGGTGAACAGGCCGACGGAGCGCGCGATGGGCTGCACGGTGCGGTCGATCTGCTGGGCGAGCTCACGGGTGGGAGCGAGGATGAGGGCGCGCGGCTTGCGGCCGACCTGGCGGTTCTTGCCACCCTCGTTCTCCATGAGGCGCTCAACGAGCGGCGCGCCGAAGGCGATCGTCTTGCCGGAGCCGGTCTTTCCACGGCCGAGAACGTCCTTGCCGGCGAGCACGTCGGGAATGGTCGCAGCCTGGATCGGGAACGGCGACTCGGCGCCCATGGCGGTCAGCTGGCGGGTCATGTTCTCGCCGATGCCGAGGTCTTTCCAGGTGACGCCCTCGGCGTCGCCCGCGGTGATGACCTTGGCCTCGAGGCGCTCGAGCACGACGTCGTCGACCGGACCGGTGGTGGCGCGGGCGGTGTAGAAGTCGCTCTCGCGCTTGGCCGGACGGTCGGCGTTGTCGAAGGAGCGACGCTGCGGACGCTCGTCGTAGCTGCGTGCGCCACGGTCGTCGTTGTTGCGGTACGTCGGGCGCTGCGGGCGCTCGTTGTACGCGGGGCGATCGTTGGTGCGGGCCGGACGGTCGTTGTACGAGGGGCGCTCGGTGCGCGCCGGGCGCTCACCGTAGGCGGGACGCTCCGTACGGGCGGGACGCTCGTCGTAGCTGCGAGCCGGACGGTCGTTGCCATACGCGGGACGGTCGGTGCGCGCCGGACGGTCGGTGGAACGCTGCGGGCGGTCGTTGCCGTACGCAGGGCGCTCGGTGCGCGCCGGGCGCTCGTCGTACGAGCGGGCCGGGCGGTCGTTGTTGTACGCCGGACGGTCGTTCGAGCGCTGCGGGCGGTCGCCGTAGGCGGGACGCTCCGTGCGGGCCGGGCGCTCGTCGTAGCTTCGCGCCGGGCGGTCGTTGTTGTAGGCCGGGCGGTCGTTGGAACGCTGCGGGCGGTCACCGTAGGCCGGGCGCTCGGTGCGCGCGTTGCGGTCACCGTAGGCGGGCCGGGCCGGGCGGTCGCCGTAGGCGGGCTTGCCCTCGGCGGGAGTCCAGTTGGGGCGGCGGTCGGTGCTGGGGGCGCGGTCGCCCGAGCGGGTGGCGCGGTCATCCGTGCTCCAGCGCTTCTTGGCGACGGGGGCGTCACCGTGGAAGCCGCGGTGGCCCTCACTGCGCGAACCCGGCTTGGAGCCGTTGCGGTCGGCGGCCTTGAACGGCTTCTTGTTGTCGCGTCCTGCAGAGGCAGGCTTGTTGCCTGAATTATTTGAGTACGTGGGCATGATTCTTCCTGGGTTGTTCGTTATGCAGTGCAGTCCGCGCGGCGCTGTTCAAAGAACACAGCTATGCGCTAACTAACGAACCCGGGCAGTCTTTGACCGAGGCCTTCACATACAAGTGTGATTTTTCTCTCGCAGATTTGCGGAGAAACCGGCCTCTAGACTTACAAACCCTTGCGTGACAATTCACGCTGTCTGAGCCGACTCGGCAACATTACACGACGGGCCCCCGAAAAGCTATGAACATCAGCATCGAGCGCGCCGACGCCCCCGGGGTTCGCGAGCTTCTCGAGCTCAGCGATGCCTTCCACGCCGAACTGTACCCGCCCGAGGGCAACTACCTTCTCGACGTCTCCGAGCTGCTCGCCGACGGCGTGACAGTGGTCGTGGCGCGCGAGGGCGAGCGTGCAGTCGGCATGGGAGCCCTCGTCGAAAGGGCCGGCTACGCCGAGATCAAGCGGATGTTCGTGCGCGACGACGCCAGAGGCACCGGCATCGCAGCGGGCATCCTGCAATCGCTCGAAGCCACCGCCCGCGCGCACAACGTCGAGACGCTGCAGCTCGAGACCGGGCCCCTGCAGCCCGCCGCGATCGGCTTCTACGTGCGGCACGGGTTCGAGCGCATCGCCAACTTCGGCGAGTACGTCGACAGCGAGTACAGCGTCTGCTTCGCTAAGTCGCTCGTCTGACGCCGCTCGCGCCCGCGAGTTGGCACTTTCTGCGACTCAGGCGGCCCGAGAGCCCGCCCAACCAGCAGTTTGTGCCAACTCAGCGTCGTGCGGGACCGGCTAGGCGGCTGCCTTCGCAGCGCGCTTGGCGTCGCGGCGCTCCTTGCGACCCTCGACCAGGTAGTACAGCGTGGGCAGCACGACAAGGGTGAGGATCGTCGACGACACCAGGCCGCCGATGACGATGACGGCGAGCGGCTGGCTGATGAATCCACCCTGGCCGGTGAGACCGAGGCCGAGAGGCGTGAGTGCCGCGATGGTGGCGACGGCGGTCATGAGGATCGGCCGGAGGCGCCGGGAGGCGCCGTGCACGATCGCGTCGTAGGCCGACATCCCGCGCTCGCGGTACTGGTTGATGAGGTCGACGAGCACGATCGCGTTCGTGACCACGATGCCGATGAGCATGAGCACGCCGATGAGCGAGGGCACACCGAGCGGAATGCCCGAGGCCACCTGCAGCAGGATCGCACCGGTCGCCGCGAAGGGCACCGACACGAGCAGCAGCAGCGGCTGGCGCAGGCTCTTGAAGGTGGCGACCATGACGACGTAGACGATGAGGATCGCGACGAGCAGTGCGAGACCGAGCTGCGAGAACGCGTCGGTCTGCTGTGAGGTGACACCGCCGAGCTCCGCCTCCGCGCCGGCCGGAAGGTCAGCCTGGGCGACGGCCTCCGCGACGAGGGTGCTCGCGGTGCCGACGTCGTCGCTGCCGGGGGTGACGCTGACGGTCGCGCTGCGCACACCCTTGATCGTCGTGATGCTCGAGGGTCCGTTGACCTCCTCGACCGTGGCGAGGTCAGTGAGCGGCACAAGGCCGGTCACCGTCGGGATCTGGAAGTCCTCTAGCTCCTCGACGGTCGTCGGCGCCTTCTCGTTGGCGATGTAGATCGAGAGCGTCTTCTCGTCGATGACGACGGATCCGACGGTGCTCGGGTTCATGGCCGCGGTGAGGATGCCGCCGACCGCGATCTCGCTGAGACCCGCCTTCGCGGCCTTCTCGCGATCCACCTCGACCGCGAGGTATGGCTGCGAGACCGAGAGGTTGCTGGTGGCCTCGGCGACGACGTCGAGGTCCTTCACCTCGGCGAGGATCGCGTCGGAGGCGGCCCGAAGGTCGGCATCCGAGGTCGCGGTAATGTTGATGGCGATGTCGGATGAGGCGAAGCCCCCGCCCGATGCCGCGAGGCTGATCTCGCCGGCGTCGAGTCCTTCGACCGCCGTGCGCACATCCGACTGCAGCTGCACCTGGTCGACATCGGGGTCGGTCGTCAGCGAGAAGCTGGCACCGCCGGATCCGCTGAACGCGGCGCGCAGCGAGTTGCCGCTCGAGCCGAGCGAGAGCTGCACCGTCTCGACGCCGTCGACGCCGAGAAGCACGGTCTCAAGCTTCTTCGCGGCCTTGTCCTGCTCCTCCAGGCTGGTGCCGAGGGGCAGGGTCTGGCTGACGGTCAGGGTGTTCTGGCCGCTGTCGCCGATGAAGTTGGTCTTCATGAAGGGTACGAGCGCGCCGGTCGCGCCGAGCAGGAGCACGGCGACGAGGATCGTCGCGACGGGGCGCTTGAGCGTCCAGTTGATGAC
>NZ_JBIIAW010000077.1:0-14760 GCF_044239695.1 Pseudolysinimonas sp. | reverse complement strand
CGGCGGCGGGCTTCGGGCCCGGCTTCGCGGCGACGGGAGCCTTCGGCGGCGCGGCCGGAGTGGCGGGCGCCTTGTGCCCGTCGGCTTCGAGGGCCGTCTTCAGTCGCCGGGCGACCGGCGGGGCGATGCTGCTCGACGCGGACTTGACGAATTCGCCCATGTCCTTGAGCTTGTCGAGTGCGATCTTCGAGTCGATGCCGAGTTCGGCGGCGACTTCGTGAACTCGTGGGTTGGCCACAATTCTCCTGTCTGGGGTCCACCCAGGCAGGGCGGACGTCAAAGGGTGAGGAAACTCATTTCGAGTCGCTCATTAGTTGTCCATGTGCAGATCAATCCATTTCTGAAGGTCTGACATGTCGCGGAGGGATTCCGCGGTGATCACGGTGCGCAACGCGCGGCTGAAGGCCTTGCGTTGAACCGCGGCCTGGAGGCATCCAGGGTCTGGATGCAGCCACGCCCCCCTACCCGGAAGCGAGGCGGTGACATCGGCCACTGCTCGCCCGTCGCGCGCGACGACTCTCAGAAGTGAAGGTCGGGGAGCACGCTGCCGGCAACCCAGGCAGGTTCGAACGGCTTCCATCCTACCCCCGTTCGTGCGTGCGCGGCTTTCAGGACTCCATCACGGAGTCGGGTTGGATGTCGATGCGGGCTCCCGTGAGCTTCGCGGCGAGGCGGGCGTTCTGGCCCTCTTTGCCGATCGCGAGCGAGAGCTGATAGTCGGGCACGAGCGCGCGGACGGCCTTCGTGGCCTCGTCGACGACGAACGCACTCGACACTTTCGCCGGCGACAGCGCGCTCGCGACGAAGGCGGCGATGTCGTCGGACCAGTCGACGATGTCGATCTTCTCGCCGTTGAGCTCCGCGGTCACGGCGCGCACCCGCGACCCGAGCTCGCCGATGCAGGCACCCTTCGCGTTGATCCCCGGCTCGGTCGCCCGCACCGCGATCTTCGTGCGGTGGCCGGCCTCGCGCGCGAGGCTCGCGATCTCCACGACGCCCGAGGCGATCTCCGGCACCTCGAGCGCGAACAGGCGCCGCACGAGGCCCGGATGCGTGCGGCTCACCGTGATCGACGGGCCCTTGAGGCCCTTGCTCACGCTCGTGACGTAGACGCGGATGCGGGAGCCGTGCGCGTAGTCCTCGCCCGGCACCTGCTCCTCCGGCGGCAGGATCGCCTCGACGGTGCCGAGGTCGACGTGGATCATCCGCGGGTTGGGACCCTGCTGGATGACGCCGGCGACGATGTCGCCCTCGCGGTTGCGGAACTCGCCGAGCACCTTGTCGTCGCCGATGTCGCGCAGCCGCTGGTTGATGACCTGCTTCGCCGCGAACGCCGCGATCCGGCCGAAGTCCTCCGGGTTGTCGACCGACTCCCCGACGACCTCGCCGTCGTCGTCGAGCTCCGGCACGTAGATCGTGACGTGCCCGGTCTTGCGGTCGAGCTCGGTGCGGGCTCCCGAGTCGGCATCCCGTTCGGTGTGCTTGAGGTAGGCCGTGAGGATCGCCTGCTCGATGATCGTGACGAGTTCCTCGAACGGGATCTCGCGTTCACGCTCCATCATCCGGAGCACGGTGAGGTCGATGTCCATGCCGGGGGCCTCCGCTATTCAGCTTGTCGCCCCCGACTCGGGGGCATCGGTCGAGCTTAGCCGAGCCCTAGCCTGGGTGAATGCCCCGCCTCCCACTCCTTGCCGTGCTGCTCACGTCGTCCCTTCTGCTCTCCGGATGCTCGATCCTCGGGTCGTCCGTCGACGACGCGTCCGAGTACTCGGATGCCGACGCCCCCGCGGTGGAGGAGGACGACGACTTCGGCACCGTGGAGATCTACGACGTGCTCGAGGACGGCTCGCTCTCCCCCGAGGCGACGGGAACCACCCTCGAGGTGTGGGACCTGTTCCGCGAGATCGCGACCCCCGACTTCGCGGCCGAGGTGTTGCTGCAGTACCGGGTGGGCGACGCGCCCGACAGCGACACCCTCGCCTACGTCTACCAGGACGAGGACCCCGACTACTGGATCCTCGCGGCCAACCTCGCCACCGCCGAGGACCGCGATCTCCTGGTCGCCACCCTCATCCACGAGTACGCCCACATCCTCACCCTGTCCACCGACGAGTTCGACGAGGCCGGAACCTGCGCGCCCGAGGAGGAGATGGCGGAGGGCTGCCCCGCCCCCGACTCGGCGATCGCCGGCTTCCGGGATCGGTTCTGGGCGGGCTACGATGACGCTCCGGCCGTCGACAACGACGACGAGGATGTCGCCTACGAGTTCTACCTCGCGCACGAGGACGACTTCGTCAGCGACTACGCCGCGACGAACCTGGTGGAGGACGTGGCCGAGTCGTTCATGACCTACGTGCTCGAGGAGTCGGCGGAGGGATCGGGCGTCGTCGCGCAGAAGCTCCAGTTCTTCGACGAGTACCCCGAGCTCGCCGCGATCCGGGAGCGCATCCGCGCCGACCTCGGGCTGTGAGCGCGCGAGGATGAGGGCGTGAGCATCCAACTCGTCCTCGGCGCCGGTGAGATCGGCCGACCTCTCGTCCACCGCCTGATCGAGCGCGGCGACGACGTGCGCATCGCCACCCGCTCGGGCGCGACCGTCGCCGGCGCCGCCGCGGTGCGGCTCGACGCGGCGGATCCGGATGCCGTGGCACGCGCCGCGGACGGGGCGGCGACGATCTTCCTGTGCACCAACCCGCCCTATCAGGATTGGCCGCGCGCCTGGCCGCCGATCTTCGCCGCCGTCATCGACGCCGCCCGACGCAGCGGGGCCGCCCTCGTCGCGATGGGCAACCTGTATCCCTACGGGCGTGTGACGGCGCCGATGACCGAGGACTCCGTCGAGACCACGAGCGAGCGCAAGGGTCTCGTGCGCAAGGCCGGCTGGGCCGCACTGCGCGGCGCCTCGGAGAGCGGCGCGATCCGCGCCGTCGAGGTGCGCGCAAGCGACTACTTCGGCGCGGGGGCGGGAGCCACCGCTCAACTCGGCGAGAGGTTCTTCGGTCCGCTCCTCGCCGGGAAGACGGCGATGGTCGTCGGCGACCCCGCGCAGCTCCACAGCTGGAGCTACCTGCCGGACATCGTGAGCGCCCTCGTCGCAGCCTCGGACCACGACGGACCGTGGAGCCGGGTCTGGCACGTGCCGAGCCACGCGCGCACCCGGGTCGGGATCGCGGAGGAGGTGGGCACTCGCACCGGCCTGCCCTCCCGGGTCGTCGGCTACCCGTCGGCGCTGCTGTCGGCGCTGGGGGTGTTCAGCCCGTTCCTGCGCGAGGTCGCGGCGTCGAGTTATCAGTTCCGCGACGCGCCCTTCGTGATCGACGCGACGGAGACGTCGGCGCTGCTCGCAGTCGGCGCGACGCCGTGGGAGGATGCGCTCGAGACGACGCTCGCCTCCTACCGGAGCATCACGCGTCGGGGGCGGTGACCTCGGCGACGAGCTCCGAGACGCGCACCTCGGTGCGGACGTTGGAGCGCCGGTCCCACAGCTCGACGAGACCGTCGGCGGCACCGCGTCCGACGATGACGATCGTCGGCACGCCGAGCAGCTCGGCGTCGCCGAACTTCACCCCGGGCGACACCTTCGGCCGGTCGTCGTAGAGCACGTCCTGACCCGCTGCCTCGAGATCGTCCACCAGCTGCGACGCGACCTCGAAGACGACATCCTCCCGGCCCGTCGCGATGACGTGCACGTCGAACGGCGCGATCTCCTTCGGCCAGAGCAGACCCTTGTCGTCGGCGGTCGTCTCGGCGATGGCGGCGAGGATGCGGGTCACCCCGATGCCGTAGGAGCCCATCGTGACGGTCACCAGCTTGCCGTTCTCGTCGAGCACTTTGAGGTCGAGCGCCTCGGCGTACTTGCGGCCGAGCTGGAACACATGTCCGATCTCCATGCCGCGCGCGAGTTCGACCGGACCTGAGCCGTCGGGGGCGGGGTCGCCGGCGCGCACCGCGGCCACCTCGACGACGCCGTCGCCGGAGAAGTCGCGTCCGGCGACGAGGCCGAAGACGTGCTTCTCGTCCTCGTTGGCACCGGTGATCCAGTCGGACCCGTCGACGACGCGGGGATCGAGGAGGTACCGGATGTTCGTGGCCGACTCCTCGCCGAGCACGGGGCCCAGCGCCGACCACGGACCGATGTAGCCCTTGACGAGCAGGGGGTTCTTCGCGAAGTCGGCTTCGGTCGCGGGCTCGACCTCGGCCGGGGCGAACGCCACCTCGGCGCGCTTGAGATCCACCTCGCGATCGCCGGGGAGCCCGACGACGACGATCTCGCGGGACCCGTCGAGGTGAGTGAGGGCGAGCACGACGTTCTTGAGGGTGTCGGCGGCGGTCCAGGCGTGACCGGGCTTGGGATGCTCGGCGTTGGCCAGGTCGACGAGAGTCTGGATGGTGGCCGAACCCGGCGACGGCAGCACCCGGGGTTCGGGCAACGTGGCGACGTCGACATCCAGCTGCGGCACGAGCGTGGTGTAGGCCTCGACGTTCGCGGCGTACCCGCCGGCGCTGCGGACGAAGGTGTCCTCGCCGATCGGCGTCGGGTGCAGGAACTCCTCGGACCGCGAGCCGCCCATGGCGCCGGCATCCGCCTGCACGATGACGTAGTCGAGACCGAGGCGGGTGAAGATGCGCTCGTAGGCGTCGCGCTGCGCCTGGTACGACGCCTCGAGGCCCGCGTCGGTGTAGTCGAACGAGTAGGCGTCCTTCATCGAGAACTCGCGGCCGCGCAAGAGTCCGGCGCGGGGTCGGGCCTCGTCGCGGTACTTGTCCTGGATCTGGTAGATCGACAGCGGCAGGTCCTTGTACGACGAGTAGAGGTCCTTCACGAGCAGCGTGAAGACCTCCTCGTGCGTCGGGGCGAGCAGGTAGTCGGCGCCCTTGCGGTCCTTGAGCCGGAAGATGCCGTCGCCGTACTCCTCCCAGCGGCCGGTCGCCTCGTAGGGCTCCCGCGGCAGGAGCGCGGGGAACAGAACCTCCTGCGCGCCGGCGCGCTCCATCTCGTCGCGGATGACGGCCTCGACCTTGCGGCGCACCTTCAGCCCCAGCGGCAGCCAGGAGAAGATGCCGGGCGCCTGACGGCGGATGTAGCCGGCGCGGACGAGCAGCTTGTGGCTGACCGCCTCGGCGTCGACGGGGTCTTCGCGCAGCGTGCGGACGAAGAGCTGGGAGAGGCGCGTGGACACGACCTCCACTGTAGTTACTCGCTCAGCGGAGGGAGTTCGCCCGGGTGGCCTCGAGCGCCGCGGGCGAGGAGCGCAACACCCGTCCGAAGCGCCCGAGACCTTTCGGGCACGAGAGCCGCGACCGCTGTCACGGGGGGGCCGGGACGGCCGCGACCCTCGCTCTCCACCCTCCCGGCAGCGGGGCTCTGAACTCCCCGAGACAGCCGGCCCGAACGAGGGCGGAGGTCCTGCGCGCGGACGGCGACGGCGGGCCCAGCGACCGAGATCGCGAAGGAACATCCCACCCCATCGCCTGACCCCCTCGGTCGCCACCTCGGGGTCCGCATCCCGACGCGTGAGGGTCAGGGTAGCTCCGCGTTCACCCGCCAGTCACCCCCACAGCGGGTGCCTCTCGGCGAAGTGATACGGAAAAGCGAATATCGGTACTCGGGCCTCGCGGCGCGCTCAGACCGTGACGACCTCGGGGCTGCCGAGCTCGCCCGGAGGCATCTCGGCGGCGAGACGTTGCGCCTCGGCGATGAGGGTCGCCACGATCTCCGCCTCGGGGACCGTCTTCACGACCTCGCCCTTGACGAAGATCTGGCCCTTGCCGTTGCCGGAGGCGACGCCGAGGTCGGCTTCGCGCGCCTCGCCGGGGCCGTTGACGACGCAGCCCATGACGGCCACCCGCATCGGCACCGTGAGCCCCTTGAGCCCTTCGGTGACGTCTTCGGCGAGGCTGTAGACATCCACCTGCGCGCGTCCGCAGGACGGGCAGGAGACGATCTCGAGCTTGCGCTCGCGCAGGTTGAGCGACTGCAGGATCTGCAGCCCGACCTTCACCTCTTCGGCCGGCGGAGCCGACAGCGAGACGCGGATGGTGTCGCCGATCCCCTCCGACAGCAGGATGCCGAACGCCGTCGCGCTCTTGATCGTGCCCTGGAACGCGGGGCCGGCCTCGGTCACGCCGAGGTGCAGCGGCCAATCGCCCGCCGCGGCGAGCAGCCGGTAGGCCTTCACCATCACGATCGGGTCGTTGTGCTTCACCGAGATCTTGAAGTCGTGGAAGTCGTGCTCCTCGAAGAGGCTCGCCTCCCAGATCGCGCTCTCGGCGAGCGCTTCGGGGGTCGCCTTGCCGTACTTCTCGAGCAGGCGGGGATCGAGCGACCCGGCGTTGACGCCGATCCGCAGGCTCACGCCGGCATCCTTCGCCGCCTTCGCGATCGCGCCGACCTGGTCGTCGAACTTGCGGATGTTCCCGGGGTTGACGCGCACCGCGGCACAGCCGGCGTCGATCGCCTGGAAGACGTACTTGGGCTGGAAGTGGATGTCGGCGATCACCGGGATCTGCGACTTCTTGGCGATGATGTGCAGCACGTCGGCGTCGTCCTGCGACGGGACCGCCACGCGCACGATGTCGCAGCCCGAGGCGGTGAGCTCGGCGATCTGCTGGAGGGTCGCGTTGATGTTCGTGGTCGGCGTCGTGCACATCGACTGCACGCTCACCGGGGCGTCACCGCCGACGAGCACCTTGCCGACCTTGATCTGGCGGCTCTTGCGGCGGGGAGCGAGGACTTCGGGCGCCGACTTGGGCATTCCGATGTTCAGGGCGGGCACGGACCCAGTTTAGGTCGCAGGCCCGCCCTCCACCGGCTCAGGCGCCGATGTGCCGCACGAGTTCCGCGACGAACGTGCCGGCCTCGTCGAGGTGCGGCGCGTGGCCCGCCTCGGGCAGCGCGACCTCGGTGTAGGCACCCCCGTTGGCCCGGTAGCGGTCGAGCACGGCGCGGGTCTGCACCTTCATCGGCTGCGGCGGGGCGACGTCGGCTCCCGGCCAGCCCGGGATGACGCCGACCTGGCCGAGCATGTTGAGGTCGAAGAACGACGCGTCGGACACGATCGCGTCCTTCTCACCGTGGATCCAGAGGATCGGCGGCTTCACCGCGAGGTCGACGATGCCCGAGACGTCGAAGTACTGCGGTGCCATCGTGTTGAGCACTCCGCGGGTGCCGGCGGCGAAGCCGGGCCAGTTGGCGGAGGCGACCGAGTCGCCCGGGTAGTTGTCGACCCCGGTCTTCGTCGTCAGCATCGAGGCGACCCACAGGTCTTCGAGCTCGGACTGCTCCTCCGGCTTCGCGGTGTACGCCGCCCGGAACACGCCGCGCGGCGAGGTCTGCTCCACGCCGTCGGCATCTCCCGCCTCGAGTCGGGCGACGAAGTCGGGGTTCGCTCCCCCGCCGCCGGTGCCCGCGCCATCGGTATCGTTGCGCGCTCCGTCGGGCCCGTGCGTGCCGCCGAAGCCGTACGGCGACACCGGCGCTTCGAGGGTCAGGCTGAGCACCCGCTCGGGGGCGTCGAGCAGGATCGTCGACACGACGCCTCCGCCCATGCTCCAGCCGACGAGGTGCACGGCGTCGAGACCGAGCGCGTCGAGCACGCTCAGCACGTCGTCGGCGAAGTCGCGCAGCCCGCGGGTCGCGTCGACGGGCAGCGTCTCGCTGTCGCCGAAGCCGCGCAGGTCGACCGCGAGCGCCCGCACGTCGGCCGGGAGCGCCAGCATCGTCGGCTGGTAGAACGACGACGACGAGACGTTGCCGTGCACGAACACGACGGTGCGCGATGCCTGGCCCGCGGCGGGGCGCTCGAGCACGTTGGCGGTGAGCCGGGGGGTGGTGACGGAGTGCGCGACGACGCCGTCGAGGAGGGTGGTGGGCATGTTCTTCCTTCGTTTCAGGGGGTGATGGAGCGGGCGACGATGCCGGCCCCCGGGTCGGTCATGACGATCGTGTAGTGGTTGCAGTCCGGCACGTCGGTGACCGTGACGGCGGGAACCGGATTCCGGGGCAGCTCGGGATAGAGGCCGCCGGGCTCGTCGACCAGACCGCGCGGGGCCCGGAGCAACGGCACCTCTCCGGGGAGACCGCGGAGTGCCTCGAGGTACCAGTCCGGTCCGTAGAGGTCGAGAGCATCGGCGGCGATCGCCTCGGGCGTCGCCGCCGGGCGCAGGTGCGGCGGCTCGCCCACGAGGTCGTAGTCGGAGTAGGCGTCGAGGTCGGGCACCTCCCGTCCGGCGAACGCGGGATGCGCGTGCCAGAACGCGCGGGCCTCGTCGAAGCCGGCGAACTCTCGGGCGAGCCGCGCGGTGATCGGACCGAGCACGTCGCCGACGGGACGCTCGAGCGGAAGGCCGCCGTCGACGAGCACGAGCGAGGCCACGGCATCCGGCCGGGCCGCCGCGAGCGCGACCGCGACGAACGCGCCCATCGAATGTCCGACGACGGGGATCGGGCCCACCCCCAGATCGTCGAGCACGCGAGCGAGATCTGCGGCGTGGTGACGCAGCCCGGTCGACGGCGGGAGGCGACTGCTGCGTCCCCGACCGCGCAGGTCGGGCGCGATGAGCCGGAGCCCGGGCAGGTGCCGGGTGACGGCGAGCCAGGCGCGCGAACTCGAGGTGATCCCGTGCACGAGCAGCACGGCGGGTGCATCGGCGGGACCGAACTCGGTGACCGAGAGTTCGCCGTCGCCGACATCCATCGCCGTCTGCCTCGCTGAGTCGTTCATCACCGCGCGCTCCAGCCGCCGTCCATCAGCTGCGAGGTGCCGGTGATCATGCCGGAATGGGGGCCGCACAGCCAGGCGACGAGTTCGCCGACCTCCTCGGGCTCGACGAGCCGCTTGATCGCGGCCTCGGCGAGCATCACGGTCTGGATCACCTCGGATTCCGGGATGCCGTGCACCCGCGCCTGGTCGGCGATCTGCTTCTCGACGAGCGGCGTGCGCACGTAGCCCGGGTCGACGCAGTTGCTCGTGACGCCGTGCGTGGCCCCCTCGAGCGCGACGACCTTCGAGAAGCCCTCGAGCCCGTGCTTCGCCGTGACGTAGGCGCTCTTGAACGGGCTCGCCCGGATGCCGTGCACCGAGCTGATGTTGACGACCCGTCCCCAACCGCGCCGGTACATCCCGGGCAGGACGGCGCGGGCCAGCAGGAACGGGGCGGTGACCATGAGATCGAGCATCAGCCGGAACCGCGCCGGTTCGAAGTCGACGATCGGCGCGACGGTCTGGATGCCGGCGTTGTTGACGAGGATGTCGGCGTCGAGGGAGAGATTCTCCAGCGCGTCCAGATCGGAGAGGTCGACGGTCCACGCCGTGCCGCCGAGTTCGTCCGCGAGGCGGGCGGCCCCGTCGGCGTCGAGGTCGGCGATCGTCACGATCGCGCCGCGCGCGGCGAGGGCGCGTGCGGTCGCCGCGCCGATGCCGCTCGCGGCACCCGTCACGAGTGCTCGGCGCCCGTCGAGTTCTGCCATCGTCGGCCTCCCGAGTGCACGCTAACGCAGACTCTCGGCCGACAGAACGGCTCAGATGATGCAATGTTGCAGATATGGATGCGCAGACTTCGCCACTCGGCCCGAGCGCCGACGACCTGCTCGTGCTGCTCGCGGTCGCCCGCACGGGCCGGTTCACGACCGCGGCCCACCGCCTGGGCATCAACCACACGACCGTCGCGCGGCGCATCTCCGCCCTCGAGGCCGCACTCGGCGGACGGGTGATGCGCCGCGGCGATGCGGGGTGGACCCTCACCCCGCTCGGCGAGCGTGCCGCCGGCGCCGCCGAGGCCGTCGAAGCGGCGCTCGGCGGGGTGGCCGCTCCCGACCCGCGCTCGGAGCTCTCCGGGCTCATCCGCCTCTCGGCGACCGACGGGTTCAGCGGATTCATCGCCGCCCCGGCGATGGCGGCGCTGCGCCGCCGGCATCCCGCCGTCTCGCTCGAGGTCGTCGCCGTGACCCGGCAGGCATCGCAGCAGCGGATCGGTGCCGATCTCGAAGTCGTCGTCGGCCGCCCGGAGGTGCGCCGCGCGGAAGCGATGCAGCTCGGGGAGTACGCGCTCGGACTGTACGCCTCCCGCGATCTTCTCGCCGAGCGCGGCGCGCCCCGCACCCTCGGCGACCTCGCCGGCGCTCCCCTGGTCTACTTCATCGAGTCGATGCTGCAAGTCGACGTGCTCGACGACGCGCGCCACATCATCCCCGCCATGACCGACGCCGTGACGAGCACGAACGTGTACGTGCACGTCGAAGCCACCCGGGCGGGTGCCGGCTTCGGGCTGCTCCCGGCCTTCCTCGCCGACCGGCATCCCGACCTCGAACGCGTGCTGCCCGACGCGATCGAGCGCCGGCTGCCGTACTGGCTCGTCGCCCGGCCGGACGCCCTGCGGCAACCGGTCGTGACCGCCTACGTGCGCGCCCTGCGGGAGCGGGTCGCCGAGGTGCGCGCGGCCCTGCTCGGCGTGCGCGGGTGACTCAGGGAGCGTCGGGGAACAGGTCGATCGGGTTGACGATGTCGGAGAAGATCACGAAGACCGTGAGTACCGCGAGGATGCCGGAGATCGCCATCGTGAGCGGGATGAGGCGCGCGACATCCACCGGGCCCGGATCGGGGCGCTTGAACAGGCGCGCGACCCCCCGCCGGAGCCCTTCCCAGAGCGCCCCGGCCACGTGCCCGCCATCGAGGGGCAGCAGCGGGACGAGGTTGAACAAGAAGAGCGCGAGGTTGAGCCCGCCGAGCAGCCCGAGCAGGCTCGACGCACGGTCGGCGACCGGGAGCGTGTCGAGGCTCGTGATCTCCCCGGCGAGCCGGCCGATCCCGACGACGCCGACGATGCCCTCGGGGTCGCGCTCCGTGCCCCCGAAGGTGGAGACCCCGAGGTCGTAGACCCGGCCGGGGAGGGTGATGATCGAGTACCCGATCCGGCCGGCGGCATCCAGGACGTAGCCCGGGACCGCCGTGATCGGCTGCTGCACCGTCTGGGTGGCGTATTCGATGCCGATGAAGCCGACGTCGCGGGTGACGTACGCCCCGTCCGCGTCGAGCACGTACTGTCCGTCGTCGCCGACGACCGGACGCGGCGTCAACAGGGGCGTGACCTCGAGGGTCTGCTCCGCGCCGTCGCGCAGCACGACGACGTCGAGCGGCTCGCCGGCCGATGCGGTGATGATCGCCGACGAGTCCGCGTAGTCGGTGATCGCCACCCCGTCGAGCGAGAGGATGCGGTCGCCCGGGCGCAGACCGGCCTCGGCCGCCGGCGACGCGGGGTCGTCGGCGGTGCACTCCGTCTGGCCGCTGCCCGCGGGCACGATGCACTCGTTGACGCCGCCGATCGTCGTCGAGATCTGCGGCACCCCGAACCCGACCAGCACGATCGCGAAGAACACGAACGCCAGCACGAGGTTCATGAACGGGCCGCCGAGCATGATGACGATGCGCTTGAGCACGGGCAGCCGATAGAACACCCGGTGCTCCTCCCCCGCCGGGATGCCCTCGTGGGCGGACGTGCGAGCATCCTGCACGAGGGTGTCGAAGAACCCGGTGGATGCCGTGCGCGGCTTCGCCCCCGGACGCGCCGGCGGGAACATCCCCGCCATCGAGATGTAGCCGCCCAGCGGGATCGCCTTGAGCCCGTACTGGGTCTCGCCGACCTGCTTGGAGAAGACCGTCGGGCCGAAGCCGATCATGTACTGACCGACCCGCACGCCGAACAACTTGGCGGGGACGAGATGCCCGACCTCGTGCAGTCCGATCGAGATCATCAAGCCCACCAGGACGATGACCACGCCGAGGAGATAGAGCAGCGCGGATTCCACCCGGTCAGAGTACGGCAGCCATTCTTGGAAAGCGCCCCAGCGGCCGGTGCGCGTCAGGAGCGCTTCGCCCCCACCGCCGTCACGACGAGCAGCGTCCCGACGATCCCGACGACGACGAACCCGCTCACGAGCCAGCCGAGCGGGATGCCGAGCAGCGCGACGGGGACGACGACGGTGTACTGCGTCCCCGCCGTGTCGTCGGTCAGCGTGTCGGCGAAGGTCAGATCGCCGAGGATCTGACTCTCCGGCTCCGAGAAGAAGAGCTCGAGCACCGTGAGGTAGGCGCCGAAGGATTCCACCTCGGTGCCGACGACCGGAGCCGCCCAGGAGGTGAAGGACGTCGCGGGCGATCCCGCACCGACGAACGACACGCGCTGGCGGTGATCGGCGAAGACGAAGAGCCGCAGAGTCTGCGGCTCGGTCGCCGCGCGCGAGAGCTCGAGCGGATAGACCAGCTCGTCGGTCTCGAAGGTGAAGCGCAACGGGTCCAGGCCCCCGTCGAGCGGTGCGTCACCGGTGAGCTTCAGCGCGACGAAGAACCAGCCGCGGTCGACGTATCCGCCCAGCAACTCGGTGACCGCCGGCGACAGCTCGTAGTCGTGTTCGGCGAGCCAGGTCTCGAGCCCGGCGGTGTCGGAGGCCGCGAGCGTCGTCGCCTCGATCGGGCCGAGCTGGACGACATCCAGCACCTCGGGCGGCGCCCCGGCCGTCGACCCGTCCCCCATCCCCCGGAACGTCCACCAGTCGTACTCCTCGACTCGTCGAGGGGTGGTGACGCGGTCGATCGCCGCGAAGTCTTCACGGGCGCCGAGCGACACGGTCGCGGGGGACGGCGTCGGGAAGACGAGTCCCGCCTCGGAATCGCTGCTGAGCACGGCGAGCAGCAGGTCGATCTGCTCGACGCCGTCGCGCCAGGAGATGATCGCATGCTCTTCGCCGACCGCGACCTCCGAGCCCGGGAGCGGCGCGACGCCGCCGCAGGCGCAGGCAGCTGCCGGGGCGACCGGCGCGACCGCGAAACCCGCGGCGAGGGCGAGTGCGCCCGCGAGACGGATGCCGCGACGGCGTCGAACGGGGGAGGTCACCCCGCCAGGATGGCATCCGCCGTGGCTCGGGCCCAACGTTCGGCGTCGAGGACGCCGGCGAGCGTCATCCCGCCCTCCCGGTGCGCGGCGGGATCGTGGGCGTCGACGACCCGCTCGATCGTCTCGACGATGCCGAGGTAGCCGATCCGTCCCGCGTGGAACGCGGCGACCGCCTGCTCGTTGGCGGCGTTGAAGACCGCCGGGTAGGTCTCGCGGGCGGACCCCACGCGCTTGGCGAGGGCGACCGACGGGAAGGCCACCTCGTCGAGCGGCTCGAAGGTCCAGGACTGCGCCGCCGACCAGTCCAGGGGACGACCGACCCCGGGCACGCGATCGGGCCAGCCCAGGCCGAGCGAGATCGGCAGGCGCATGTCGGGCGGGCTCGCCTGGGCGATCGTCGAGCCGTCGGTGAACTCCACCATGGAGTGCACGATCGACTGCGGGTGCACGACGACGTCGATCCGCGCGTAGGGCACGTCGAACAGCAGATGGGCTTCGATGACCTCGAGCCCCTTGTTGACGAGGGTCGCCGAGTTCGTCGTCACCATCAGCCCCATGTCCCAGGTGGGATGGGCGAGCGCCTCGGCGGGGGTCACCCGCGCGAGGTCGCCACGGGCACGGCCGCGGAACGGTCCGCCGGATGCCGTGAGCACGAGGCGACGCACCTCGCCCGCCGTCCCCGACCGCAGCGCCTGCGCGATCGCCGAGTGCTCCGAGTCGACGGGGACGATCTGGCCGGGAGCCGCCGCCGCGGTGACCAGGTCGCCGCCGACGATGAGGCTCTCCTTGTTGGCGAGCGCGAGCGTCGCACCGACTTCGAGCGCGGCAAGCGTCGGCCCGAGCCCCACCGATCCGGTGATCGCGTTGAGGACGACATCCGCCGGGGTGTCGCGCACGAGCTGCACGGCCTCGTCGGCCCCGAGCGCCAAGCGAGCGACCCCGGTCGCCGCGCCCTGCGCCTCGAGGGTGATGCGGTCGGATCCGGCGGCCAGACCGACCACCTCGAACAGGTCGGGGTTCGCCGCGATCACCTCGAGCGCCTGGGTGCCGACCGAACCGGTCGACCCGAGGACGATGACCCGACGCGGGCTCACGCGTCAGCCCGCGATCGCCACGATGTCGATGAGGAAGACCAGCGTCTTCCCCGCGAGTTCGTCGGTGCTGGTGCCCTCCTCGCCGTACCCGAGGGAGGGCGGCATCGTCACGATCAGCCGCGAGCCGACCTTCTGGCCGATCAGCGCGTCGCGGAAGCCCGCGACGACGCCCTGCACCGAGAACGTCGAGGGCTCGCCGCGGGTGTAGCTCTGGTCGAAGATCTCGCCGGTCTCCCACGCGGTGCCGAGGTAGTGCACGGAGACGGAGTCGGCCGGGCCGACGACATCCCCGTCGCCCTCGCTGAGCACCGCGATCTCGAGGTCGGTCTTGGGAGCCGCGTCCGGCAGCGTCACGGTCGGCGCGTCGTCGGTGCCGCCGATCTCGGGCACATCGGTGACCCATTCCACAGGGCTGAGGTCGGCGATGATGTCGGCGACGAAGATCAGCACGTCGTCCTCGGCCACACCGGAATCGGCCGCCTCGTCGCCGAAGCCCTCGGCCGGCGGGATGACGGCGACGACCCGCGTGCCCGGGCCCGCGCAGCCGAGCGCCTTCGCGAAGCCCACTCGCAGCGCGTCGACGTCGGCGCGGAATTCGATCGGCACCTCGCCCTCGGCGTAGCCGTAGGTGTCGACCGTCTCACCGGTCGTGCCGTTGATCATGAGGTAGGCGGCCTGCACGTTCGCGCCCGGAGCCACCTCGTCACCCTCGATCGCGACCGCGACCTGGGTCGTGTCCACCTCGGCGAGGGGCGAGGTGAAGTCGACGACCGGCGTC
>NZ_JBIIAW010000076.1:0-14893 GCF_044239695.1 Pseudolysinimonas sp. | reverse complement strand
AGGGCATGCCTCTCGGACCTCGACCCGCCGACGTCCCCCGCATCCGCCTCACCCTGAAGGTCTTCCGCATCTCGGCGATCGTCACCGGCGTCTTCCTGCTCTTCCTCGTCGTGATGATGGTCTCGCGCTACATCTTCTTCGTCGACATCGAGTACTCCGGCGCTTACGGGCTCGGGTTCACACCGCGCGAGCTCATCGAGGAACGTGGCACCGTCAATGTCTCGAATGTGATCCTGACGGTGCACGGCTGGCTGTACGTCGTCTACATGGCCCTGAACTTCCTGCTCTGGCGCTTCACCCGGTGGTCGTTCGGCCGGTTCCTGTTCATCGCGCTCGGCGGGATCATCCCGCTGCTGTCGTTCTTCTTCGAGTTCCGGGTGCCCCGCTGGGTGCGCGAGGCGCTCGCCAAGGTCGAGCCCGCCGCCGTTCAGACCCAGGAGGCCCCCGCGTGAGCGCCGAAACCGCCGCCCGCCCCGTCCTCGTCGTCGACTTCGGCGCGCAGTACGCGCAGCTGATCGCCCGGCGCGTGCGCGAAGCCAACGTGTACAGCGAGATCGTGCCGCACACGATCACGGCCGACGAGATCCGCGCGATGGACCCGGCGGGCATCGTGCTCTCCGGCGGCCCGTCGAGCGTGTACGAGGAGGGTGCCCCGTCGCTCGACCCCGGCATCCTCGAACTGGGCGTGCCCGTGATGGGTATCTGCTACGGCTTCCAGGTCATGGCGCAACAGCTCGGCGGCGAGGTCGCGCCGACCGGCAGCCGCGAGTACGGCTCGACGCAGGTGCGACTCGCCGGTCCGTCGAGTGTGTTCCTCAACGGCCAGCCCGACGAGCAGACCGCGTGGATGTCGCACGGCGACTCCGTCGTGCGCGCCCCCGAGGGCTTCGAGGTGCTCGCCTCGTCCGACGCGACCCCGGTTGCCGCGTTCGCGAGCGACGAGAAGCGGATGTACGGGGTGCAGTGGCACCCCGAGGTGAAGCACTCCGCGCACGGTCAGGCGGTGCTCGAGAACTTCCTGCACGACGCGGCCGGCATCCCGGGCGACTGGAACAGCGGCAACGTGATCGCCGAGCAGGTCGCCCGCATCCGGGCGCAGGTGGGGTCGGGCCGCGTGCTCGCCGCGCTCTCCGGCGGGGTCGACTCCGCGGTCGCCGCCGCGATCGTGCACGAAGCCGTCGGCGACCAGCTGGTCTGCGTCTTCGTCGACCACGGCCTCCTCCGGGCCGGCGAACGCGAGCAGGTCGAGACCGACTACGTCGCCGCCACCGGCATCCGCCTGGTCACGGTGGATGCCCGCGAGCAGTTCCTCACCGCGCTCGCCGGGGTGAGCGACCCGGAGACCAAGCGCAAGATCATCGGGCGCGAGTTCATCCGCACCTTCGAAGCGGCCGAACGCGAACTCGTCGCCGAGGCGGCCGCCGACGGGGAGCCGATCAGATTCCTCGTGCAGGGCACGCTCTACCCCGACGTCGTCGAATCCGGCGGCGGCTCCGGCACCGCGAACATCAAGTCCCACCACAACGTCGGCGGCCTCCCCGAGGACCTCCAGTTCGAGCTCGTCGAGCCGCTGCGCACTCTCTTCAAGGACGAGGTGCGCGCCATCGGCCGCGAACTCGGCCTGCCCGAGGTGATCGTGGCCCGCCAGCCGTTTCCGGGGCCAGGACTCGGGATCCGCATCGTCGGGGAGGTTACCCGTGAGCGCCTGGATCTGCTCCGCGAGGCGGACGCGATCGTCCGCGCCGAGCTGACGGACGCGGGGATGGACGGGGAGATCTGGCAATGCCCCGTCGTGCTCCTCGCCGACGTGCGCAGCGTCGGCGTCCAGGGGGACGGGCGCACCTACGGGCATCCCATCGTGTTGCGGCCCGTGTCGAGCGAAGACGCCATGACGGCGGACTGGACACGGTTGCCCTATGACCTCCTCGCGAAGATCTCCAACCGGATCACGAACGAGGTGAGTGGCGTCAACCGCGTGGTGCTGGATGTCACCAGCAAGCCGCCGGGAACCATCGAGTGGGAGTGAGCCGGAAGCCGGCTATTTCTGACCGGCTTACGGCTCACTCCGGCCCCCGTCTCGCCGCACGATCGGTCAACGAGTAGCGAATTCCAGCCGCACGTAGGGGAGTTCGTCGCGGGGGATGACGGCGGTGAGAATGCGATCGCCGAGGTCGGCGGCAAGCGCGTACACGTGGGCGTCGGTGTCGAGGCGGATGCCGTCGACATCCGTGCCGTCGATGGAAACCGGAACACCGGACTCGATCGCCTTCGCGGTCGGGGGGCCGAGGAGTTGGCCGGGGAAACCGCCGCGGACGCGTTCGTCGCGGAAGGTGTTCATCAGCACATAGTCGACGTGGCGCAGGAGCACGAGTTCGGCGGTCAACTGTTCGTCGGCGAGCTGGACCCCAGCGCCGACGCGAGTGGTGCGGACGGCCTCCCACAGGGTCGGATATCGCATCCGCTCGCGTGCGGCCAGCATCCACTCGGGAAGCGGCTTCGGGGGCTCGGCGTCGAGCGAGGCACGGAGTTCGTCGCTCAACTCGGCGAGATTCCGGGGGTCGTCGCGGCGGCCGGGGTTGCGCCACAGCGTGAAACTGAGCGCCACCTCGGTGACGACGTCGCCGATCGCGACGGTGCCGACCCCCGACTCCTCGAGGGACTCCTGCGCGCGGAAGGTGAGCAGCGGAACCCCGAAACGGCGAGCGACGTCATCGGCTGTCGGCGGAGGAGGGATGTCGGCAGGCACGGCGTGCGGGTCGAAGAACATCGATCCAGTGTGCGCTCGTGCCGCCTCGTGCGGCAACGACCCTCTCCTCCGCCGTGATCCCTAGTGGTGCATCGAGGCGAGCACCTCGGGGTCGAGGTGGGAGATCGAGCGGGTGTCCTGGAAGGCGCGCACGCCCTCGATCCCCTGCTCGCGCCCGAACCCGGACTGCTTCATGCCGCCGAACGGGGCGCGCAGGTCGAGGCGCGTCGCACCGTGGTCGTTCACCCAGACGTAGCCGCAGACGAGCTGCGAGCCGACGCGGTTCGCGGTCTCCGGGTTCGCCGTCCACACGGAGCCGCACAGGCCGCCCCAGGTGTCGTTGGCGAGGCGCACGGCCTCCTCCTCGGTGTCGAACGGGATGATCGGGATGACCGGTCCGAACTGCTCCTGCGTGACGACGCGGAGGTTGAGATCGGGGTTCACCACGATCGCGGGACGCACGAAGTTGCCGCCCGCGAGGTCGCCCGCCGGCAGTTCGCCGAACTCGCGCACGTCGGCGCCGGCATCCTTCGCCTCCTGGATGATCTCGTCGACGAACGCCTTCTGCGCGGACTGGTGCAGCGGCCCCATCGTGGTGCCCTCGTCCAGGCCGTAGCCGAGCTTCGCCTGCTCGAGCCGGGCGGTGAGGCCGGCGACGACCTCATCCATCCGCGAGCGGTGCACGAACACACGCTTGGCGTTCATGCAGATCTGGCCGGTGGTGTCGTAGATCGCGGCGTACAGGCGGTCGAGGTGGGCGTCGTCGAGGATCGCGTCCTCGAGGAACACCGCCGCATCGTTGCCGCCCAGCTCGAGCGTGACCCGGGTGAGCGACTTCGACGCCATCTCCATGATGCGCTTGCCGCCGTTCACCGAGCCGGTGAAGCACACCTTCGCCACGTCGGGGTTCTGGATGAGACCGCCCATGTTCTCGTCGAGACCGGTGATCACGTTGAGCACGCCCGCGGGCAGCTTCTCGGCGATGCGCTGGATGACGCGCGTCGTGGCGAGCGGCGTCGTGGGCGGCGGCTTCACGATGACGGCGTTCCCGGCGAGGAGCGCGTGCGGCAGCGACGCCCCGAGGATCGCGATGGGCCAGTTGAAGGGCACGATGATCGTGACGACCCCGAGCGCCTGGTGCGCGACCGTCGTGCGGGTCGGGATGGCGCCGGTGATCGGTTCGAGGACCTTGGCGGCATCCACCTCCTCGGCGAGCGAGAGGGCGAGGCCCCAGCGGATCTGCAGCACGAGGCTGTCGACCCAGGCCTCCATCCGCACCTTGCCGTTCTCCTGCGCCAGGATCGCGGCATCGTCGTCGCGCGCTTCGGCGATCCCCTCGATCGCGGCGGTCATCTGCGCGGCGCGCGCCGTCGCGCTGAGCGCGGACCAGGCGGGGAAGGCGGCCTTCGCCGCCGCCACCGCGTCGGCGACATCGGCGGGCGACGCGGCGGCGGCTTCGCCGACGACGACTCCGGGCTTCGCCGGGTCGGCCACGGTCAAGACCTCGTCGGTGAACCGTTCCTCACCGCCGATGTAGAGACCCGTTCGCACTCCGGACTTCGTCAACTGGTCGGACATTCCCACTCCACTTCGTCGTGTATTTCTGGTCAGAGCAGGCTACGCGCAGTAGTTGACATGTAACTGAATTCTTCGCGTGACCGCTCGCCCCCGCGGAAACGCCGAAGGGGGCGACCCGCGGCGCGATGTGACGCGAAGGTCGGCTCAGCACCCGTCCGTCGGGAGCTGAGGTGTGTCGACGGCGTGTCGGAAGATGCGGGTGCTGAGCGGGCGACAGACCGCGGCCTCAGCTGAGAAGGGCCCGGGCGCGCGTGCGCCTGGGCCCTTCTTCCTGTCGCGCTAGTTGCGCGGCAGGAAGTACGACAGCAGTCGCAGGATCTCGAGGTAGAGCCAGACGACCGTGACCATGATGCCGAAGGCGGCGGTCCAGCCGTAGATGCGGGGCTGGCCGGTCTCGACGCCCCGCTTCACCTGGTCGAAGTCCATCACCAGCGAGTAGGCGGCGAGGAGCACGACGAGGATGCCGAGCGGGATGCCGAGCGGGATGGTGGTGCCGGGGATGTACGCGTCGCGCAGACCGCCGAAGGAGTCGACGACGCCGGTCATCATCAGCACGATGTTGATGAGCGAGAACGCCGCGTAGCCGATGATCGCGACGAGGAAGATCTGCGTCGCGCGCTTCGAGACCCGCACCTTGCCGTTGGCGAAGAGGGCGAGCGTGATGCCGACGACGCCGAGCGTGCCCAGGAGGGCCATCGGCACGATGCCGTCCCACATCTGCGAGAAGAACATCGAGACGCCCCCGACGAGCAGACCCTCGGCGAACGCGTAGGCGAGGATGAGCGGCGGCGACGGCTTCTTCTTGAAGATGTTGACCAGCGCGAGCACGAGGCCCGCGATGGCGCCGACGATCGCGAGGGCCGGGAACACCCAGCCGACCGCGGCACCGACGAGCAGCACCGCGAAGCCCGCGAGGGTCTTGAGGATCGTGTCCTGGTAGGTCATCCGCTCCATCTGGTCCGGAGTCGCCTCCGGCAGGGAGAAGTGCTCCTGGAGCTGTCCCGGCGTCGGGACGGCGGGGGCGGCGTTCTCGCGCGCGGCGAGCTTCTGCGCCGCCTTCGCCGAGAAGGCGGGGGAGTTGCTGAAAGCAGGGTTGGCCATGCGGTCAGTTTAGGGAGAACCAGCCGGGGAAATGCTGGGCTTTCGCCCACGGCGCACACGCACCTGCGCGACGTGCACGGCACGCGCCGCCAGCGCCGACAGCAGGATGACGGCGGCCATGATCCCGAGCGCGGGGAGCATCGCCGAGTACGACGGGAACAGCCGGGCGACCATGACCGCCCCGGCGAGGACGAACAGCAGCGTCGGGTAGCTCGCGAGGGGCCGATGGCGCACGAGCAGCCACCCCGCGTACGGCAGCACGAGGATCGCGAGCCACCCCGGTCCGGTGAGCAGGAACCACATCGCGAAGGTCGACGGGATGAGCGCCCAGATGCGACGCCACCCGGCGGCGGGGAGTACCGACCAGCCGACGATGTGCGCGGTCGAGCCGAGGAACAGCAGGGCGGTGGCGAACGGGCTGGTCGCACCGCCCCCGGCGACCGCGGTGCCTCCGGCGACGATCAGCAGCAGGCCGCCGAGGAGCCGGGGGCGGTATCCACCCCAGCGCAGGCGCACTAGCGAGGTCGGCTCGCGCCAGCGGAACGGAGCGGACTCCGTCGGGGGAGGTCCCGGTTCAGGCATTCGTCGTGACGAGCGCGATCACGAGGACCGCGAGGGCGACGAGCCAGACGTACCCGAGCACGATGGCGATCCAGGCGGGCACGAGCCCGCGTTCTCCGGTGATCTTGATCTGCGACACGGCGACGTGCCCGAAGAGCGCGGCGAGCGGGCTGAGCAGGCAGCCGAGGATGAGGGCCAGCACGGCGAGCACGTTCACGCGCGTGGGCTGCGCCTCGGGGTCGGCGCTGAGCGCCGACGGCATCACCCCGGCGAGCGGCACACCGGTGCGCGTGCCGCAGGTGATGCAGTACTTCCAGGCGGGTTGGAGCTCCCGACCGCAGTTCGCGCAGGTGGCCATAGGGGCATCAGATTATCGTGAACGGGTGCCTCCTCCCCGCCCCCTCGTCATCGGACACCGCGGGGCGAGCGGATATCGGCCCGAGCACACCCGGTCGGCCTACGAACTGGCGATCACCCTCGGGGTCGACGCGATCGAGCCGGACATCGTCGCGACCCGCGACGGCGTGCTCGTGCTGCGCCACGAGAACGAGATCTCGGGGACGACGGATGTCGCCCGCCGGCCGGAGTTCGCCGATCGCCGGGCGACCAAGAGAGTCGACGGGGTGAGCCTCACCGGCTGGTTCACCGAGGACTTCACCTGGGCCGAACTCAGCACCCTCCGGGCGACCGAGCGCCTGCCTCAGGTGCGGCAGGCGTCGGCGAGTTTCGACGGCACCGAGGGCATCCTGCGACTGCGCGACCTGCTCGACATCCTCGACGCCGGTGCTGAGCGCACCGGGCGCGAGATCTCGATCGTGGCGGAGGTGAAGCATCCGACCTACTTCGCCTCGATCGCGCTGCCGCTCGACGAGCTGATCGCCGACGAACTGAAGGCCTGGGACGACGGCGGCCGCACGATCGTGGAGTGCTTCGAGCAGACGGTGCTCGGCGAGATCCGCGGGCGCGGGGTCGCGGGCCGGTTCGTGTACCTGCTGGAGTCGAGGGGGTCGGCACCCGACCAGGTCGCCCGGCTCGGGAACAAGGCGCTGCCCTACTCGGCGCAGCTGACGGATGCCGGGCTCGCCCGTCTCGCGAAGGAGGTCGACGGGGTGAGCGTCGACAAGTCGCTCCTGCTGAAGACCGGGGGCGGCGACCTCGTCGTGCGCGCCCACGGGGCCGGACTCGAGGTCTTCACCTGGACACTGCGTCCCGAGAACCGGTTCCTCGCCGCCGGGTACCGCCTCGGGTCGGCGGCGCGCGACTGGGGCGACTGGCGCGGCGAGTTCCACGCCGTGCTGGCGACCGGAGTCGACGGGATCTTCGTCGACCATCCCGACCTCGGGGTCGCGGCCCGAGCCGAGGTCGCCGGGCGCTCGTAGAATCGACACACCATGACGAGCGCCGACTTCCAGAGCATCGCCCTGGACGGCCGGCCCGCCGTCGACGAGCGGCTGCTCGACGGGCTCAATCCGCGACAACGCGAGGCGGTGCTCTACCGCGGGCGATCCCTGCTGATCGTCGCGGGGGCCGGGTCGGGCAAGACGAGCGTGCTGACCCGCCGCATCGCGAGCCTGCTCGCCAGCGGTGAGGCGAGCCCGCTGCAGATCCTCGCTATCACCTTCACCAACAAGGCCGCGAACGAGATGCGCGAACGCGTGCAGCACCTCGTCGGGCGGGGCGCCGATTCCCGGAGCGACACCGGGATGTGGATCTCGACGTTCCACAGTGCGTGCGTGCGCATCCTGCGCCGGCAGGCCGAGCAGATAGGGCTCAAGGCCGGGTTCACGATCTACGACTCCGCCGACAGCCGTGCGCTGATCAAGCGCATCGTCAAAGAGCTGGATGCCGACACCCTCAACCTCACGCCCGGGATCGTCGCGGGCAAGATCTCGAAGCAGAAGAACGAGCTCATCGACGTCGAGACCTACGCGCGCAACGTCAACACCGACGACCCCGCCGAGGTCGCGTTCCTCGAGATCTACCGCCGCTACACCGCGGGCTTGCGCCGGGCGAACGCGCTCGACTTCGACGACCTCATCGCGGAGACCGTGCATCTGTTCCGCGCGTTCCCCGAGGTCGCGGCGCTCTACCAGCGGCGCTTCCGCCACGTGCTGGTCGACGAATACCAGGACACCAACCACGCGCAGTACGCCCTCATCCGCGAGCTCACCCGGCCGATCAAGCCGCAGCACGTGCCGGAGGACACGCGGATGGCGGTCGACGCGTCCGGCGGTCTGCCCGGCGCATCGCTCACCGTCGTCGGCGACTCCGACCAGTCGATCTACGCCTTCCGCGGCGCCGACATCCGCAACATCGTCGAGTTCGAACGCGACTACCCCGAGACCAAGACCGTGCTGCTCGAGCAGAACTACCGCTCGACGCAGAACATCCTCGACGCCGCCAACGCGGTGATCTCGAACAACTTCGACCGGCTCGAGAAGAACCTGTTCACGACCGTCGGGTCGGGGCATCCGATCATCGGCTACACCGGGTACTCCGGGCACGACGAGGCGCAGTTCGTCGCCGACGAGATCTCGGCGCTGCACACCGCCGGCACTCCGTATCGCGAGATCGCCGTGTTCTACCGCACCAACTCGCAGACGCGTCCGCTGGAAGACGTGTTCATCCGCTCGGGGCTGCCGTACAAGATCATCGGCGGCACCAAGTTCTACGAGCGCGCCGAGATCAAGGACGCGATGGCCTACCTCATCCAGGTCGCGAATCCCGCCGACGACCTGGCCCTGCGCCGCATCCTCAACACCCCGAAGCGCGGCATCGGCCCGGCGACCGAGGCCGCCCTGCAGGCGCACGCCGACAAGATGGGGGTGCCGCTCCGGGACGCGCTCGGCGACGCCGGGCAACTCGACCTCGGACCGAAGGTCACCCGCGCCATCCTCGACCTCGCGGAGCTGCTCGACGAAGCCGAGGCGATGCACGTCGCCGGGGGGAAGGCGGCCGACATCCTGCTCGCCCTGCTCGCCGGCTCGGGGCTGCTCGACGCGCTGCGCGCCACCCGCGACCCGCAGGACGAGGCGCGCGTCGAGAACGTCGAGGAGCTCGTGAGCGTCACGAAGGAGCACGCGAAGAACAACCCGGATGCCGGCCTGCTCGAGTTCCTCACCGAGGTGGCGCTCGTCGCGGCGACCGATGAGATCGAAGACGAGTCCGGCACGATCTCGCTCATGACGCTGCACACGGCGAAGGGCCTGGAGTACGACGCGGTGTTCCTCACCGGCGTCGAGGAGGACCTGCTGCCGCACCGGATGTCGTCGGGCGAGCCCGGCGGCCTCGCCGAGGAGCGGCGACTGTTCTACGTCGGCATCACCCGCGCCAAGAAGCGGCTGTTCCTGTCGCTGTCGATGACCCGCTCGTCGTTCGGCGACACGAGCGTCGCGATGCCGAGCCGCTACCTGCAGGAGATCCCGCCGGGCCTCATCGACTGGCGCCAGTCACCCGGCGACGCCACCTCGCGGGGAGGCACGCGCCCGCGGGCGCTCAACGCACGCGGCTACGCCGGAGGTGCGGCGCGGGGGTTCTCGTACTCGACCGAGGCGCTGCCCCCCGCCCCACCCCGCGTCAAGCGCGAGTGGGCATCGGAGATCACCGGCAAGGTGCGTGACAACGGCGACCTGACCCTCGAGGCCGGCGACCGCATCCGGCACACCGACTTCGGCGACGGGAAGGTCGTCGCCGTCACCGGTCAGGGCACCAAGTCGATCGCCGAAGTGCAGTTCGAGACGGCGGGCAAGAAGCGCCTGCTCATCAAGATCGCGCCGATCGAGAAGCTGTAGTCGAGCGGGTCACCCGCGCGGCCGGTCACCCGCGCCGCGCGGCGGGTCGACGGAGACGTCGAGTGGCGGCGAACCGTGCCGCGACGACCACATCGAATCGTCGCCGCCGGCCGCGTGCTGGGAGGCCCGCACGGCGCGCTCATCCGCCCAGCTGTTGAGCCGATGCCCGCTGTGTCCGCGCACGTGCTCGAGCACGACGTCGGGGAGGCCGGCGGCGCGGCGGGCGTCCCGTGCGGCGATGAGCTCCTCGAGGATCTCGCGGTTCGCGACCGGCTTCTTCGCACTGGTCAGCCAGCCGCGGCGACGGTGGCCGTCCATCCACGAGCTGTAGGTGTTGATCGCGTACATCGAATCGGGCTGGATGACGAGTTCGCGCACGTCGGCGTTGTCGCGGATCGCGTGCAACAGGCCGAGCAGCTCGCCGATGTTGTTGGTGCCCTGCGGGATCGCGCCGGCGGCCCAGTGGCCGTCTTCGCCGACCCAGGACCAGCCGGCCGGCCCGGGGTTGCCTTTGCAGGCGCCGTCGGTCGCGACGACGTAACGCTCGGGGGTGCTCACCGATCGAGTCTGTCAGGCCTCAGCCGGTCACGAGCGCGAGTCGGGATGCCGCCGTGCCGACCGTGAGGCGCTGACCCCAGCCGATCGGCAGACGGTCGTGTTCGATCCCGTCGCCGAACGCGACGAGGAGTTCCGATTCGGCGACCAGTTCCAGGAGCTGGCCCGCCGCGAGGTCGCCGTAGCCGAGCACCCGGCCGGTGGCCGGCGACGGCCAGGCTTCGCGCACGAACCAGGCGAGCGCGTCCGACGAGACCGTCGGCAGCCACTCGAGCAGGGCGCGGTCGTTGGCGATCGATGACGACCACCCCGTGCTGCCGGTGCCGGTGCCGACGATGATCCCCGACGACGACTGCCGTTCCGACCCGCGCTCCGGCACCGTCAGGGTGTAGCGCGACGACTGGTGGCCGGGATCACCGAGGTAGAGGTCGTTGAGCGCGACGAGGGTCTGCCCGTCATCGAGGGTGGCCTGCACCATCGCCCGGTGCTCGATCACCGCCCGGCCCTCGCGCACCCGTTCGACCAGCATCGTGCCCTCGCTCGGGGCGTGGCGCACGAGCACCCCCGCGTTGCGCCCCGGCTCGGGGTTCACGCCGATGACCGGCTGCCCGGCGAGATACTTGGCGACGTTCGCGACGAGACCGTCCTGCCCGACCGCCACGACGATGTCCTCGGGGGCGAACAGGTAGCGGTCGAGGTCGCCGCGCTCGACCCGAGCCTGGCGGACGTCGGCCGGGAGGCTCGTCGAGACCAGGTGATGCGCCGCCTCGATCGCCTCGTGCCGCGCGAGCACGTCCTCGATCGAACGGCCACGGGACCGCAGGAAGAACTCGGCCTGGCCGAAGGTCGCGTGCCGGTCGAGCAGCTCCTCGTACTCCGAGCGCCGGTGCACGAACACCACGCGGGCGGGGAGCGCCACCCTCAGGCCTCGCGGGTGGGCGCCGGGGTCGTCGGAGCAGGGGCGGGCGCCTCGGCCAGTCGGCTGAGCGCCTGGGTGAGCACGTCCGGCGTGAGGTTGAGCGTGCCGATCTCGGGCAGGTGCTTCGCGAGCTCCTGGAGCGCGAGGGCGGTGAGCACGGACGGCTGCACCCCGGCGTAGGCCGCCAGCCGGGCGGCCTCGGTCTCGGCGTTCGCAGCGCCGACGACGCGCATGCTGTCGGCACGGGCGGCCGAGTCGAGCTTCGAGCGCTCGGCGTTGGCCTTCGACGCGATGAGCGCGGTTGCGGCCTCCTCGGTGGCGCGCCGCTGCGCGTTGGCACCCTCCTGCTGCACGAGCAACTGCTCCCGGGTCGCGAGCTCGATCTTGCTCTGCAACTCGTTCTCGGCGATCGTGCGCTCACGCTCGACCGCTTGCGCGCGCCGCTCGTACGAGGCGGCGTCGGCATCCTGTTGCACCCGCTCGCGCACCGGCGTCTCGAGCGCGCGCTCCAGGTCGGCTTGCGGTCGGATCGACACGATGCGCACGGCGACGACGACGACGCTCGTCTCGGCGAGGCGCTCGTCACCGGCGAGGCCCGACGCGGTCACGGCACGCACCTTCGGGATGCCGGCGCCCAGGACATCCACCAGGTTCAGCGACGAGATGTGCTCGACCGCGTACTGCTGGGCGAGCTCGGTGATGCGCGTTCCGACCTGCTCGAGCGGCTTGCCCATCCACCGGCCCGTGTAGGGATCGATCGAGAAGTCGATGCGTCCCGCCGCGACGACGGCATCGGCGAAACGATAGGTGACGGTGGCCTGCACCGACACCTCCTGGAAGTCGAGGGTGCGAGCGCCGAACAGCATCGACAACTCGTTCTCGGCGATCGGCACCTCGCTGATCGCGGCGTTCAAGGCCCGGAAGTAGAAGGCGATGCCGGGCCCGCTGTGCACGATCCGGCCCCGACGGGCGTGCACGATGTGGCTCGTCGGCGTCGCGCGCAGGTGCCGGGCGAACGGGAAACGGCGGATGTCGGCCATGCCGGAAGCCTAGGGCGCTCGGATGGAGCGGGGGAATGTCAAGACTGCCGCCGCGGATGCCCTGATCCCTATGCTGGCGCCACCCCAACGAAGGAGTAGTACCTCATGGCTGTTGCCTCCAACTCGCGCCGCGGTGCCGCCGGCATCGCGTTCATCGTCGCCGGCGCGCTGCTGCTGCTCGCCACTCTCCTCGGCTTCGCCGCAGTCGGCACCGGTCCCTGGCTCGGGCTGCTGGCGAATCTGGCGCTCGCGGTGGGCTTCGCAGTTCTGGCGGTCGGTTCTGTCGCAAACGTGGTCGCCCGGGTCGCGCTGATCGTCGCCGCCGTCGGCTTCTTGCTCATCGCGCTCAGCACCATCGTGAGCCTGCCTGCCCCGATCGGCACGATCGCCATCGTCGCCGCCGCAATCGGCGGTCTCGTGGGCGCGATCGTGCTGTACACGGGGAAGGAGATCACCGATCGCTCGGCGGTCGCCTTCATCGTCACGATGGCGATCTACGCCGCGATCGTTCTGTTCGGGCTCGCGGCGGTGCCGCTCGGCATCCTCGGGAATCTGCTCAGCATCGCATTCGCGGTCGGCCTCATCCTGACGGGCCTGCTGTTCTCCCGCGTGCAGGGGTCGCGTCGCCGCTGACCCACCCTGCGATCTGCCCGAAATGGCCCCTTCCCCGCGCGGGATGGGGCCATTTCGGGCAAACAGCCCTACCAGCGGGCGTGGATGGCGGAGCGGAAGCGGCGGTCGTAGAGGTCGCGCACGGCGGCGGTGAACTCCGCGCCGAGGGCGGGCGCCGACCCGGCGGCGGCGTTCCCCTGCGCCTGGGCGACGTTGCGCGCCCCCGGGATGACGGTGCTGACGCCGGGCAACTGGGCGAGCCAGGCGAGGGCCGCCGTCGCGGGCTCGAGGTCGTGGGCGCGGGCGAGGGCCGAGAACTCCCGCGCGGCCTCGACGCCCTCGTCGAAGTCGACGCCCGAGAAGGTCTCGCCGACGTCGAACGCCTCGCCCGAGCGGTTGTAGGTGCGGTGGTCGTCGGCGGCGAACGCGGTGTCGTGGTCGTAGCGCCCGGAGAGCAGGCCCGAGGCGAGCGGGACGCGCGCGATGATCCCCACCCCGGCCTCCTTCGCCGCCGGCAGCACGGCGTCGAGGGGCTTCAGCCGGAAGGCGTTGAGGATGATCTGCACCGTCGCCACCCCGGGACGCGCGATCGCGGCGAGGGCCTGATCGACGGTCTCGACGCTCACGCCGTAGGCCGCGATCGTGCCGTCGGCGACGAGGGCGTCCAGGCTGTCGAAGACCGCGTCGGAGGCGTAGACGCCGTCGGGCGGGCAGTGCAGCTGCACGAGGTCGAGCGTGTCGACGCCGAGGTTCGTGCGCGAACGATCGGCCCACTCGCGGAAGTGCTCGGGGGAGTAGTTCGGCACCGTCTGGTCCATGCGGCGACCCATCTTGGTCGCGATGAACACCTCGCCACGGAGGCCGGTGGCGTCGAGCCAGGCCGCGATGCGCTGCTCGCTGCGCCCGTCGCCGTAGACGTCGGCCGTGTCGTACATCGTGACGCCGGCGGCGTAGGAGGCATCGAGGACGGCGCGGGCCGCGTCATCGTCGACCGCTCCCCAGTCGGCTCCGAGCTGCCAGGTGCCGAGGCCGATCGCCGAGACGGTGCGGCCGGTGCGTCCGAGAATCCGAGTGTCCATGGCTCGACCCTACGGCCCCGATCTGCATCGGTCGCGGAGCGCGAGTGGCCCTGGGTCGGGCCGGTCGGGCACGATGGTCGCATCATGACTCGCGACGCCGTCACGACGCCGCAGCCGGGGGAATGGGCCATCGTCGTCCGCGACGAGGCGACCGCCATCCGCGCCGCCCTGCGACGTTCTCCCGCCCGCCTGCAGCTGCTCGTCGGACCGGCGGGCGTCGGCAAGTCGGTACTCGCCCGCACGGTCGCGAACGACCTCGACGGCCGCGTCGTCATCCCCGTGCTGGCGTCGGCGGAGCTCAGCGGAGTTCCGCTCGCGGCACTCGCCCCCGCGCTCGCTCAGTTGCGACTGCCGACCGACCCGTCGGGCGCCGTGCTCGCGTTCGTGTCCGCGGTCGCGCGCGACCCGGATCGTCACGTGCTCGTCGTCGACGACGCGCCGCGCCTCGACGCGGTCTCCGCGGGGGCGATCGCGCAGCTCGTGCGGGGTTTCGGAGTCGCCGCCGTGGCGACGGCGCGACTGGGGGAACGGCTTCCCGAAGCCCTCGCGCGCCTCGTGGACGAGGGCTTCGCCGAGATCCGGCAGCTCGGCGGACTCGGTCACGAGGCGGTCGACGAGATCCTCGCCGCGCGGTTCGGCGCGCATGTCCGTCACGCGGATGTCGCCCGCCTCACGGCGCGGACGGATGGCAATCCGCTCTACCTCCGGGCGCTGGTGGATGCGGCGGAGCGCAGCGGTGACGTGCGGGTCGAGCACGGGTTCATCGCCGTCGACGACGGCCGGACGCCGCCCGACCTGCTCACCGCCGTCGTCGAGCGGGTGGCGGCTCTCGACGCCGAGGCCGCCGAGCTTCTGCGCGGCATCGCTCTGATGGAACCGGTCGAGCGCGACGTCGTGGCGTCGGGAGCCGA